>NZ_JZRD01000013.1:0-318531 GCF_000963995.1 Pantoea sp. SM3
CTTAACTGATCGGCATTACGCCATAAATGGCGGCCTCTATAGGCTCACTGCAAAGTGCGCAGGTTTTGCCTTATTTACTGCTTGGACGCAGTGCAGGGAACAGGATCACGTCACGGATGGTGTGGCTGTTGGTGAACAGCATTACCATACGGTCGATACCGATGCCCAGACCTGCAGTTGGCGGCAGGCCGTGCTCCAGTGCGGTGACGTAGTCTTCGTCGTAGAACATCGCTTCGTCATCGCCCGCGTCTTTTGCATTCACCTGCTGCAGGAAACGCTCAGCCTGATCTTCTGCATCGTTCAACTCGGAGAAGCCGTTACCGATTTCACGGCCGCCGATAAAGAACTCAAAGCGGTCAGTGATTTCCGGGTTCTCGTCGTTACGACGTGCCAGCGGTGACACTTCAGCCGGGTATTCGGTGATGAAGGTTGGCTGAATCAGATGTGCTTCTGCGGTTTCCTCGAAGATCTCGGTCACCACGCGGCCCAGACCCCAGCTCTTTTCCACTTTGATGTGCAGCGATTTGGCAATCGAGACAGCTTTATCAAAGTCTTCCAGATCGTTCAGGTCGGTTTCCGGACGGTATTTCTTGATCGCTTCACGCATGGTGAGCTTCTCAAATGGCTTGCCGAAATCGAAGCTGTGGTCACCGTAAGGCACTTCAGTGGTGCCCAGCACGTCCTGCGCCAGGGTGCGGAACAGGCTTTCAGTCAGTTCGATCAGATCTTTGTAATCCGCATACGCCATATAGAGTTCCATCATGGTGAACTCTGGGTTATGACGTGGCGAAATACCTTCGTTACGGAAGTTACGGTTGATCTCGAACACGCGATCGAAGCCGCCGACGACCAGACGCTTCAGATACAGCTCCGGTGCAATACGCAGGTACATATCAATGTCGAGCGCATTGTGATGGGTGATGAACGGACGGGCTGACGCGCCGCCAGGGATCACCTGCATCATCGGCGTTTCCACTTCCATAAAGTCGCGATTCACCATGAACTGACGGATGCCGGCCATGATTTTTGAGCGCACTTTAAAGGTGTTACGTGATTCGTCGTTAGAGATCAGATCGAGATAACGCTGACGATAACGGGTTTCCTGATCGGCCAGGCCGTGGAATTTATCCGGCAGCGGACGCAGTGCTTTGGTCAGCAGACGCAGTTCAGTGATGTGGATCGACAGCTCACCGGTTTTGGTCTTGAACAACTTACCGCGCGCGCCAAGGATATCGCCCAGATCCCACTTTTTGAACTGCTCGTTGTAGACGCCTTCTGGCAGATCGTCACGTGAAACGTAGATCTGAATCTGGCCGCCAACGTCCTGCAGCGTAGCAAAAGAGGCTTTACCCATGATGCGGCGGGTCATCATACGGCCGGCCACGCTCACTTCAACGCCGAGCGCTTCCAGCTCTTCGTTCTCTTTAGCGTCATAGCTGGCGTGCAGCACATCTGACGTGGTATCGCGGCGGAAATCGTTAGGAAACGCGATGCCCTTTTCACGCAGCGCGCTGAGTTTTTCGCGACGCGCTTTCAGTTCGTTGTTTAACTCAAGGGCGGCATCAGCGCTCTGCGGTTGTTGTTCAGACATGTCGGTTCCTTATAACCCTGCTTTTAAACTTGCTTCAATGAAGCGGTCGATGTCGCCATCCAGCACCGCCTGGGTGTTGCGCGTCTCTACGCCGGTGCGCAGATCTTTGATACGCGAATCGTCGAGTACGTATGAGCGAATCTGACTGCCCCAGCCGATATCGGATTTGTTGTCTTCCGCGGCCTGCTTGTCAGCGTTTTTCTTCTGCATCTCATATTCGTACAGCTTCGCACGCAACTGCTTGAAAGCCTGATCTTTGTTCTTGTGCTGTGAACGGTCATTCTGGCACTGCACCACAATGTTGGTCGGCAAGTGGGTAATACGCACTGCAGACTCGGTTTTGTTAACGTGCTGACCACCCGCACCCGAGGCACGGTAAACGTCGATACGCAGATCGGCCGGATTGATGTCGATATCGATGTTGTCATCCACTTCCGGGTAGATAAACACCGAACTGAATGAGGTATGACGACGGCCGCCGGAGTCAAATGGACTCTTACGCACCAGGCGATGGACGCCGGTTTCGGTACGCAGCCAGCCAAACGCGTAGTCACCGATGATTTTAATGGTGGCCGATTTGGTCCCAGCCACTTCACCGTCTGACTCTTCGATAATTTCGGTTTTATACCCTTTGGCTTCCGCCCAGCGCAGGTACATGCGCAGCAGCATACTGGCCCAGTCTTGCGCTTCGGTGCCGCCAGAACCGGCCTGAATATCCATGTAGCAGTCGGCGCTGTCATACTCGCCTGAGAACATGCGGCGGAATTCGAGTTCGCCCAGCTTGGCTTCTAAACCATCCAGCTCGATAACGGCTTCGTTGAAGGTCTCTTCGTCATCGGCTTCAACCGCCAGATCCAGCAAGCCCTGCACATCTTCCAGGCCCTGACGCATGTGATCTAAGGTTTCTACTACCGCTTCCAGCGAAGCGCGTTCTTTACCCAGCGCCTGCGCGCGTTCAGGTTCGTTCCAGACGTCAGGCTGTTCCAGCTCGGCGTTTACTTCTTCGAGGCGTTCTTTCTTGGCATCATAGTCAAAGATACCCCCTAAGAACGTCGCTGCGCTCAGTGAGGTCTTGAATACGATTTTTGACCGGATTAATTTCAAACATGGCTTTTCAGTCTTTTTTGACGATTCGGTGAAAGGAGATAAAAAGTAACGCGCTAGTTTACCCGAAACTGCGCGTACTTTGTAGCATTGCAGGTATGCGAGATAGCGCAACAGAATAGGTTTTTATGCGCCCAAAGGGATTCGGTGACCAACAATGGCGAGCCAGGGTCACTCGCAGCAGGTTACCGGGTGCGCTTTTACACGCACCCGAATGAATGACGCGGTTATACCGGCCAGATATGGTCGATAATCAGTTGAACCGAGCGGTTGCCACGGTATTCGTTGATATCGAGTTTGTAGGCCAGCTTCACCTGACGCACGCTGGTATCCGGCCACAAGGTAGTATCAACGTTAAACGTGATACCATCCAGTAGCGGTCCGCCGCCCAGTGGCTCAATCATGACCTTCAGGTGACGCTCGCCCACCAGCTTTTGTTGCAGCAGTTTGAACTGGCCATCAAACACCGGTTCCGGGAACGTCTGGCCCCACGGACCGGCTTCACGCAGCATTTCGGCGGTGTGCAGCGTGAACTCCTGTGCGTGCAGTTCGCCATCAGACCAGATCACGCCCTGCAGCGCTTCGCCATCCAGCCATTCGTCGATCAGCGCAGCAAAGCGCTCGCGGAACAGTTCGTATTTTTCGGTTTCCAGCGACAGGCCCGCCGCCATCGCGTGGCCGCCAAACTTCATCATCATGCCGGGATAGAGCGTATCGAGACGCTCCAGCGCATCACGTAAATGCAAGCCAGCAATCGAACGACCCGAGCCTTTTAGCGTGCCATCGCCGGCTGGTGCGAAGGCGATGACCGGACGATGGAAACGCTCTTTCAACCGTGATGCCAGAATGCCGACCACGCCCTGATGCCATTCGGGATGATAGAAGGCCAGCCCCAGCGGCAGATCGGTGTGCTGGCGTTCCAGCTCATCGCACAGCGCCAGCGCTTCGCTCTTCATGCCCTGCTCAATCTCTTTGCGCGTCTGGTTCAGCGCATCAAGCTCGTTGGCAAGCATACGCGCCTGCGCAATGTCTTCGGTGAGCAGCAGAGCCACGCCGACCGACATATCATCCAGTCGACCGGCTGCATTGAGGCGAGGCCCGACGGCATAACCGAGGTCGCTGGCCGCCAGTTGACGCGCATCGCGGTTGGCGATCTCCAGCAGCGCGCGGATACCCGCCCGGCATTTTCCGGCGCGGATGCGGCTCAAGCCCTGCCACACCAAAATGCGGTTATTGGCATCCAGCGGCACCACGTCAGCCACCGTACCTAGCGCGACCAGATCCAGCCACTCCGCCAGATTAGGTTCGTTTCGGCCATCACTAAACCAGTTCTGCAGACGCAGGTGCGCACGCAGCGCCAGCATCAGATAAAACGCCACGCCCACACCCGCTAACGAACGCGAAGGGAATGCGCTGTCATTGAGATTCGGGTTAACGATCGCTTCCGCTGCTGGCAACGTTTCGCCAGGCAAGTGGTGATCGGTGATCAGCACGGGAATACCGTGCTGATGGGCGGTTTCTACGCCTGCATGGGAAGAGATGCCGTTATCCACGGTGAGAATCATCTCCGCACCGCGCGCACGAGCCTGTTCGACCACTTCAGGACTCAGGCCGTAGCCATCCTCAAAGCGGTTTGGCACCAGATAATCGACGTTTCCGCCCATGCTGCGCAGCGCTAAGACGGTTAATGCGGTGCTGGTTGCGCCATCGGCATCAAAATCACCGACCACCACAATACGGCGGCCTGTTTCCAGCATCTGATGCAGTAAGGCTACCGCTTGATCGATGCCACCCAGGGTTTGCCACGGCAGCAGATGTTTTGCACCACGCTCTAGCTCAGCGGCCTCTTTGACACCGCGTTGCAGGTATAAACGGCGCAGTAACGGGGGTATGGTATCAGGTAAGCTGGCGTCAGCCTGAATTTCACGCCGACGCAGTTCGACAGAATGCATCACTGTGAATTAACCGCCCCGCTTCTGACCATCAAGAACTTGTTTGAGCTCCTGCGGACCTTGATAGCCCGGGATCATCGCGCCGGTATCGGTGAGAATCGCTGGGGTGCCCTGAATGCCATACAGGATGCCGAGTTGGTAATGCTTATCCAGATCGATCTTACAGGTCGCTGGCGCATCCATTTGCGGTACATCGCCCTTCATCGCGGCATCAAAGGCCTTGTTGCGATCGGCACTGCACCAAACGGCGCGCATGGCTTTTTCCACCTGGCCGTGCAAACCTTCACGCGGGAAGGCCAGGTAACGAACGGTGATGCCCAGCGCATTGTAGTCGGCTATCTGCTCATGCAGCTTGTGGCAGTAACCACAGGTGATATCGGTAAACACGGTAATCACATGCTGCTCTTTTGGCGCTTTATAGACGATCATTTCCGGCGCCAGCGCGTTCATTTTTTTGTCCAGCAGTTGGTTAGTCACGTTCACCGGCTGTGCACCGCTGACATCGTACAGCGGGCCCTGGATCATGTGTTTACCATCTTCAGAGACGTACAGCACTCCGCTCTCGGTCAGCACGGTTTTCATGCCTGGCAGAGGTGAAGGCTGAATTTCGGTCTGCTGCAAACCGAGTTTTTTCAGGGCCTGCTGAATGGCGCTGTCATCGGCATGAGCCAGACCGGCAAAGGCGCTGACCAGCAATGCCAGCATCGTTAACTGTTTTTTCATCTCAATTCCTTGTTGCCGCGGTTCAAGCACGCGGATGATGCTGTTGATGTAACTGACGCAGGCGCTCAGTGGCCACATGCGTATAAATTTGGGTGGTGGAGAGGTCGCTGTGTCCCAGCAACATCTGTACGACGCGCAAATCCGCACCGTGGTTCAGTAAATGTGTGGCAAATGCGTGGCGAAGCACGTGTGGTGATAGCTTTTCGCTGTCGATACCGGCAAGGGTTGCATAGTGTTTGATGCGATGCCAGAAAGTCTGACGCGTCATTTGTTGCGCGCGGTTACTGGGGAACATCACATCCAGTGTTTGCCCATTCAACAACCACGGCCGACCGTGCGCCATATAGTGCTCCAGCCAGTAAATCGCTTCTTCACCTAATGGCACAAGTCGCTCTTTATTACCTTTACCAATCACACGAACCACACCCTGACGCAAACTGATGTCGCTGAGGGTTAAGCCTACCAGCTCCGAAACACGTAAACCGGTGGCATACAGCAGTTCCAGCATCGCTTTGTCACGTAGCTCAAGCGGCACATCAATACTCGGTGCCTGCAGCAGACGTTCTACCTGGTTTTCACTGAGGTCTTTTGGCAATCGCTGCGGCAGTTTGGGCGCGGAGAGCAGTGCGCTGGGGTCATCACTACGCAGCTTTTCGCGATAGAGGTATTGAAACAGACGGCGCATCGCGCTGAGCGTACGCGCAGAACTGGTGGCCTTGTAGCCGCCTTCGACGCGTTCGGCGAGAAACTGCTGCAGGTCAAGCGCTTCCAGCGTCAGCAGCGTGCGTTCGTGGTGGTGTAACCAGCTGGTGAGCGTTTGCAAATCCTGGCGGTAGGACGCAAGGGTATTTTGCGCCAGGTTACGCTCAATCCAGAGCGCATCCAGAAATTGTTCAATCAGATCGCTATCCTGCACGGTTCCCCCCAAACACGTGTGAAATCGTGCTCATTATGCCTGAAAGTCACCTGCTTCTGGTACAATTGCGCCAAAGTGAGTTTCAGTCAGAGCATTAATTGCATGAATATCGGTCTGTTTTACGGTTCAAGTACCTGTTACACCGAGATGACGGCGGAGAAGATTCGCGATTTTATCGGTGAAGAGTTAGTCACGCTGCACAACCTCAAAGATGAAGATCCCTCGCTGATGGAGCAGTACGATTTGCTGATCCTCGGCATTCCCACCTGGGATTTCGGTGAGTTGCAGGAGGACTGGGAAGCGGTGTGGCAGCAACTGTCCGCGCTGAATTTGCAGGGAAAAATTGTCGCGCTGTACGGCATGGGCGATCAGGCCGAATATTCAGAATGGTTCTTAGATGCACTCGGCATGTTGCATGAGTTGCTGCAGCCAATGGGCGTGCAGTTTGTCGGTTACTGGCCGCTGGAAGGCTATGAGTTTGCCAGCAAAAAGCCACTCACAGCTGACGGCACCCAGTTTGTCGGCCTGGCACTCGACGACGTGAATCAGTTCGAGCTGAGTGAAGATCGTGTCGAACAGTGGTGCGAACAGATTCTGACGGAAACGGCCGCACTGCTTTAACGCGGCGCATCTCTGTCACGCAGAAAACAAGCAGGCGCGCAGTGAGCGCCATGCATAGGGCGGCAGGTTATCCATCATCAACCACAGCCGCCAGCGCTTGCCCTGCTGATTTTGCAACGTCAACAATACGCCGAAAGGCAACCAATCTGCCTGCCGCGCTAATTGCCAGCGCGTTCCACGCCAATGCCAGTCACCCTGTTCATCCAGCCCTAAGCGACCGGTGCGCTGCCTGAGCCGACGTTCATTGCGCCCACACTCCAGCAGCATCAGAATCAGCAGTGGGGCTTGACCCCACACCACGCCCTCGAGCCACTCAAGACTCAACAGCCAAACGGTGACCAGCATATACAGCGTCACGTTAAGCGCCCGAGCGCTGCGTGACGGCTGCACATCACATTGGAACCGGTCCGCGTTCACGGTTGCGCTGCTGAATCAGTTGCACCATGCGCTTGAACTCTGGGTCAGCGGGTTCGCCGTGGTTCATCAACCAGTTAAACAGGTCAGGATCGTCACTCTTGAGTAGGGCGATAAACACCTGCTTATCGGTGTCCGTGAGCGAGTCATATTCGTATTTGAAGAACGGCATGATCGAGACATCCAGCTCCAGCATGCCGCGACGGCACGCCCACTGAACGCGAGCTTTATCATGAATTTCCATGTGTCTTTTTTCCATGGCTGAAAACAGTGGCGCTCAGTGTACCTGCTTTTTTCTCTGCCTGCAGGCGCAGCGCTGAATGCTGCGTGATATTGCGCACAACAGTTCTACCCATTGCAGGGTTATCACGCGATTTGTGCGCCAGATTAGGTAAACAGGTTGCAAAGCAGCACTGCTCTTTTAACATTGGAAGCAATATTGTTATTAATCAGGACGCACCCATGCCGATTTTCACCCTTCCGCCACGCCAGCCAGCTGCGGCATCACGCCTGCCATTAACCCTGATCTCCCTCGACGAGTGGGCGCTGGTGTCAGTGCAGGGCAAAGACAGTACGTCATATCTGCAAGGCCAGGTCACTTTAGATGTTGCAGCAATGGACGCCACCCAGCATCGTCTGGCAGCCCATTGTGACGCAAAAGGTAAAATGTGGAGCAACCTGCGTCTGTTCCACCGCGGCGAAGGTTACGCCTACATCGTTCGCCGCAATCTGCGAGAACAGCAGCTTAACGAACTGAAGAAATATGCGGTGTTCGCCAAAGTCACCATCGCTGCCGATGATGATGCAGTGCTGCTGGGTGTGGCCGGTTTTCAGGCACGCACGGCACTGGCTGATGTGTTTGCCACCCTGCCGGATGCAGAAACACCGGTGGTACAACATGGCGAGAGCACGCTGTTGTGGTTTGAACACCCCGCCGAACGTTTCCTGCTGGTGACCACGCTGGCTCAGGCAGAAACGTTGAAAGAGAAGTTAGCCGGTGCTGCACAGTTCAATGACAGCACGCAGTGGCTGGCGCTGGATATTGAAGCGGGCATTCCGGTGATTGAAACCGCCACCAGCGCGCAGTTAATTCCGCAGGCAACCAACCTGCAGGCGCTGGATGCGATTAGCTTTAAGAAAGGCTGTTACACCGGTCAGGAGATGGTGGCGCGAGCTAAATTCCGCGGGGCCAATAAGCGTGCGCTCTACTGGCTGGCGGGTAGCGCCAGCAAAGTACCGCAGGCTGACGGTTCCATGGAGCTGCAGATGGGCGACAAATGGCGTCGCACCGGCACCGTATTGAGCGGTGTGCAGCTGGACGACGGCAGCGTTTGGGTACAGGTGGTGATGAACAACGATCTGGAGCCAGACAGCGTGCTGCGCGTGGAAGGTGATGAAGGCGGGAAGCTGACCATTCAGCCGCTACCGTATTCACTGGTCGATTGATTTGCCTTTCTGGTGCGCATTCATGCGCACCTCTGGAAAACCCGCATGCTTCCCCCATAAAGTCGCTATTTATGGCGACTTTGCCGAAAATCACACCCGGTTGATGGCGCCATTTACGGCGACCTGGCCGAGTATTCCACCCAGTTGATGGCGCTATTTATGGCGACCAGGCCGATTATCGCACCCGGTTGATGACGTCATTTATGGCGACATGGCCGAATATTCTACCCAATTGATGACGCTGTTTATGGCAACATGCTTAGGCTACATAAAAGTAGATCGCGCAGAAGTGCAGTACGCTGCCGCCGAGTACAAAGCCGTGCCAGATGGCGTGATTATATGGAATACGCCGTGAGACATAGAAAATCACCCCCAGCGAATAGACAATCCCGCCCGCAGCCAGCAACCACACACCTCCGGCTGACAGCTTTGTCGCCAACTGATAAATCACCACCAGCGACAGCCAGCCCATGCTGAGATAGGTGACCAGCGACAGTGCTTTAAAGCGGTGGGCAATCGTCAGTTTGAAGATGATACCTGCCAGCGCCAGGCTCCAGATCACCACCATCAATCCTTGCGCCAGCGGAGATTTCAGCCCCACTAACAGGAAAGGTGTATAGGTGCCCGCGATCAGTAAATAGATTGCGCAGTGGTCCAATTTCTTCAGCCAATATTTCGCTTTCTGGTGCGGAATGGCGTGATAGAGCGTTGAGGCGAGAAACAGCAAAATCATGCTGCCGCCATACAGGCTGTAACTGGTGATGGCGGTGACATCAGCGCGCATATCAACGGCTTGTGTTAACAACAATACCAAACCAACAACGCCGAAAATGCAGCCGATTCCGTGGCTAATACTGTTGGCGATCTCTTCGGCTACCGAGTAACCCTGAGCAAGTATTCGATTCTGTGCCATGCGCTAACGTCCTGGAAAACGGGTTAAGAACTGTGTTTTTAATCAACATCAGGGTAACCGGGAAAAATTTCAGAGTACACATGTACGCTAAAATAATTCTATGGCAGGCGTGTGACAAATAGCCGATGGCAGCGCTGTCGATCACGCCGCCTCAGTGTCAAATAGTCAATCAGAAGATTAGCGACCACCTGCCGCATCAATAAAGGTGCCGGTGACGTAAGAAGCGGCATCACTTGCCAGCCAGATAATCGCAGCGGCGATCTCTTCAGCCTGACCACCGCGCTGCATCGGCAGCGAACGGGCTACACGATCGACTCTGCCAGGTTCACCCCCATCGGCGTGCATCTCGGTATAGATTAAGCCCGGCCGCACGCTATTGACGCGAATGCCCTGCGCCGCCACTTCCAGCGATAAGCCTTTAGTCAGCGTGTCCATCGCCCCTTTTGACGCCGCGTAATCAACATACTCGCCCGGCGCACCGAGACGTGCAGCCGCTGAGGAAACATTGATTATCGAACCGCCCTGCCCGCCGTGTTCGGTACTCATGCGCTTCACCGCTTCCCGACAGCAGATAAACGTACCGGTGACATTGGTGGCGAACACGCGCTGAATACGCTCAGCATCGAGATCTTCCACGCGACACTGCGTAAACAAAATCCCGGCATTGTTGACCAGCACGCGCAGGTTGCCTGCCTGCTGATCAAGCTGCTGAAACATGCGCACCACTTCCGCTTCAATGGCAATATCGGCCTGTAAGGCGAATGCACTGCCGCCCATCTCTGCAATCTCTGCCACCACCTGCTCTGCCTCAGTAATGCGCTGGCGATAATTGACCGCAACACGATAGCCCGCCTGCGCCAACATCAGTGCTGTTGCGCGTCCAATGCCACGGCTACCGCCAGTGACTAATGCCAGATCCATGTTGCCTCCAAAATAGAAAAAGGGCCGATTTCTCGGCCCTCAGAATAGGTGTTCAAAAAGTGTTTAGCCAAAAATAATTTAAGTTGCACAAGGCTGCTGGTCCCACTCTTCCCGGCAGTCCACAGTAGTCCGTGAAGGGGATGAATGGGAGCGACCAACGCCATGGCAGCCCCCAGCACAACCGCTAAATTATTGGTATTCGCTCATTGGAACACAGGAGCAGAACACATTGCGGTCGCCAAACACATCATCCAGACGCTTCACGGTTGGCCAGTATTTGTTGGCGCTGCCTGCCGGGAACACCGCCAGTTCGCGGGTGTACGGATGCGCCCACTCACCAACGATCTCCATCTGGGTATGAGGTGCATTCACCAGCGGATTATCCTCAGCGGGCCATTCGCCGTCGGCTACGCGGTCAATCTCCATGCGGATGGAGAGCATCGCATCGATAAAGCGATCCAACTCGATTTTGCTTTCGGATTCCGTTGGCTCAACCATCAGCGTTCCGGCCACCGGGAAGGACATGGTTGGCGCATGGAAGCCGTAGTCGATCAGGCGCTTAGCAATATCCAACTCGCTGATGCCGGTCTGCTCTTTCAGCGGACGAATATCGAGAATACATTCGTGCGCCACGCGACCATCGCGACCTGCATACAGAATTGGATAAGCGGATTGCAGACGGCTGGCAATATAGTTGGCATTCAGAATCGCTACCGAACTCGCCTGCTTCAGACCTTCCGCACCCATCATGCGAATGTACATCCAGCTGATCGGCAGAATTGAGGCGCTGCCAAATGGCGCGGCGGATACCGCGCCCTGCTGTGTCAGCACGCCATCGATTTGCACCACGCTGTGGCCCGGAACAAACGGTGCCAGATGCGCTTTCACGCCAATCGGTCCCATACCTGGACCACCACCGCCGTGTGGAATGCAGAAGGTTTTATGCAGGTTAAGGTGCGAGACATCGGCGCCGATGTAACCTGGCGTGGTGATACCCACCTGTGCGTTCATGTTGGCACCGTCCAGGTAAACCTGACCGCCATACTGATGCACGATCTGGCACACTTCACGAATGGTTTCTTCGTAAACGCCGTGGGTTGAAGGATAGGTCACCATGATGCATGACAGTTCATCGCCAACCTGAGCGGCTTTCTCGCGCAGATCGCCGAGATCGATGTTGCCTTGTTTATCACAGGCCACCACCACCACTGCCATGCCCGCCATCTGTGCAGATGCCGGGTTAGTGCCGTGTGCAGAACTTGGGATCAGGCAGACATTACGTCCCCCTTCATTGCGGCTTTCGTGATAACGGCGAATCGCCAGCAGACCGGCATACTCACCCTGTGCGCCAGAGTTGGGCTGCATGCAGAGTGCATCGTAACCGGTGAGCTGCACCAGCCACTGTGACAGCTGGCCAATCATCTGCAGATAGCCTGAAGCCTGTTCTGCCGGGCAGAATGGATGCAGTTCAGCAAATTCTGGCCATGTAATCGGGATCATTTCGGCAGCAGCGTTGAGTTTCATGGTGCAGGAACCGAGCGGGATCATTGCCTGGTTCAGTGCCAGATCCTTTTTCTCCAGGCTGTGCATGTAACGCATCATCTCGGTTTCGCTGTGATGACGGTTAAACACGGGATGGGTCAGGAACTCGCTTTCACGTGACATGCCTGCCGGAATAGCACTGTTTTCTGCGGCTACGCTGGCATCCAGGGCATCAATTTCCTGACCATGTGCATCACCCAGCAGAATCGCAAACAACGCCTGCACGTCTTCACGTGAGGTGGTTTCATCCAGGGTGATACCCACGCCGTTAAGCACGTCACTGCGCAGGTTAACGCCAAAGCTCAGCGCACGATTCAGCACTTCCGCTTTATCGGTTACTTCAACGGTTAAGGTGTCGAACCAGCTGTTGTGGCGTAGCTTCAGGCCACCCTTTTTCAGACCCGCGGCCAGAATGCTGGTCAAACGGTGGATGCGCGAGGCGATACGCTTCAGGCCCACTGGACCATGATAAACCGCATACAGACCGGCGATGTTCGCCAGCAGCACCTGAGAAGTACAGATGTTGGAGTTGGCTTTCTCACGACGAATATGCTGTTCACGCGTTTGCATCGCCATGCGCAGCGCGGTGTTGCCTGCGGCATCGCGCGAAACGCCAATGATACGGCCCGGCATGGAGCGTTTGTGCTCATCGCGGCTAGCGAAGAAGGCGGCGTGCGGACCGCCGTAACCCATCGGCACACCAAAGCGCTGAGCGGATCCGAAGACGATATCAGCGCCCTGCTTACCTGGCGCTTCTAACTGCACCAGCGCCATGAAATCGGCAGCCACGCTCACCACAACTTTACGGCTTTTCAGCTCGGCAATCAGTGAACGGTAATCATGCACTTCACCACTGGTGCCCACTTGCTGCAGCAGCACGCCAAACAGGTCGTCGTGATCCAGCGCTTTGCTGGCGCTGTCGATGATCAGTTCAAAACCAAAGGTTTCTGCACGCGTGCGCACCACATCCAGGGTTTGCGGATGGATGTCTTCGGCGATAAAGAATTTACCGGCATTTTTCAGTTTGCTGACGCGCTTCGCCATCGCCATCGCTTCGGCAGCCGCGGTGGCTTCATCAAGCAGTGAAGCAGAGGCGATATCCAGCCCGGTTAAGTCCAGCGTCAGGGTTTGGAAGTTCAGCAGCGCCTCAAGGCGGCCCTGTGAGACCTCTGGTTGGTACGGGGTGTATGCGGTGTACCAACCTGGGTTTTCCAGCATGTTACGCAGGATAACCGGCGGAGTGATCACGGCACTGTAGCCCATGCCGATCCAGGATTTGTAACGTTGGTTCTGACTGGCAATGGCTTTCAGCTCTGCCAGCGCTTGCTGTTCGGTCGCGGCATCACCGACCGCAGGCGGGCCTGGCAGTTGGATATCGGCAGGCACGATGGCGCTGATCAGTGATTCCAGAGAGCTGGCACCAATCGCTTCCAGCATGGTGGCCTGCTGCGCGGGTGTAGGACCGATATGGCGCTCAATGAAAGCACCGTTATGTTCAAGCTGGCTGAGAGTCTGGGTCATTTGCAGTAAATCCTGAATCGGGCTGGGTTACAAAAACGGCATTAAATCAGGCAGATAAAAAAGAAGGCGCTGCAGTGCAGCACCTTCGATGACTACCGGTTACTCGTCGATAGCGCCTTTGTAGGCATCGGCGTCGAGCATAGAATCAAGTTCTGACATGTCGCTGGCTTTGATACGGAATAACCAGCCCGCTGCGTACGGTTCGCTGTTGACCAGCTCCGGTGCGTCGGCCAGTTCTTCGTTCACAGCAACGATTTCACCGCTTAGGGGGGCATAGATGTCTGAGGCGGCTTTCACCGACTCCGCGACGGCGCAGTCATCACCGGCAGCGAAAGTGGCGCCTACATCAGGCAGATCCACAAACACCATATCGCCCAGCAGTTCCTGCGCGTGTTCAGTGATACCCACAGTGAAGGTGCCATCGGCTTCTTTACGCACCCACTCGTGACTATCGCGGTATTTCAATTCATTAGGCACATTGCTCATCGCCATTTCTCCTGAAAAATTACTGAGCGACCGGTTTACCGGCGCGAACAAAAATCGGTTTAATGACTTTCACCGGCATTTCACGATTGCGGATCTCTACAATCGCTTGCTCACCAATGCCCGCTGGCACACGTGCCAGCGCGATGCTGTAACCCAGCGTCGGGGAGAAGGAACCACTGGTAATAATACCCTGCTGTGGCTGACCTTGTTCATCGGTGAAACGCACCGGCAAGCCGTTTCGTAACACCCCTTTTTCGGTCATGATCAAACCCACCAGCTTTTCAGTGCCATGTTCACGTTGCGCTTCAAGCGCCTCGCGGCCGATGAAATCGCGATCGGCAGGTTCCCAGCTCACCGTCCAACCCATGTTGGCCGCCAGCGGTGAAACGCCTTCATCCATTTCCTGACCGTACAGATTCATCCCCGCTTCCAGGCGGAGCGTGTCACGCGCGCCCAGGCCAGCCGGTTTGACGCCTGCCGCCAGCAGTTTCTGCCAGAAATCGGCCGCTTCACTGTTCGGCATCGCAATTTCATAACCGGCTTCACCGGTATAACCGGTGGTGGCAATGAACAGGTTTTCGCTTTGCACACCAAAGAACGGTTTCATGCCTGCCACCGCTTCACGCTGCGCCGCAGTGAACAGCGTCTGTGCTTTCTGCTGCGCTTGCGGACCTTGAACAGCAATCAGCGCCAGATCGTCACGTTCGGTGAGTTCGACACCAAACGGCTGAGCGTGCTGTTTGATCCACGCCAAATCCTTCTCACGCGTCGCGGAGTTCACCACTAAGCGGAAAAAGTCTTCGGTCATAAAGTAAACAATCAAATCATCAATGACGCCAGCCGAAGCATTCAACATGCCGGTGTAGAGAGCTTTGCCGGGTTGCGTCAGTTTGGCGACATCGTTGGCCAGCAGATAACGCAGGAATTCACGGGTGCGGACACCGCGCAGATCGACGATGGTCATGTGGGAAACATCAAACATACCGGCATCGTTGCGCACGACATGATGCTCATCCATTTGCGAGCCATAATGCAGTGGCATCATCCAGCCATGGAAATCCACCATGCGCGCACCGCATGCCTGATGCTGTTCGAATAGAGGCGTTTGCTGAGTCATAACCATCCTGTGAAACAAGTGAGTGTGACGCGCCTGCGCCGCCTGTACCGGCTGACGCAAACGTTCTCTTTGTGCTGAAGTTACCACCGAACGCGGCGATTAACCATAAGGAAAACGAGGGCGAAACAGTATCACTCCCTTAGCACGCACCAAACCCAACCCAGAACAATTCACTGCATTTTTGTGATTAACTACGCATAAAATACAATTAAGAACGATAAACACAGCCTGATAATGGAACTCACGCCTCAGTACGGCAAAAAGGTCCGGAGAACTCGCAACACTATCATTAGTTAAAGTAATGCGAATTGACGAGTAAAATTAGAATAAATCAAACGAGGCGCAATTTGAGTGCAGAGACGCACCAGAGCAGTGCATAGGGTGAAAAAGCCATTTAATGTGCGCTTGTCTGAACACAGCCTGCAACGTCCCAGCGCAGACGTAGCGGTCACTTTTAGGATCGGCTTTTGGTATGACGAGACAGTGAATCTTGCAAAAAAAATGGCGCCTGAATCGGCGCCATTTGAAAAGAATTTAACGAATCCAGCTGGGCATATCATTGAGCCCCATGGCCTGTTTCAGCATCATCGGTTTTACGCCCGGCAGTGTATCCGCCAGTTTCAATCCCACATCACGCAGCAGCTTTTTCGCCGGGTGGGTGCCCGCAAACAGCTCACGGAATCCTTGCATGCCCGCCAGCATCATTGCCGCACTGTGCTTGCGGCTGCGCTCATAACGGCGCAGATAAAGGTGCTGTCCGATATCTTTGCCTTCCTGATGCAGGCGACGAATTTCACCGATCAGTTCTGCGGCATCCATAAAGCCAAGATTGACGCCCTGCCCGGCCAGCGGATGAATGGTGTGTGCGGCGTCGCCTACCAGTGCCAGGCGGTGTGCGGCAAAGTTACGGGCATAGCGCGCCATCAGTGGGAAGGTTTTGCGCTCGCTTTCAGCATGGCACAAGCCGAGGCGCATATCGAAGGCGACAGACAAATGCTGATTGAACAGCGCTTCTGGCATCGATTGCACCCGCGCCGCTTCCTGCGGCGACAATGACCAGACAATAGAACAGAGATGCGGGTCCTGCATCGGCAGGAACGCCAGAATGCCATCGCCATGGAACACCTGACGCGCAATCGCATCGTGCGGCATATCGGTGCGAATATTGGTAACCAGCGCATGATGATCGTAATCCCAGAAGGTAATCGGGATATCGGCTTTATCGCGCAGCCAGGAGTTTGCGCCATCCGCGGCAATCAGCAGGCGCGCACTCATCATGCTGCCGTCCTGTAAAGTGACGAACGCTTCGTTGTCGCCAAAGGCCACCTGCTGCAACTGCGCAGGGGCAAATAAGGTGATGTCGCTGCACTGACTGGCGCGCTGCCACAATGCGCTGTGAATCACTTCGTTTTCAATAATATGACCGAGATGGGATAAGCCTTGCTGCTCATCATCAAAGCTGATGGAACCAAAGCTGTCTTGATCCCACACTTCCATGCCGTGATAGGCACTGGCGCGCAACGCCAGGATGCTGGACCAGACATCCAGTTTTTGCAGCAGACGTTCGCTGGCAGCGTTGATCGCCGAGACGCGAATCGATGCGGCGCTCGCTGGATCAAATTGTGGCTCAGGTGCTTTCTCCAGCACGGCAACGCGCAGGCCGCTGCCCTGTAATCCGCAGGCAACGGCCAGACCTACCATACCGCCACCGGCGATAGCCACATCAAATGTTTGCATTGCTGCCCCTTAATTCATGCTTAACGCTTTACCCAGCCGAGCGTGCGCGCGGCAAGTGGGTTTCGCAGCCATGGCAGATGGTCCATTGCCACCAGCCCAAAATTTCTTCCCGCCACTAAGGGCGCATAACGATTGGCAAACAGCCGCACCAGGCCATCGGTCACGCCGATTGTCGCGGCGCGATCCGGTTGACGACGCGCAGCGAAGTGCTGCAACACGCCATAGCTGCCCACATCCTGCTGCTGACGATGTGCACCTGCCAGCGTTTCCGCCAGCGACATCACATCGCGCAGGCCCAGATTAAACCCCTGGCCCGCAATCGGATGCAGCGTTTGCGCCGCATTGCCCACCAGCGCCAGGCGATGCGCTACCTGACGTTCAGCGGTTTGCAGCGCCAGCGGATACACTTCGCGCTGGCCGGCATGGGTGAAACGCCCTAAGCGCCAGCCAAACGCTTGCTGAAGCTCGTGCAGGAAGGTCGCATCATCCCACTGTTTAACTGTCGCTTCTGCCTCGACGGGATGACACCACACCAGCGACATGCGATTGCCAGACATCGGTAATAGTGCCAGCGGGCCGTGCTCGGTGAAGCGTTCAAAAGCACGTCCCTGATGCGGTTGCTGCGTGGTAACGTTGGCAATCACCGCTAGCTGCTGGTAATCGTCCCGCTGCCAGGTCATGCCGCATGACGCCGCAAGTGGCGAACGTGAGCCATCGGCTGCCACCAGCAACGCGCCCTGTAACCGCTCGCCGCTGTTAAGTGTCACCGTGACAGACTCTGCTATGCGCTCCACCGTCGTGACGTAATCCGGGCAGCGCAGCGTCACGCCAGGCGCACTTTTCAGACGCTGGAACAGGCGCTGTCCCACATCAAACAGCTCAACCACCTGCCCCAGCGCTGGGACCTGATAATCATCCGCCTTGAGCTGCACAAAACCGGTGTGGCCACGGTCAGAGACGTGAATATCCGTGATTGGCGTGCCGCAATCTGCGAGCGAGCGCCATACATCGATATCCGCCAGCTGCTGACAGGTGCCCGCCGCTAATGCAATCGCTCGGCCGTCGAAACCAGGATGTTTGCGGCTATCCGGCAGACTGCGCTCAATGAGCGTGACGGGCAGCTGGCCTTGCGTCAGATGCGAAATCGCCAGCGCCAGGGTTGCCCCGGTCATACCGCCGCCTGCAATCAAAATGCTCATGCGTGGCGTGCCGCTGCCATCAAGGCTTCAATCGCATCGGCATCTTTCACGACGCTGTCGGTCAGGTTTTCGTTGCCGTCAGCGGTGATCACGATGTCATCTTCGATACGAATACCGATACCGCGATACTGCGGCGGGACTTTCGCATCCGGCGCGATGTACAGACCCGGTTCAATGGTCAGCACCATACCCTGTTCGAGAATGCGATCACGGCTTGGTGTACCGTAATGGCCGACGTCATGCACATCCAGCCCCAGCCAGTGACTCAAGCCGTGCATGAAGAACGGGCGGTGCGCCTGCTCTTCGAACAGCGTATCGATATTGCCTTCCAGAATGCCGAGATCGACCAGACCGGTGATCATGATGTGCACCACTTCGTCATTGACGTCGTGGATGCTGACGCCAGGGCGGAACATCGACAGCGCTTTGTACAGCGAGGCCAGCACGATGTCGTAAATCTCGCGCTGGGGTTGCGTGAATTTGCCATTAACCGGGAAGGTGCGGGTGATGTCACCGGCATACCCGTGGAATTCACAACCCGCATCAATCAGCACCAAATCGCCATCGCGCATTTCACTTTCGTTTTCGGTGTAATGCAGGATGCAGCCGTTCTCACCCGATCCCACGATGGTGTTGTAAGAAGGGAAGCGTGCGCCGTGGCGATTGAATTCATGGTGAATTTCGCCTTCGAGCTGATACTCAAACATCCCCGGACGGCAAGCTTGCATCGCACGAGTATGCGCCAGCGCACTGATTTTTCCCGCACGGCGCAGAATCTCAATTTCGGCTTCGCTTTTAAACAGGCGCATATCGTGCACCCACGGCCGCCAGTCGGTAACGGTAGCAGGCGCGCTGAGATTCTGACGGAAGCCACGGCGCAGTTTTTCCAACGCGCTGAACACCAGTTGGTCAGCTTCTGCGTACTCACCCTGAGCGTGATACACCACATCAAGCCCGTTGAGCAGCTGCTGCAATTGCTCACCGATGTCATCCCACGGTAAAGCACGGTCAACGCCAAGCTTAGCGGGTGCGGCATCTTGCCCCAGGCGGCGGCCAAACCAGATCTCTGCGGTAAGGTCGCGAACACGATTGAACAGCACGCTGTGGTTATGCTTGTCATCACTTTTGATCAGCACTAACAGCGCCTGCGGTTCATTGAACCCGGTGAAATACCAGAAGTCGCTGTTTTGGCGGAAGTTGTATTCCGTGTCGTTGCTGCGGGTCACTTCAGGTGCAGCGAAAATCAAAGCGGCGCTGCCAGGTGCCATACGGGCAATCAGCGCCTGACGACGTTGCTGGAAAGTATCCAGTGTAATCATGTTTGCACTCCCTGTTGAAACGGGCACCACGCGCCCGCAATAACGCACTTAGTGTAACGTTGGCTTTTGCACTTCCGGCGCAGTTGGCGTGTGCTGACGAGTGAATGTGTCATGGCAAAGCAAGGCCGCCACGCGCACATACTCAATCACTTCTTCCAGCGACTGCTCCAGCTCTTCCTGATCTTCATCTTCGTCGTAACCGAGTTGCGCGATGGTGCGCAGATCGTCAATCGCTTCACCGGTTTCGCCGGTCACTTTATCCAGCTTGGGCTGCGTGACGCCTAAGCCGAGCAGGAAATGGTTGACCCAGCCCGCGAGCGCATCGGCGCGATCGAAGACGGTGATGTCATCATCTTCCGGCAGCATCAGCTGGAACATGAAACCCTCATCTTCCAACGTATTGCTCAGATTTTCATGCAGCGCCTGCAGCGGCTGTGACAAGCTTTGTGAAAACGCCATGCCGTCGTTGGTGAGGTCGTGGATCTTGGTTTTCCAGCTGGCATCTTTGTTGCCACCACACAAAATACCGGACAGCAATCCGTGCATTTCGGCTGGCGTCATGCCCACGCCCTGCTGAGAAAGGGCTGCGGCTAGCGCGTTGTAACCAGGAGTTTCGTTCTGTAAAGACATAGGCTTTGGTCGTCGTTGGCAGAATAAGTTCGTGTTATGCTACCACCAGGTGCCTCAGGGTTTCCAGAAAAGGGGTTGTAACTTATATCGCGGCTCTATATAGTTGCGCACCTCCCAACCCATTGACAGGTAAGGGAGATGCGAACAGAGTAATCAGTCAGGATGGTGGCATGTCTGCACAACCGGTAGATATTCAGATTTTTGGTCGTTCATTGAGAGTAAATTGTCCGCCCGAACAGCAAGATGCGCTAAATCTGGCTGCAGAGGATCTCAATCAACGGTTGCAAGATTTAAAAGTTCGCACTAGAGTCACCAATACAGAGCAACTGGTGTTCATCGCCGCCTTAAACATCTGCCACGAGCTGGCACAGGAAAAAGGCAAGACGCGCGACTATGCAGCAAACATGGAACAACGTATCCGCATGCTGCAGCAGACCATTGAACAAGCATTAGTTGAGCAAGGTCGCATAACTGATCGCCAGGGCCCTAAATTCGAATAACACTTCATGGTACTCGTGTTAGAGTGACGGTGAAGTCAATTTTCTCTGAGATGTTTGCAAGCGGGCCCGTCCCCTGAGCCGATATTTAATACCAACAGAATGTGACGATCCACAATTTGTGCGCATGCTCGGTCCGTCCGAGAAGCCTAATAATTGTGACGGCATGTTCACCTTGAACCATGGGTTCAAGGGTTACAGCCTGCGGCGGCATCTCGGAGATCTCCTCTTTAGTCCCCTTCGCCAGAGACTTATGTTTCAGCAAGGCGGCAAGCAAATGGATCCCAATCAGCTTAACGAATTGAGTGATTGGGGTGCATGAGCGCAGTTAGTCCCCTGTACCTGAAGTATGACGAGAATCTCCCGCTTCGCATGATATAGTTGGTCAAATTGCCGACTCTGCCGGGGACATCATGACC
Organism: Pantoea sp. SM3; assembly: GCF_000963995.1. NCBI lineage: Bacteria > Pseudomonadati > Pseudomonadota > Gammaproteobacteria > Enterobacterales > Erwiniaceae > Pantoea > Pantoea sp. SM3. Next base: position 21,069 of record NZ_JZRD01000013.1, read on the forward strand.
GCACCTTCCCTACTTGATCGCCAGGACATCCGCCAGCATGTGCGCCATCTGCGCCGCAACCTTACGCCTGAACAGCAGGAGCAAGCTGCCGATCTGCTCGCCGAGCACGCTATCAACTTTGCGCCTATCGCTAATGCCCAACGCATCGCGCTGTTTTTATCTGTCGATGGCGAAATCAACACCCGCCCGCTGATTGCCAAGCTGTGGCAGCAGAAAAAGCAGGTTTATTTGCCGGTACTGCATCCTTTCGCTCCCGGGCATCTGCTGTTCCTGCGTTACACGCCTGAAACGTCACTGGCCCCAAACAAATTGCGCATCCCTGAACCGCCGCTGGATATCACGCAGATGGCCACACTCGATCAGTTGGATGTGATGCTGGTGCCGTTAGTGGCATTTGACCACCAGGGTCAGCGATTGGGGATGGGGGGAGGTTTTTACGATCGCACCCTGCAGCACTGGCAGCAGCATGGCTTTTTACCGATGGGCATTGCGCACGATTGCCAGCGTGTTGAGACATTGCCAGTCGCGGCATGGGATGTCCCTTTGCCTGCTATTTTAACGCCGTCAAAGCTGTGGCAGTGGGATAGCGCCGAACGATAAAACAAAAGGCGCCAAATGAGGTGGCGCCCTGAGCAATCAGCAAGATGAACGGGCACGCAAAGTGCCCTGAATCATCAGTACAGCAGACGGGCGCGAATGGTGCCCGGAATCGCTTTCATCAGCTGCAGCGCTTTTTCCGCCACATCTTCTTCTGCATCGATATCGATAACCACATAACCCATCACCGGCGAGGTCTGCAGATACTGAGCGGCAATGTTGATGCCCTGCTCGGCAAAGATCTGGTTAATCGCGGTCAACACGCCTGGGCGGTTCTCATGGATGTGCAGCAAGCGGCTGGCGCTGGCGGCATGCATCGGCAGGGACACTTCCGGGAAGTTAACGGCGGACAGCGTAGAACCGTTGTCAGAGTATTTCGCCAGCTTGCCCGAGACTTCCAGGCCGATGTTTTCCTGAGCTTCCTGAGTGGAGCCCCCGATATGTGGCGTCAGGATCACGTTATCAAACTCGCACAGCGGTGAGTTGAACGGATCGCTGTTGGTCGCTGGCTCAACCGGGAAGACGTCGATGGCCGCACCGGAGAGATGCTTGTTCGCCAGGGCGTTGCACAGGGCTGGAATATCAATCACGGTTCCGCGTGCGGCGTTAATCAGCAGTGCGCCCGGCTTCATCAGCGCTAACTCGTCTGCGCCAATCATATTCTGCGTTGAGGCATTTTCTGGTACGTGCAGGCTGACCACGTCGCTCATGTTAAGCAGATCAGACAGGTGACGAACCTGAGTCGCATTACCCAGCGGTAATTTGGTCTCGATGTCGTAGAAGAACACGTGCATGCCCAGGCCTTCTGCCAGCACGCCAAGCTGCATCCCGATATGGCCGTAACCAATGATGCCCAGCTTCTTACCACGCGCTTCGAACGAGCCGTTCGCCACTTTGTTCCAGATACCACGGTGTGCTTTGGCGTTTGCTTCAGGGATCCCGCGCAGCATCAGCAGCATTTCGCCGATCACCAGTTCGGCTACCGAACGGGTATTAGAGAATGGTGCATTGAAGACCGGCACACCGCGTTTTGCAGCAGCATTCAGATCAACCTGGTTAGTACCGATGCAGAAGCAGCCTACCGCGACCAGCTTTTCGGCCGCCGCAAAGATCTCTTCGGTCAGTTGGGTGCGGGAACGGATACCAATGAAGTGCGCATCGCGGATGGAGGACTTCAGCGACTCCGCATCCAGTGCCCCTTTATGGAATTCGATGTTGGTGTAACCCGCAGCACGCAGATTATCCAGTGCACTCTGGTGAACGCCTTCCACCAGCAGGAACTTAATCTTGTCTTTTTCCAGTGATACCTTTGCCATTTCCCGACCCTATTCAGAATTCAACGAGGACTACCATAAGGTAGCCTTCTGCCAAAATATCAAAAATTTCGAGCGCGGCAATACAAACGATTGCCTGACCGCCAGCACGCGCCCACGTTGAGGCAGCACAAAGCCGTACAAAATCGTGGGATGCGAGTGCGCCGAAGTACGAACCTGCTGTTGATGAATCTTTTGTGACATAAGTCACCAAATTTCACCCCAGCAAGAAAAGATGTTTTGCAGATGGAAATAACCGGCGCAGCACACGCGCCGGTGAGTACGCTATCAGATCAATAAGTGATGGTTTTCACGCCATCTGCTGTGCCGATTAAGGCAACATCAGCGCCACGCGCGGCAAACAAGCCAACGGTGACCACGCCCGGCAGTGCATTGATGGTTTTTTCCAATGCAATCGGGTCGAGAATACGCAGATTATGCACGTCGAGAATAATGTTGCCGTTGTCGGTCACCACATTCTGACGATACTCAGGTTGGCCGCCCAGCTTCACCAGTTCACGCGCGACAAACGCGCGCGCCATCGGAATCACTTCCACCGGCAGCGGGAAATTGCCCAACACGTCCACCTCTTTGGAGGCATCCGCAATGCAGATAAACTTTTTCGCCACGGCTGCGACAATTTTCTCACGCGTCAGCGCTGCGCCGCCGCCTTTGATCATCTGCATCTGTGGATTAATCTCGTCCGCGCCATCAACGTACACCGACAGCTCATCGACGTTATTCAGATCAAAAACCGGAATTCCCAGGGCTTTGAGTTTTTCCGTCGAGGCTTCCGAACTGGAGACCGCGCCTTCAATTTGATCTTTCATGGTGCCAAGCGCATCAATAAAATGCGCCGCTGTTGAACCGGTGCCAACGCCAACAATGGTGCCGGGTTGCACGTATTGCAGTGCTGCCCAACCAACCGCTTTTTTCAGTTCATCCTGGGTCATGGTATGTTTAAAACCTGTGCGACATCGAAGTGCGCGTAGTATAAAACAAGGCGTCGTGAAAATGCGCGGCTGTTAACGCATCGATTTAAGCCTTTGGAAGCCAGCCCGCAAAAATCCGCCGCAGCACAATATGACAGTTTTGTGGCATAGTACTTTCCATCCTGAACGAGAGAGAACAACAATGAAACGCCCGGATTATCGAACGCTTCAGGCGCTGGATGCTGTGATTCGCGAGCGCGGTTTTGAGCGTGCGGCCCAAAAACTCTGCATCACGCAGTCTGCGGTGTCACAGCGCATTAAACAGCTGGAAAATTTATTTGGTCAGCCGCTGCTGGTGCGCACCGTGCCGCCGCGTCCGACCGAGCAAGGACAAAAACTGCTGGCGCTGCTACATCAGGTGGAGTTGCTGGAAGAAGAGTGGCTGGGTGATGACAACGGCGGTACTACGCCACTGCTGCTGTCACTGGCGGTCAACGCCGACAGTCTGGCGACCTGGCTGCTGCCTGCACTGAAAGACGTGCTGGCCGATTCGCCGGTGCGCCTGAATTTGCAGGTAGAAGATGAAACCCGTACCCAGGAACGCTTGCGTCGCGGTGAAGTGGTCGGCGCTGTCAGTATCCAGCCGCAGCCGCTGCCGAGTTGTCTGGTGGATCAGTTGGGTGCTCTGGATTATCTGTTCTGCGCGTCGCCAGATTTCGCTGCGCGCTACTTCCCAAATGGCGTCACGCGCTCTGCTTTGTTGAAAGCCCCAGCGGTGGCGTTTGACCATCTGGATGATATGCACCAGGCGTTTTTACAGCAGAACTTCGATCTGTCACCGGGCAGCGTACCGTGCCACATCGTTAACTCGTCGGAAGCCTTTGTGCAGTTGGCGCGTCAGGGTTCAGTGTGCTGTATGATCCCGCACTTACAGATTGAGCGTGAACTGGCGCAAGGTGATTTGGTGGATTTGACGCCAGGCCTGTACCAGCGCCGCATGCTTTACTGGCACCGCTTTGCGCCAGAGAGCCGTTTGATGCGTAGCGTGACGGATGCGTTGATCGCACACGGTCATCGCGTGTTGCGTCAGGATACGGCGGCGGCATAAGCCCAAATGCAGATTAACGTAGCGGCTTAATTGATTGCGCAAATGAACGGCAGTTTCACCGCCATTCAGCACACTCAATCACGCCGCTACGATTCAACACATCAGATTACTGAGCTGTATTCGGCTTGATCTCGAACACCACATCAACCTGATCGTCAAAGTGAATGCTCTGCTGCTCATAAGTCTGCTGCGCGGTGGTATCCGCAGGGGCCGCAGCCGCTTTATACATGCGCGCCATTGGCATTGGCTGATAGTTCGCCACGTGATAGCGGATGCTGTACACCGGGCCCAATTTCGCGTTGAAGCCTTCTGCCAGTGCACCGGCCTGCTGAGTAGCGTTAGCAATCGCGGCTTTGCGCGCCTGATCTTTATAGGCATCGGCATTCGCTACGCCCAGCTCCACCGAGCGGATTTCGTTCAGGCCAGATTTCAGCGCACCGTCCAGTAACTCATTCAGTTTATCCAGCTGACGTAACGTCACCTGCACCTGGCGCACCGCACGATAGCCCTTTAGTACCGACTTGCCTTCTTTGGTGTAGTCATACTCCGGTTGCGTGCTCAGGTTTGCCGCATCAATATCTTTCTTCTCGATACCGTTCTTTTGCAGGAAATCGAAATATTGCGCCACGCGGTCATCAGCTTGTTTTTTCGCATCAGCCGCATCTTTCGAGGAAACATTCACCACGATGGAGAGTGTCGCGATATCAGGACGGGCATCTACGCTTGCCTGACCAGAGGTGACGACATGCGGGCCATTCGGGACTTCACCCGCTTGTACCATCGCTGACATTACGCCCGTGCTCATTACGGCGGCCAGCGCCAGTGCTTTCAGTTTCACGAAAGTCCTCCTTGAAGGTTCAATTTACAGGTCGCCACTATGGCTAAACCTAAAACACATTACTATGCGTGATGGTCTGAGTTTGAAATCACCAAAAAGTTCGGATAACGACGGTATTAACGTATCCGCGATCGCAAAACCAGGTTAACGGATTCGCGGAAATTTTGCCTTGGTGTTTCTATTAAAGAAACAATTCTAGCCTTATGGGGAGTTGTGGTATGACAGAGCAGCCAATTAGCCAAAGCGCCATTGCCGTTCGCGCCGGACGGACGCGATTCCTGATGCTGGGTCTGGTGTTTATCAACATCATCATCAACTACATGGATCGTACCAATCTCTCTGTGGCCGCGACGCAAATGGCCGGCGAATTGCGCTTTACGCCAATGGAGATGGGGTTGATCTTCTCAGCATTTGGCTGGATCTACGCTGCGCTGCAGATCCCCGGCGGCTTTCTGATCGATCGTCTCGGCGCGCGTCTGGTGTATGGCGTGGGCCTGTTTGCCTGGTCATTAATCACAGCCCTGCATGCGCTCGCCAACAGCTTCGGTGCGCTGTTTAGCTTGCGCCTGGGCGTCGGTGCCTTTGAAGCGCCGGTAATGCCTTCGAATAACCGCGTGATTTCCAGCTGGTTCCCGGAACAGGAGCGTGCCAGCGCCATCGGCATTTACTCCTCGGCCCAGTTTGTTGGACTCGCCTGCATGACGCCGCTGCTGTTCCACGTACAGGATGCGTTTGGCTGGCGCGGTCTGTTTCTGATTACCGGTGTGGCCGGGATGATTTGGGCGTTGGTGTGGTATCTGCTTTACCGTGAGCCACATGAGCATAAAGGCGTGTCAGAAGCCGAATTAAACTATCTGCGCAGCAACGGTGCCTTACTCGAGAGCCGTCAGCACACGCAGCAGCCGAAGGCCCGCTGGGCCGATCTGGCACAAATGTTCCGCAGCCGCAAACTGGTGGGTATCTACATCGGCCAGTTTACTATCTCAGCCACCTTTTGGTTCTTCCTCACCTGGTTCCCGACCTATCTGGTGGAGTATCGCCATATGGGCTTCATTAAAAGCGGCTATGTGGCTTCCGTGCCCTACTTCGCCGCTTTCTGTGGCGTACTGCTGGCAGGTTTCGCTTCGGATCGCATGATACGGCGAGGCGTGTCACCCAGTGTGGCGCGTAAACTGCCGGTCATCCTTGGTCTGTTCCTGACGCTGTTTATTCTTGGCGCCAATTACACCGACGATTCCACGCTCATCGTGCTGTTTATGTCGCTGGCGTTTTTTGGCAACGGCCTCGCGACCATCACCTGGGTGTTTGTCACCGCACTGGCACCTCGCCATCTGATTGGCTTAGCGGGCGGCGTATTCAATTTCACCGGCGCGCTTTCCGCTATTGTGGTGCCGATTGCCATAGGCGCGCTGATCGATGGCGACAATTTCGCGCCAGCACTCGGCTTTATTGCCGTGCTGGCGGCGATAGGCATTTGCAGCTATCTGTTCGTGGTTGGGAAAATCGAGCATGTCAGCGCGCACTGATCAGCACTTGCGCCAGCGACTGCAACTGCATCACCCGCTGCTGCAGATGTGCATCGTCGGCCTGCCAGATTTTGGCGAACGCCAGCGCAGCGCGGTTGTTGTTGATTGGCTGCGCCATGCTGATTTCGCCGTCATCACGGTGCCAGATCAAATGGTTTGCGTCACGCTTACGCGCCAGCAACGGCGCCATTTGCGCCCACTGTTCGTCGGTAAATCGTGGACGCAACTGCTCATCACTCTCTGTCGCCAGCAGCGACACACCAATCACCGACTGCCACGCCGGCAGCATGCGGAAACCGGCCAGCGCCTGGCTGGCACTGGTGCGCTCACCCGGTTCGGAGTGCCAGATGTAAATCACCTGGTCCTCCCACAGCACGCCCAGCGCCACCACGATGTCGCGCGGCGCGTGTGCTTCCAGTTGCGGCAGCGCCTGGGCAAACAGCGAGGAGCCGCGAATCGCCTGCGCCGCCAGTGCATGAATCCCCGGGCCGGGCAAATAGCGGCGGTGTTCGTCCTGAATCGTCAGGCCAATCGAGGCCATGGTCATCAACAGGCGGTTAACGCGCGTGCTGTTCATGTCCATCTGTCGCGCCAGTTCACGGCAGCCCACGGCTTTATCGCTGGAAACCAAATACTGCAAGCAGCGAATCCCATCAATCAGGCTTTGGTTGGGTTGAGAAGACATAGTTCACCCTGTGGCGCTCAAAACTCCAATCTTAGCTTCAGCATGACAGGAAGCAAATGATGCAGACTTTCTCTTCGCAAAATGCGCGCCACTTCCCAGAGCAAAAGTTACAGGCCGATCTGCTGGTGGCGGGCGGTGGGCTCGCGGGCGTGTGTGCCGCACTGGCCGCCGCGCGTGACGGATTGCAGGTGGTGTTGGTTCAGGATCGCCCGGTGCTGGGTGGCAACGCCTCGAGTGAAGTGCGGTTATGGGCCAACGGTGCAACATCGCATATGGGTAACAACAACCGCTGGGCGCGCGAAGGCGGCATCATGGGCGAGATCATGGAGGAAAACCTGTGGCGCAACAAAGAGGGTAATCCGGTGCTGTTCGATATGGTGCTGCTGGATTTGGTGCAGTCACAACCCGGTGTGACGCTGCTGCTCAACACGGTGGTCAGCGATATCACGAAAGAAGGCCGCCGCTTACAAGGCTTGCAAGCTTTTAACGCCATTAATCAGACACGTTACCACATCAAAGCCAGCCAGTTTATCGATGCCAGCGGCGATGGCGTGCTGGGATATCTGGCGGGTGTCGCGCATCGTGTGGGGGCGGAAACTGTTGAAGAATTTGGCGAAAAGATGGCGCCAGGTGAACATTTTGGACACAAACTCGGCCACTCAATCTACTTCTATACCAAACGTACATCGCAGCCGGTTCGCTTTGTGCCGCCCTCTTTTGCGCTTAAAGAGATTACCGCCATTCCGCGTTACAAACGCCTGACCTCCGATCTTAACGGTTGTGATTTGTGGTGGCTGGAATGGGGCGGACGGCTAGATACGGTGCACGAAAGCGAAACCATCAAATGGGAGCTGTGGAAAATTGTTTGGGGCGTGTGGGATTACATTAAAAACTCCGGCGAGTTTCCGGATGCCGATACCCTGACCATCGAATGGGTGGGCCTGATCCCCGGCAAGCGCGAAAGCCGTCGCTTCCTCGGTGACACGTTACTGTGTCAGCAGGACATCATTGAACAGCGCGATCACTACGACGCCGTTGCCTACGGCGGCTGGTCGGTTGACCTGCATCCGGCCGATGGCGTGTACAGCGAACACGATGGCTGCCGCCAGTTCCACAGCAAAGGCACCTATACCATTCCATTTCGTGCGCTATACAGTCAGTCGCTGGATAATCTGCTGCTCACCAGTCGTTTAATCTCAGCCACCCACGTTGCCTTTGGCAGCGCGCGCGTGATGTGCACCTGCGGCGTGTTAGGTGAAGTGGCGGGACGTGCGGCGGCCATCTGTCATCAGCAGCAATTCACACCGTCGCAGCTGGCAAAGCCAGATCGCGTCACACAGTTGCAGCAGCAACTACTGCGTCAGGGGGCGTTTATCCCACGTCATCCATTGCTGAGTCCGGCCCGCGATGCGCAGATCGAAGTCAGCAGCACCCTGCAGCTTAGCAATCTCCCCGCCGATGCTGGTTGGCAGCCGCTGCAATCGCGCTGTGCCCTGCTGCTGCCATTAAAAGCCGGTGAACGTTTACCTGCGTTAACCGTGCAACTGCGTGCCAAACAAACGCAGAAGATGCAGGTTTCGCTGCTCAGCAGTGACAATCCGGCCAACACTTGCGGCGATCGTCACATCGCCAGCCAAACACTCACGGTTAACGATCAGGGCAACTACCGCCTGAGTTTTGATTACCGTGCAGATTGCGATCGTTATCTGTTTATCGCCTTTGAAGAAAATCCGGCGATTGAAGTGGCCCTCACTCAGCAGCGTCTGCCCGGGGTCATGATGGTGTTTAACAGCCTCAATCCACGCGTCGCCAAACGCACGCGGCAGATTAATGATGGCGATTACGGCGTCGATGAGTTCGATTTCTGGCTACCGCGCCGCGTGCCGCATCAAATACTCTTCGCCTTCACGCTGGAGACGCCGTTAAAACTCTGGCATCGGGACTATCTGCTTAACGGCAAATTGCGTCCGGAGCAGCACACCAACTGCTGGGTGCCGGCACGGGATGACGCTCAGCCAACGGTTATTTGGCGCTGGGAACAGCAGCAACACGCTCGCCAAATCACGCTGTTGTTTGATAACGACTTTGACCATGCGATGGAGACGGTGCAGATGGGGCACGCACAAGCTGTCACGCCGCACTGCACCACACATTATCGTCTCTGGCTGGATGAAGAGTTACTGATTGAAGTCGAAGATAACCATCACTCGCTGTGCCATCACGCCGTACCGCAGGGGGTGAGCTTCCGCCAGATTCGTTTAGAGCTGCTGGCCAGTGCGGGCGCGCTGCCCGCACTGTACGGCTTACATCTGCATCAGAACGCCGCGATGCCCTGACGCGCCAGTTGAATGGCGATAAACCACATCACGCCGCCCACCAGCAGGTTAATGATGCGCTGGGCACGCACGGTGCGCAGGCGTGGTGAAAGCCAGGCCGCCAACAGCGCCAGGCCAAAGAACCAGATAATTGAAGCACTCACTGTGCCCAACGCGAACCATTGACGCGCTTCGGTAGAAGGAAGCTGACTGCCGAGGCTACCCAGCACCACAAAGGTATCGAGATAGACGTGCGGATTGAGCCAGGTCACCGCGACGATGGTGGCAACGATGCGCCAGCGACCTTGCTTCAGCGCGGCTTCTGTCGCTAACGTCACATCGCCCTGCCATGCGCTGCGCAGTGCGCCCCAGCCGTACCACAGCAGAAACGCCACGCCCGCCCAGGTGATCAGCATCAGCAGAATCGGGGATTGATTCAGCAGCGCACTACCACCAAAAATACCGCCGCAAATCAGCACGATATCGCTCAGCGTGCATAACCCTGCGGTCATTAAATGGTAGTGGCGTTTAATGCCCTGATTCATCACGAATGCGTTTTGTGGGCCTAATGGCAGAATGAGTGCTGCCCCAAGGGCAAGTCCTTGTAAATAAACAGATAACACGATGGCGATCCTGAGTAACGAGATAATGCGATGCAGTATAGTGACGCGAGGATATTAGTGGAAATTGAAAGATTTAATCGGGTATTAGAGAAAATAATAAGATTGATATCAATAGCGAAGTGATGGCGATGAGTGCGCTTTCGGTCGCCATAGATGATGGCCCTTTAGGGATATGATCGGGTTTTGTGGGGTGCACATGAGATGCGCACCGCCACTCATTGATTACTCAGCGCGCTCAGGTTGCTGTTCGTTCTTCACCTGATGCAGATGCACATCCATCTGCGGATAAGGGATGCCAATACCGTTCGCGTCCAGCGTACGCTTGAAGTTCTTCAACAGATCCCAGTAGACGTTTTGCAGGTCACTGCTCTTACTCCAGCAGCGCACGACAAAGTTGAGTGAAGACGCGGCCAGTTCGTTCAGGCCGATCTGGATACCCATGTCTTTCAGCACGCGTTCATCGGCCTCAACCACTTCCCTGAACAGCGCGATCACCTGGTCGACATCCGCGTCGTAGGCCACACCGATAATAAACTCATTACGGCGAATGGGTTCGCGTGAGTAGTTAACGATATTACCCGCGATCACCTTGCCGTTAGGCACCACGACAATTTTACCGTCCGCGCTCTTCATGGTGGTGGAGAAGATCTGCACGTTCTGCACCGTTCCCATCACGCCACCGAGATCCACGAACTCGCCAGTTTTAAATGGACGGAAGGTCACCAGTAGTACACCCGCGGCAAGGTTGGACAGCGAACCCTGCAGGGATAACGCTAAGGCCAAACCCGCTGCACCCAGTACCGCAATCACCGATGCGGTTTGCACCCCGACGCGGCCCAGCGCAGCAATCAAGGTAAAGGCAATCACGCCATAGCGCACCAGCGCCGAAAGGAAATCTGCGACTGTGGCATCGATATGACGCGCCACCAGCACGCGGTTGATGCCTTTCGAAATAATACGCGCTGCCATCATACCGATCACTATGATGACAATCGCCGCAGCGATATTGACGAAATAGCTCAGGATCAGTGCCTGATTTCTTACCAGCCAGCCGCCAGCGTTGTTAATGCCGTCAACGACATTTAAGTCTTCCATTTGTTAGCCCTGTTGTTGAGTTTCCCGCAGGAAAATGCAAAAACGGCCAGATTATCTCCGGCACTCCCGTGTACAAGGGTAAACAAAAATGGCATGAAGCGCCAAAAATGGCCTGAATTTCCTCACTATTCCGAATCGAATGCATAAAAAAAGGCCCTTTCGGGCCTTTTTTGTACTGTAAGGAAAAATTACAGCACGTCGACAGCGTTAAGCTCTTTGAAAGCCTGCTCTAAACGCACAACCATTGAAGCTTGTGCAGAGCGCAGCCATACGCGTGGGTCGTAGTATTTCTTGTTCGGGCTATCCACGCCATTTGGGTTACCCAGCTGGCCTTGCAGATAGTCTTCGTTCTTTTTGTAGTACTGCAGGATGCCGTCCCAGGTCGCCCATTGGGTATCGGTATCGATGTTCATCTTGATTACGCCGTAACCAATTGACTCTTCGATTTCTGCAGCAGAAGAACCTGAACCACCGTGGAACACGAAGTCCAGCGCGTTGTGCGGCAGATTGTGTTTCTTGGTGACGTATTCCTGAGAATCACGCAGGATGGTCGGGGTCAGTTTCACGTTGCCTGGCTTATACACGCCGTGCACGTTACCGAAGGAAGCCGCGATGGTGAAACGTGGGCTGATTTTGCTCAGCTCGGTGTACGCGTAATCAACGTCTTCTGGCTGGGTGTACAGCGCAGATGCGTCCATATGGCTGTTGTCCACGCCATCTTCTTCGCCACCGGTGCAACCCAGTTCGATTTCCAGCGTCATGTCGATTTTCGCCATGCGCGCCAGGTATTTAGAAGAGATCTCGATGTTCTCTTCCAGTGACTCTTCTGACAGGTCGATCATGTGAGAAGAGAACAGTGGCTTACCGGTTTTCTTGAAGTGCTCTTCACCGGCATCCAGCAGACCGTCGATCCACGGCAGCAGTTTCTTGGCGCAGTGGTCGGTGTGCAGAATCACTGGCACGCCGTACTGTTCAGCCATCAGATGCACATGGTGTGCACCCGCGATAGCGCCGAAGATTGCCGCGCCCTGTGGCTTGTCGGTTTTGAAACCTTTACCGGCGATGAAGGCAGCACCACCATTGGAGAACTGAACGATGACCGGCGCTTTAACTTTGGCCGCAGCTTCCAGTACCGCGTTGATGGAGTCCGTGCCGACGCAGTTAACTGCAGGCAGAGCGAATTTGTTTTCTTTCGCTACTTGGAAAACTTTCTGAACGTCATCACCAGTGACAACGCCGGGTTTTACGAAATCAAAAATTTTAGACATGGTTGTGTCCTGTTTCGTTACCGTTCATCCCACGAGGGGACGTCGATTTTTTGCCCAGGATGGGCAAGCCTTCAGACGGCGCCGAAGCGCCGCCCCCAAAAATTACTGCTTAGCGCGCTCTTCCAGCATCGCTACCGCTGGCAGTTTTTTGCCTTCCACGAACTCGAGGAATGCGCCACCGCCGGTAGAGATGTAGGAGATCTTGTCTTCGAGACCGAACAGGTCAATCGCTGCCAGGGTATCGCCGCCGCCCGCAACAGAGAACGCGTCGCTGTCTGCAATCGCGTTCGCCACGATTTCGGTGCCTTTGCGGAAGTTCGGGAATTCGAACACGCCAACTGGACCGTTCCACAGAATGGTTTTTGCTTCTTTCAGCAGTTTCGCCATCGCCTGTGCGGTTTCGTCACCGAAGTCCATAATCTCTTCGTTATCCGCCACTTCGGAAACCTTTTTCACGGTTGAAGGGGCAGTTTCAGAGAATTCCGTTCCTACGCGAGAGTCGGTTGGAACTGGGATGCCGTGCTCGTCACGCAGCTTTTTCGCCGCTTCAACGAAGTCTGGTTCGTACAGTGATTTACCGACTTTGTTGTCGATAGCCACGAAGGTGTTAGCGATGCCGCCGCCGACAATCACGGTATCCGCGATTTTCACCAGAGACTGCAGCACGTCGAATTTGGTAGAGACTTTAGAACCCCCCACAACGGCGACCAGCGGACGCTCTGGGTTGCTCATCACTTTACCCAGCGCTTCCAGCTCAGCAGACAGCAGCGGGCCAGCACAAGCGATCGGTGCGAACTTGCCCACACCGTGGGTAGAAGCCTGCGCGCGGTGCGCAGTACCGAAAGCATCCATTACGAAGACGTCGCACAGTGCGGCATATTTCTTCGACAGGGTCTCTTCGTCTTTCTTCTCGCCTTTGTTGAAGCGAACGTTTTCCAGAACCACCAGCTCACCTGCGCCGACTTCAACGCCGTCGAGGTAGTCTTTCGCCAGGGTAACGGTGGTGCCGTTCAGTTTGTCTTTCAGGTAGTTAACAACAGGCAGGAGGGAGAATTCTTCGTTATATTCACCTTCGGTCGGGCGACCCAGGTGAGAGGTAACCATCACTTTCGCGCCCTGTTTCAACGCCGCTTCGATGGTAGGCAGAGAAGCACGGATACGTGCATCTGACGTCACTTTCCCTTCTTTCACTGGCACGTTGAGATCGGCACGGATCAGAACACGCTTACCAGCAAGATCCAGATCGGTCATTTTAATTACAGACATGGTGAACCCTCTCGTTGATTCTCATAAGTTTTGCCAGACGCAGTCCGCGTCTTACCTGAAACCGCTTGCGGCCATTGCTAACGTGGTGTCGATCATGCGGTTAGCAAAGCCCCATTCGTTGTCACACCAAACCAAGGTTTTGATCAGGTGGTGACCACTGACCCGCGTTTGTGTGCCGTCCACTATGGCACTGTGCGGATCATGGTTGAAATCTACTGAGACTAACGGTAATTCCGTATAGTCAACTATACCACGAAACGCCCCTTCTGACGCGTTTTGCAGCAAGGCATTGACCTCACAGGCCTTCACGGCTTCGCGTACTGAAACGCTCAAATCAATGGCTGTCACGTTGATCGTGGGAACACGGACAGCGATGGCTTCGAAGCGGTCGTTAAATTTCGGAAAAATACGGGTAATGCCCGCAGCAAGACGCGTATCCACCGGAATGATCGATTGGCTGGCGGCACGGGTACGACGCAGATCGCTGTGATAGGCGTCAATCACCTGTTGGTCGTGCATCGCCGAGTGAATCGTGGTCACGGTGCCTGACTCAATTCCGAAGGCGTCATCCAGCAACTTGATCACCGGAATAATGCAGTTGGTGGTACAGGATGCGTTGGAGACAATGCGGTCAGTTTGTTTAAGAGCTTGTTCGTTAACGCCGAACACCACGGTGGCATCCAAATCATTACCGCCCGGATGCGAGAACAACACTTTCTTCGCGCCCGCTTGCAGATGTGCTTCGCCATCGGCGCGGCTGCCGTATACCCCTGTACAATCCAGCACGATATCGACATTCAGTTCCTGCCACGGCAGGGTATCAATATCGGCCAGATGCAGTATGCGGATGGTGTCGTCGCCCACGAACAGCTGATCGCGCTCCTGGCGCACATCCCAGGCAAAGCGGCCATGGCTGGTGTCATATTTCAGCAAATGTGCCATGCCAGTGGCTTCAGCCAGCTCGTTGATCGCTACCACGGTGATCTCAGCGCGGCGGCCGGTTTCGTACAAGGCACGCAGCACATTGCGTCCGATACGACCAAAACCATTAATTGCTATGCGAACGGTCATCTCACTTCCTGCAACAACAGCCAAAAAAACGTGCCAAATACCTTGAGCGTTTCGCTGCGTTTTGTACAGGGAATTATTGCCCGCTTAACGTTGCAAAATGATGCCACTGAATTGCAACTGAAACGGTTCAGCTAGAATAAAGCATGCAAGGAATAACAGGAATGATTGCGATCAATTGCGCTGCTGATTATTGGATCTGCGTCACATAATTCGCATGTAAAAATTATTACTTCAGGAATAATTGAACCGTTTCAGGTTTGAGGCGGGAGTTGAAATGAAAAAGGTGCGCATAAATGCGCACCTTCAATAGCGATAATCACCTGTCGGGCCGCCCTTGATGGCGACCGCTGATTACAGAATAGATTTCGCGGTGTTCACCACGTTCTCAACGGTGAAGCCGAACTCTTTGAACAGCAGTTCTGCTGGAGCAGACTCACCGAAGGTGGTCATGCCGACGATAGCGCCATTCAGACCGGTGTATTTGAACCAGTAGTCTGCGATGCCGGCTTCGATTGCCACACGCGCAGCAACCGCTTTCGGCAGTACAGATTCACGGTAAGCCGCGTCCTGCTTGTCGAAAGCATCGGTTGAAGGCATAGACACCACGCGCACTTTACGGCCTTCGCTGGTCAGCTGGTCGTAAGCGGCAACCGCCAGTTCGACTTCTGAACCGGTAGCGATCAGGATCAGCTCTGGCGTACCTGCGCTGTCTTTCAGCACATAACCACCGCGCGCCACGTTAGCCAGCTGCTCAGCGGTACGATCCTGCTGCGCCAGGTTCTGACGAGAGAAGATCAGGGCTGATGGGCCGTCAACACGCTCAATCGCGTATTTCCATGCCACAGCAGATTCAACCTGGTCACATGGACGCCACAGGCTCATGTTTGGTGTCACGCGCAGGCTAGCCATCTGCTCAACCGGCTGGTGCGTTGGACCATCTTCACCCAGACCGATGGAGTCATGGGTGTAGACCATGATCTGACGAATCTTCATCAGTGCAGCCATACGCGCCGCGTTACGTGCGTATTCTACAAACATCAGGAAGGTCGCAGTGTACGGCAGGAAGCCACCGTGCAGTGCCAGGCCGTTAGCGATCGCGGTCATACCGAATTCGCGCACGCCGTAATGGATGTAGTTACCGGCTGCATCTTCGTTGATTGGCTTAGAACCCGACCACATAGTCAGGTTGCTTGGTGCCAGGTCAGCGGAGCCGCCCAGGTATTCCGGCAGGATCTTACCGAAGGCTTCAATCGCATTCTGAGACGCTTTACGGCTGGCGATTTTCGCCGGGTTAGCCTGCAGCTGTTCGATGAACTTCTGCGACTCAGTTTCCCAGTTCGCTGGCAGCTCGTTGTTGGTACGACGCGTGAACTCAGCAGCCAGTTCAGGATGAGCAGCAGCATAAGCAGCAAACTTCTTATCCCATGCGGATTCTTTCGCCTGACCGGCTTCTTTCGCATCCCACTGCGCGTAGATGTCTGAAGGAATTTCAAACGGCGCGTGGTTCCAGCCCAGCTGTTTGCGGGTCAGTGCGATTTCGTCGTCGCCCAGCGGTGCGCCGTGCGAATCGTGCGTACCGGCTTTGTTTGGTGAACCGAAACCGATGATGGTTTTGCACATCAGCAGTGAAGGTTTGTCAGATACGGCTTTAGCTTCTTCAACCGCTTTTTTGATCGCGTCTGCATCGTGGCCGTCTACGCCACGCACCACGTGCCAGCCGTAAGCTTCGAAGCGTGCTGCGGTGTCGTCAGTGAACCAGCCATCAACGTGACCGTCGATTGAGATGCCGTTGTCATCATAGAAGGCAACCAGTTTACCCAGTTTCAGGGTACCGGCGATGGAGCACACTTCGTGTGAGATACCTTCCATCATGCAGCCGTCGCCCATGAACACGTAAGTGTTGTGGTCTACGATGTCATGGCCTGGACGGTTGAACTGTGCCGCTAAAGTGCGCTCAGCGATGGCGAAGCCTACTGCGTTAGCGATACCCTGGCCCAGTGGACCGGTGGTGGTTTCAACGCCAGCGGTGTAGCCGTATTCCGGGTGGCCTGGAGTTTTAGAGTGCAACTGACGGAAGTTCTGCAGCTCGCTCATCGGCAGGTCATAACCGGTGAGGTGCAGCAGGCTGTAAATCAGCATGGAGCCATGACCGTTAGACAGCACGAAGCGGTCACGGTCTGCCCACAGCGGGTTAGTCGGATTGTGGTTCAGGAAGTCACGCCACAGCACTTCGGCGATGTCCGCCATGCCCATAGGGGCACCAGGATGTCCCGATTTGGCTTTCTGTACTGCATCCATACTTAACGCGCGAATGGCGTTGGCAAGCTCTTTACGAGAGGGCATCTTCTACTCCAGGTCGGATTAATGCTCCGCCGCGCTTAACGTATTGTAATTAATCAGTTATCAGGCGAAGCGAGAAAAAAGTCGCACATCAATGTACATGAAAATCGGGGCAAAAGTACATGCGTCGACGTGCTAAATAGCGGGTAAACGGTTGCAATTCGGGGCTTGTCTGCTAGCCAGTGAACAGGATGCACGCTATAACCAAAGCGTTTGAACACCGATCTCAATTTCAGGTGTTTGTTTTCTCTACCTTGTTACGCAAAGGACCTCTCAATGAAAATCCGCGTCACCATTCTTGCTGTGGGAATCGCTTCGCTGCTGAGCGGCTGTGAAGGGATGGACAATAACGCGCTACTGCAATCCGGCGCGCAGGCCTATCAGGCTTATACGTTAAATGATTCACAAGTGAAGCAGCTCAGCGATCAGTCCTGTGCCCAGATGGACAAAGACAACCAGCTCGCACCTGCCAACAGTGAATATCAACAGCGTCTGAACAAAATCGCCGCAGCGCTGGGCGATAATATCAACGGCGTGCCAGCCAACTACAAAGTCTATCTGACCAAAGATGTGAATGCGTGGGCGATGGCCAACGGCTGTATCCGCGTTTACAGCGGCTTGATGGATATGATGACGGATAACGAAGTGGAAGGCGTACTCGGCCACGAAATGGGCCACGTCGCGCTCGGCCATACGCGTAAAGCGATGCAGGTTGCCTATGCCACCACGGCGGCACGCACTGCCGCGGCCTCGGTTGGCGGCGTGATTGGTCAGCTGTCGCAATCCCAGTTGGGCGATCTGAGCGAAAAGCTGGTCAATGCGCAGTTCTCGCAGACCCAGGAATCGCAGGCGGATGACTACTCTTATGACCTGCTGAAAAAGCGCGGTGTTAATCCGCTCGGCTTAGCCACCAGTTTCGAGAAACTGGCGAAAATGCAGCAAGGCCAAACGAGTTCGATGTTCGATTCGCACCCGGACTCCGCAGCACGTGCACAGCACATCCGCGATCGTATTGCGGCAGATGGCAAATAATCGACAATAAAAAGGAGCGCTGATGCGCTCCTCTCTTCCACTTCGACAATTACCGCTTAAACAGATCATCCACCATCGACCCCAAATCCAGCTGGTTGTTGTGCAGACTCTGCTCATCCAGTTGGCCTTGCGGCGACATCTTATCGATCAATTGCGGCAACAACGAGGCCAGCGTGCCAGATGCACCATTCACATCGGTGCCCAGCTTATCAGCCAGCGACTGCAACTCCTCCTGCCCAAAGGCACTCTGAATCTCACCGCCGCCGACCTGTTGATTACCGCCGGTGCCGATCCACGAACCCAGCACCTCACCGAGCCCGCCCTGTTGAAACTTCTGCAGCAGCACTTCGATTCCGCCCTGCTCCTGCACCCAATTCCAGATCGCCTGCAACTGCCCCAACTGATTGCCTTGCCCGTTGCCGTTCCCCAGCGAACCCACTAATTCATCCAGAAAGCCCATGGTGACCTCCAAAGACTATGAAAATGTGATTAACGAAGCGATTAATGACGTACGCATCAAAGTATAGCTACACTCAGCCGATAACAGTTTGTCACTATTCAATTGTCGAAATATTGAGATAAGAAGCGTGATAATGGTCGGAACAAAGCCGTGCGGGGCATGTCATTCTGCATGGTCTACAATGACCTTTTGATTACAGGCGCAGTCAGAGAGAGTCACAGGAGCATCACATATATGCTGACCATTCTGATTATTATCGCCATCGTTATCGCGGTTGTACTGATTGGCGCGTTTCTGGTGATACGTTCCGCTTCGCAGGACATCAACGATGATTACTAGGAACCGGGGAGGTCGAGGGCAAAGGAACGCCCCATTAGTTTTACACTCTGCTTTAGCATCCCACTTATTCTCCCATTCACTCCCCTGCTTTAATGCCTTTTCTGTAGCGTAACGGCGGGATTTATCTCGCTTAAACAAGCTTTTCAAGGCGCCAATACAACACACCTCACAAATTCTCAACATAGTGATACAAACCAGTGAAATACCGTCGATAACTACTTATAGATGAACAGGTATGGAGTATGAAAAAGCAGAAACGTAACGATAGCGTGGGATAATAAATAATGACCGAGTCTGTGCGGGCTAAACGGATGATTCTGAATTCGCTAAGGCAGCAAGAATTGTGTCACAAATAAAATGTAGCGTGGTTCAAATTCTCTGAGAGGAGCCACTTATGCTAACAACTATCATTATCAGCACTGTCGCTTTACTGGCTATAACCGGTTTTGTCGTGGTGCGTTCCGCTATCAACGATATCAACAACGATTATTGAGAGGTGGGCAAGGTTCATACCTCGCCCACAACGGCTTAGCCTTTGTTCGCTGCCTGAACGTGCAGCATATCCAGCGCAATAGTTGCCGCTGCCAATGAAGTCAGATCGGCGTGGTCATAACCTGGTGCTACTTCAACCAGATCCATACCGACGATATTCATCCCCTGCAAACCGCGAATCAACTTGGTGGCTTTATCGCTGGTCAGGCCGCCAATAACTGGCGTACCGGTGCCCGGCGCATGTGCTGGGTCCAGGCAGTCAATATCAAAGGTCAGATAGACCGGCAGGTCGCCCACGGTACGCTTCACTTCAGCCAGGATATCATCCACGCTGCGATCGCTAACCTGTGCCGCATCCAACACGTTAAAGCCAAGGCTCTTATCAAACTCGGTACGAATACCGATCTGCACTGAGTGGTGAGGGTCGATCAAACCTTCTTTCGGCGCAGTGAAGAACATGGTGCCGTGGTCAAAGGTTGGACCGTTGGAGTAGGTATCGGTGTGGGCATCGAAGTGTACCAACGCCATCTTGCCGAAGTGTTTGGCGTGCGCGCGCAGCAGCGGCAGAGTGACATAGTGGTCGCCACCGAAGGTGAGCATACGCTTGCCATTTGCCAGCAGCTTCTCAGCATGAGCTTGCAGCTTGTCAGAGAGATCCTGCGAATCGCCGAAGGCGTAAACCAGATCACCGCAATCCACCACGTTCAGACGCTGACGCAAATCGAAATCCCACGGCCAGCGGCAACCTTCCCAAGCGAGGTTGGTGGAGATTTGACGAATTGCACCCGGCCCCAAACGGCTGCCAGGACGACCTGAAGTCGCGGCATCAAAAGGTACTCCGGTGATGACCCATTCTGCATCGCTGTCGTAGGGTTGGAAATTCACTGGAAAGCGCATGAAACCGAAGGCGTTAGAAACCAGGGAGTTATCGTAATGATTGCCCAGGGTGTTATACATAACTTGTCCTCTTTAGATCCGTGAGTCGGTTAGCCACTAAGGTATAGATGAAAAAAATCCCCTCCGCGTCGTTAGGCCCGACGAGGAAGGGATTTGTTGGGCGCGATTATCGCGAAGATTTAGGTAGTCTGCAATCGGCGCTATCAAAACAAACTCATTACTACTTTTTGTAAAAACCAGAGAAATATCTCGTAGATTGATTCATTAGCCGAATTGATTTCAGTATCAAAAGAGTAGACAGAGTAAAACTTCATAACTAACAACTAATCATTAAATTTCAATAATTTGAATATATTTAGCCATGAAATTTCGTTCAATAGGCCTAACGAATTATTTGCAGAATATTAATAGATGAAAACGTTTAGGATTATTTTGACATGAACTGTAACGTACTGCGTCAAAATTAGGGAAAATTCTTACAGACAACCAGGGAATGGCGGTTCTAGTAGATGCATTCATTTCATTGAAAAGCTTCTAAATGAACAAATTGGCGTCACCTCTTTAACGTGTTCATCAGGTCAAAAAATCTGAACTTGCGTAAAATATGTTGAAAAATTCAGCAGCCCATCCCGTCTGAAAAAACCCCAACCTCTCCCCTACTCCGCCCAAGCTGTGCCCAGTGCATTGGTAGCTGTTAAGCCAAGGGCGGTAGCGTGTCCAAATTCAACCCAATGATAATGAGTTTATGAAATGGCCCGAAGTGGATTTGAAGTCCAACAAGCTGCCGTTAAGGCCTTGTTTTTGCGTGAAATACGCACCCGATTTGGTAAGTTTCGCTTAGGCTATTTTTGGGCGATTCTTGAGCCATCTGCGCATTTACTGGTACTGCTGGGCATATTTGGTTTCATTATGCACCGCACCATGCCGGATATCTCGTTCCCAGTGTTTCTGCTGAACGGCATTATCCCCTACTTTATTTTCAGTAATATTACAAACCGCTCCGTAGGTGCGATTGAAGCTAACCAAGGGCTGTTTAATTACCGTCCAGTTAAGCCGATTGACACCATTATTGCCCGCGCAATGCTTGAAACACTGATCTATGCAGCGGTGTACATTCTGTTAATGTTGGTTGTATGGATGGCGGGAGAATACTTCTCAATAATCAATCTTCTCCAGTTAGTTGTATCCTGGGGATTACTGATAATTTTCTCATGTGGAATAGGGTTAATTTTTATGGTGGTAGGTAAAACCTTCGCTGAGACGCAGAAGTTCTTACCAATACTGCTTAAGCCACTCTACTTCATCTCCTGTATTATGTTTCCGCTGCATTCTATCCCCAAGGATTATTGGCCATATCTCCTGTGGAATCCTTTGGTTCATGCATTTGAATTGAGTCGTGAAGCTGTGATGCCGGGTTATGTGAGTGAGGGTGTGAGCCTTAGCTATCTTGCTCTATGTGCACTCATTACAGTCTTTATAGGTTTATCGTTATACCGTATTCGTGAGGAGGCAATGTTAACCACATGATTAAAATTGAAAACCTCACTAAATCCTATCGCACACCAACCGGCCGACACTATGTGTTTAAAGACCTGAATATTGAGTTACCTAGTGGTAAGAGCGTAGCGTTAGTTGGCCGTAACGGTGCGGGTAAATCTACATTGTTGCGCATGATTGGCGGTATTGACCGCCCAGACAGCGGCAGTATCACCACAAATAAAACCATCTCCTGGCCGGTGGGTCTCTCTGGCGGATTTCAAGGCAGCCTGACAGGGCGTGAGAACGTGAAGTTCGTTGCGCGTCTGTATGCAAAGAAAGATGAGCTTAAGGATAAAGTGGCCTATGTGGAAGAGTTTGCCGAACTAGGCAGATACTTCGATATGCCAATTAAGACTTACTCTTCCGGGATGAAATCACGTTTAGGTTTTGGATTGAGCATGGCGTTTAAGTTTGATTACTACCTGGTGGATGAAGTTACAGCGGTAGGCGATGCGCGGTTTAAAAAGAAGTGTGCGGATATTTTTAGAGAAAGGAGTGTTGATTCTAATATTTTAATGGTATCACACTCTAACAATTCATTAATTGAACATTGCGACATAGCCATCTACATATCAAAAGATGATCGCATTAAATTATATCCATCTGTTACTGAGGCTTTAAATAAATATGCCTCAGAGAATAATTGATAAATTATAATCAGGAAGATTTTTTGAAATGATCGCAGAAGATAGTAATGATCTTGTTTTACTTTTAGGAGAAAAAGCGGGTAAGCAAGCAAGAGATAATGGCTTTTTTTTCTTTGAGCATAGGATCTCCCAAGGCTATAAAAATACATACTTTGTTTACACACATGAAAATATCGATATTAACAAAATAAAAAAATACAAAGAAAACATATTATTAAAAGATAGCAGGAAACACATTTCTACTTTTTATAAAGCCGACTATTTATTACTAAACGATGGTTATTTGGATGTATTTCCAACGACGGGAAAATCACCCTTAAGTAAAGGTTGGTCGCCTATTATTTATCTACAGCACGGGATAATCTCCTACAAGAAAGTACATTTTTACAAAGGGCACTACAATGGAAGAATACGAAGTTTTATAACATCCCTTTCTTCAGAAAAAAATATCGTTTCACAGATCCTACAGCCAAGAAAAGACATAAATCAAACAAAAAAATTAGTACTTAAATACAAAATACCACATTATAATGGATATACATCTAAAGAAGATCTTAAGAATTTTTATTCATTTATTCTTGAAAAATATTATCGAGATAAAAATAGCGTAGATGCTGAAGACCTTCAAACGCTTAAGCGCCTGATTAATAACATTGGTTTCTTAGACATAAGGGTTGTAAACGCAGGACTATCTCGACATAAAAACTTGTCAAACACAAAAAAAACAAATAGAAACATTCTATTCTTTTTCACATGGCGTGAAGAGTGGACAGTAGCAGGTCCTCAGAACAGCTTCTTAGAAATCATAAAAAGCATTAAAAATAGCAAAAGTTTAATGGAATATGCTAAGCGTAAAAAGCTTAACATTGCATTTTATTTACATGAGAAAGTACTTCATCTTAAGGATGATATTAACTCTCTTTTCAATAATGACATATTATTTGTTGGCCAAGAAGATTTCTCCGAAGTATTATCTGATACGGCAATATGTGTAACCGACTATTCTTCAATTTCCTTTGAATTTAACTTACTTAAAACACCAGTTATCTTTTTGCAATTTGACTATGACCAGTATAAGTTCGAACGCGGTCATTTTTTAGACTCACCATATGATTTCAACGGTACTGTTGTTCGAAAAATAAGTGACTTAGAGAGCCTTTTTTCACAAAAAAACATTAGAGACATCTTAAAGAAATCAGCAATAAGTAACCATAGAAAAGTATTACTGGATTACGAAAATTATAAAAATACAAATGCTATACTTGATGACATTGTAAGAAAAAAACAAGAGCACATTGTATATTTTTGTTATAATCTTTATGGGGTAGGTGGTACTGTTCAGACTGTTATAAATCAAGCTAATCACCTCGTAGAACGTGGATATCAAGTCTCAATAATATCACTCAGAAGAACAGCTGAAACACCAAAATTACACTTAGACCCTAGTGTCCGCCTCGAATATTTGAATGATGCCAGAAGTAAAGGTAGACATAGAACTAAATGGGAAAATCACTTAGCACAGTATCCATCACTATTATTCAAAAAGACAGAAGATCTCTATTCTGGCCTTTCATTACTGACTGACTTAAAGTTAAAGAAAGTTTCAAAGACAATTAAAAATGCAACTTTGGTAGGCACATTCCCCGGACTATGTGTTAACATTTTGAAAAATGCTCATAAGAGCAATATTGTAATGGTTCAAGAACACAAGGAATTTAGTTCTCATAGTTCAGAGATTCAAAAAAGCTTAATTAAACATTATAATAAAGCGCACAAAGTAGTAGCACTAACTAAGTTTCAGCGTGAAGAGTTTAATGCCCAAGGTTTCAACAATGTCATTAATATACCAAACGGAATTGAAGATAAGTTAGAATTATTGGCTAGGGCAGGATTGCATAAAAAACAAAAAAGAATCGTTTCATTTGGTCGCCTAGTAAAAATCAAACAATTTGATCTACTTATCCAAGCCTTCTCACACATTGCTACTTCCTATCCTGATTGGAAAGTAGATATATATGGTGACGGGGAAGATAAAGATATGCTGCTCCAAATGATAGACGATTTAAGATTGAATGACCAAGTCACAATTCACTCACCAACATCTTTAGTTTATGAGGAAATTTACAATAGTGCTTTTTGCGCTTTAACCGCATCAAAAGAGCCTTTTGGTATGGTCTATATTGAAAGTTTCAGCATGTCAAAACCAGTAGTTAGCTTTGATATTGGTTATGGGCCTAAAGAGTTTTTAGTTGACGGTTATAACTCATTAATTTCACCATGTTTTGACACGCAAGATTTTGCCAAGAAGATGGAAATGTTGATGACTGATGAAAATCTTCTACAAAAACTTGGTGATAATGCACGGCAAACCTACATTAATAATTATGAAATATCAAAAGTAATGGATAAATTTCTCAGGGAGTGCAAATAATGAGCAGGCTTTCTAAGTTAGTCAGGACTCCTAAACTGTTTTTTAAAGATGCAATAAAAAAAAGAAATAAAAAACACTCTAGAAAACCATTAGAGGTTAGTAAGAAATCCTCCTCGATTAACAAAAAAATCATAAAAACCACATCTAATTTTTTTAATTACAAATACATTAACAAAAAAACCCATCTTGTCATAATTGATGATATTCATGGTGATCACCCGTTTAAACAAAAACTGGTTAATTATCAACTTAGAAGTATAAAAAAGTACACTGATTTTTCAGACATCATCTATATTTCAGATTCTATTGAAAGTAGAACTAAGGCTATAAAATCATTTACAACATATGATGAATTTCATAACAATGTAGTGTCGACCATTTCTCCTCAAAGAGAATTTTTTGTCTTCATTAATTTGAATTTTATATTTTTACAAAATGTTAAACATGATTCATTCATTGATGAAAAAGGCAGATCCTACACATTCATGAAGAGATCGGGCGGATATGAAGAGATAGTCCATGCTGTTATCAATAAAATCAATGGCGAATTCGACTATAACTTCACTCCAATTGAAAATTTCTGTTGCATTGATAACGTAACATTAAACCATTACTATAAAATAAAGAGTGATTTCAGTAATATTTCTGACTTTATTTTTAAGTTCTTACCAGTTATTAACGTATTACATACATCTTCTGATAACATCATAAAATCTCCCGTTCAGTTTGCATATCTGAATGGCGGTTATGAAGAGAAGTTTATTTGGCTTCAATCAGTACATGGTTCCAAAAAATGCCCTATCGGAGTAACGTTCAATAAAATGGATAGTAACACTGATGATTATGAGAAGTTTTTGGGAAGTATTGTCCCTCACAGCGAAAAAGAAGATGGCTTGGTAAAAGTTAGAGCATAGAATATTAATCCCGAGGCTGATACCTCGGGAGTTAAATGAGGCTATTATCCCCGGTGCGAAAAATAAAGAAGCTAGCAACAAAACCCCATATTTTTCTAAGAGACGCATTGTTGAACAAATACCCTCTAATTTTAAATAAGAATGGGGTATCTAATGGTAGTGAAGATGAAATAATCAAATCAATTCAACGGGTAAACTTATCATTCATCCCCGAGTTCGAAATAGATATCGTTTATACCTGGGTGGACTCAAAAGATAAAGATTGGATCAATAAAAAAGACAATTTCATTTCTAATGAACGACAACATGAATTATATGCAACAGAAGATTCAAGATTCCAAAGTCATAATGAAATTTACTACTCATTGCTAAGCATATCTAAGAATATGCCATGGGTCAGAAAAATATATATTGTCACAGATGAACAATCTCCTTTGGTTCCCGATATTATTAAAAACAAAGTAACTTTAATTGATCACAGAGAAATAATCCCCTGTAACTTCCTTCCCACATTTAACTCTCATGTTATAGAAGCTTACTTACATAATATTAAAGGATTATCTGAGAATTTCATCTATTTTAATGATGATTTTTTTGCAGCAAGACCACTTGAATCTTCACATTTTTTTAAATCCAATGGTCTTGCCAGTTTGTTTATTAGTAATTGTAGCATCCGTGAAATGAAAGCTAATGGAAGACCTACAGCTACTCTTCTAGCTTGTACTAACTGTAATGTGCTATTTAATGATAAATTCCAGACAACATTTGATAACACGCTTACTCATACGTATGTACCGTTGAAAAAAAGCCACTATGAGAAAGCTCATCAGCTCTTTGAGAAAGAAATATTATCTTTCTCTACTAATAAATTTAGATCAAATAATGATTTAAATGTTGCGACATTCCTAGTTCCATACTTACAGTATAGCTTACAAAAATCAACGCCAGCTCTTGATATTTGTACCTACTTCAATATACGCTCCCCCTCTGCAAAGACATTTTATAGGGAGTTATTAAACGCTAAGAAAAATCATAAATTGCCACATTCATTCTGCGCAAATGATTTCAGCTCGAAAGAGTTTGATGATAATGACTACCAACATAGCCTAACCACCTTTCTTCAGTCTTTTTTCAATGACTTTCCCCACCAAGAAAATTAATAAAGCTAGTGGTTATATCATAATTATCCCATTAAATTTACACCACAGTTAACAAAGACTTTTTGTAAAGGGTGTTTAGACCTACATTTTTTATCTTATTGCCTTTATGGATCTTCCAAAATAATGGTAGCATCTCTTAACTTTACAGCTTCCCGCCTCAACAAGGTTAAATAATGAGCACAGAGTTCGAAGAGAAGATTAAAGAATTCATCGCAGCTGGAAACATAGTGGAAGGCCGCCCAACTAGAGTTGCTGGTAAGTTTGAGTTGGTTTACCTGAAAGGTAAAAACAGCAAAATTATTTTTGGTAATGGCTCTGTATTGAATAGTGTATCTATAAATATGGAACAGGGTGATGGAAACCTTCATTTTGGTGAAGACACTTACATAAGAGGTCGTTACTTCGTCGGAGCTCAGTCAACAATTGCCATTGGCAATAAAACTGCAATGAATAGACATTCTCTATTTGTAGCAACTGAAAAAGCTTCAATAACCATTGGTAATGGCTGCCTTATTTCTGACATATCTATGTCTACGACTGACTGGCATTCAATTATTGATGATGAGAGTGGAAAACGAATAAATCCTGCAAAAGATATCATTATAGAAGATTCTGTTTGGCTTGGTGAGGCGGTAACAATTCAAAAAGGGATCACTATAGGAAAAAATAGTATTATTGGCGCCAAAGCACTGGTAACAAAACCAATTCCTCCTGGCAGTTTAGTTGTTGGTATGCCAGCGAAAATAATTCGTTCTGGGGTGCGTTGGCAAAGAGAACTTATTCCAATGGACTCGTTGCCTGCAGCTAACTATGAATAAATAATAGTGCAGGCATTAATATATGACTGCACTTTTAAGCTATAACCTTATAGCTCCATTTAAGGGCATACCTCTGCATATAGTAGCTTATGGTCGGATAATTCTTTAGGCACATTAACCAGCTTGTAACTAGTCAATTTTGAGAATCCTTTGTAAAAAACCCTGTCACCATACCAATGATGGTCACCGTCATGATTATAAGCATTTAATTCATTGTTTTTATTTATCATTTTAAAGCCCAAAGAGACTATTGGCTCAAAATCCACATCAATATTATTATTAAAATCCCCTAGTAATAATATCCTTCTGCTTCGATCTTTTCTTAAATCACTCGCTAATTCTTCTATTTGCAGCTTATTTTTGTTTTTATCTAGAGTAAGATGTGTGACGTAAACTGATAAGTAGTCATCTTTATAATCAAACCGTGTATTTATAAACCCTCTAACTTCAGTATCTTTATCATTTTTTATTTTTTGTATTTTATACTTATTATTTACACTGAAATATAATGGAAGATCTGTTAGCAGAGCATCGCCAAAGTATGCTTTTTTCTGATAAAAGTAATACCAGTTAAAATCTATATTTTTCATCGGTGCAGCAAGGCCAACCCTAACATTACTTGAATCCGGGAACATGACCTCACTCAATGCAAGTACGTTTGGGTTTACACTTCTAACGACATTATGAATTTCGCTCCAGTGATTTTTACTGGTATAGTCACCAAAGAAATATTCTTTCGTGCTGCCATTAAACCACACATTCCAGAATGCTACTTTAAGCGGCTGATTTCCATTAATGCATTGAGTATTTGAATTATTAGATGCGAAAGAATATTGAGATGTTAAAGCGGTGCTTATAATGAATAATGAAGAAATTAAGGAAGCATGGTAACTAATTTTCATTTTTCCCTCCGCTTACAATAGTTCACGCTTAGTTAGCTCATCACCAAATATAATTGAAACATTAGCATTTTTTTTCAAAAGGTGCTCGTGGTCATGGAAGCCCGCCATATAGTAAACAGAGTTTAACTGCGTGTTAAACATTAGATAGCTTCTAAACTTCCTAAACAAGCGCATATCTGGCTTGAAGTCTGCCTGCCAGAACTGGTGTAAATGTCCCTGATACGTCAGTCCTTTGATGTCGTACAAAGCATTTCCCATCACTTTCAGTGGCTTATTATGAATCAGCGCTGAGATCCCCGCCGTACTGTTAATCGTCACTACCGCCTTAGCATGGGTCAGCAGATCCGGCATTGGTAGGTCATGCACGTAGCTTACCCTACCCACAATCCCAAACTCTTTGCTCAGTTTCTTGATCAATGGACCGTATAGGCGATGGCCGCGATCCATTGGGTGATGCTTAATCACCAGATGGCTACCTTCCGGCGCTTTGCGCGCAAACGAGAACATCACATCGTTGATGTAATTCCGCACA
Source organism: Pantoea sp. SM3 (assembly GCF_000963995.1). Taxonomy (NCBI): domain Bacteria; kingdom Pseudomonadati; phylum Pseudomonadota; class Gammaproteobacteria; order Enterobacterales; family Erwiniaceae; genus Pantoea; species Pantoea sp. SM3. The sequence goes on from NZ_JZRD01000013.1 coordinate 50,209, forward strand.
TCATTGTACGGGCTGTGATTGCGAATCTGGCTGTCGTTGTACACCTGTAAAATTGCCAAGTAGAAACACTGGTCCAGTTCGTTTTTCAGCTTATCCAACACGTTACGCTGCTTGAAGCCGTACAGCTCTTTACGCCACCAGGCACGAATCCAACACTGCGCCTCATACCACGGTGAGAATGATTTATGGTGGCGATACTGATGAAACTCATGGCGATAGCGCCAGCCGACAAGGTAGTACCATGTCGCATGACCAATACGCTTAGCAGCCGAAGGCTTTATTTTCTCAACCTGCATGGCAGGTATTTCAGGTAAGCGACGATAAAAATCAGGATCGCGTGGCAAAGATGAGAACGCATTCACCCCGCCCTCTTCTACCGTAATGAAGTGTGGGCGCAAATAACCCTCTTCAAATGCGATAAAGCGAATCCCTTTCGCTTTTGCCCAGCGCTTAGCGGCCTGATGCATTGGGCGACAGTCACCAAAACAAAGAATCGTATCAAAGTCATACTCTTTGTGCGTATCACGCAGCCATGAGGGGAATTCTTTTGGTGTTTTGAGATAAGGCAGATATTTACGCTGGCGACAGTAAAAACGATCCCCACCGTTAAATATTACATTAACAGCTTCCCGCTCCAGCGATTCGAGCCACTCAGCGACATCATTGAAGAATGGTCCCATTGGTCCCTGCAATAGCAGATATTTTTTCCCAGACAACAACATTTTCAAAGCGTTATTGTGCATTGCTATTAACCTTTTATTTTTTTATTTAAAGGATCTAATTTTTAATTGCATTAAAGCTATTAGTTTTCGCAACTGTCTGGAAAAGTATTCCAGCCTGCTCTTCTGGATTATCATCTTTCCACGCGGGGCGTTAATCAGTAATTCTGCCGCCTCTTCTGCGCTTATCGCCGTGAGCCGTAATGGATGGATATAGGTGGGATAAGCAATCAATGCTTGGTATACCACATCCGCAAGCCCCAACTTGCGATTACGACGTGCGCTGAAATGCTCATCATTTGTTAGTCCCCAGCCCGCGTAAAAGGGCAGGCCGTAGCAATACACCTGCTTGCCGTGCAGTAGCGCTTCAAAACCTGAAAGAGAGGTCATTGTGTGGAGTTCATCAGCCATCTGGATGCATTGAATCACATCTGCATCCAGCGCCTGATAATCTGCCAGTTGGGCAATATCCTGCTCGGGAATATTCCCTTTACGGTTTCCTACCAACACATCAGGATGCGGTTTGTAGATGATGAAAGCATCAGGATTACGCTCACGCACCGTTCGCAGTAATGACAGGTTGGTATTGATGGAGAGTGTGCCGGTCTCAATAGAAGCGTCATCTTCCACTTGCCCGGGCACCAGCAGGATACGTTTACCTTCAGATCCCGCAGGCAAAGCAAAGTCGGCACCCAAGTTGTATTTACTGAGCTTACTTTCGACTAAGCGCTTATGCAGTTTCTCTGCGCGCAGCTGTTGGGCCAAGGTTAACTCGCTGTGATTCATCATCACTTCGAGGTCACTGGAGCGCCTGGCGTCGTAATAGATACCGCGTTTATCGAGCACCAATGAGAGCGGTGGCAGTAAATCTGAACCCAGCCCGGAAGAACGTAAGAAGCCATCTTCCATGCGCCACAGTGGCAGTTGGCGAGTTCTGGCTTTGTCTTGCCAGCGCTGTTCGCCACGCACGCCCCAAACAACAAATGCGGTCGCAGCACGGCAATGACGAGAGAAACTCAATTTGTTCGCCGTCGTATGCAAAAACGGTTTTAGGATCGTGGATTTCCATAGCGATAATCCCGGCGCCCAAAGATGTCCACTACGTTGTTGCTGATGACGACGCTGTAACTGCATCCAGTTCAGCACATCAAATAGTGTTGCGGCTTCACCGGTTATTGGGTCGATGTAGCGGCTGTAGCGCAGGTAAGCGGCAGCAAACAGCTCTTCCAGAGTCGAGTGACCACGGCGCTGACGCAATGACTCAGCCTGCTGATGGCGATCATCCGTTAACCCCCAACCCGCATACCAGGGCTGGCCAAAGCAGGTCACTGGTTTACCTGCCATCAAGGCTTCAAAACCATATTGTGACGTCATGACGTAGACACGTGAGACGTGGCGCAGCAATGACTGCGGGCTCACGTTATCTGCCATTAGGTGAATGCGATGCGTAGATTGTAACTGGTGGTAGTAACCCGCTTTTTTTCCCTCTAATACATCCGGGTGAACTTTAACCCAGATGGTGGAAGACGGGTTTTCTTTAATGGCCGCTTCCAGCATTGCGGCAAAATCCTCTGCTGCCGCATTGCCGTATGTCACTGACATATCGCCAAAGGTTTGATCTACCACCAGCACTAAATTGCTGGTCAGGCTTTCTCCCGCCAAAAATGTCGGGGCCTGATTATATTTCGACAGATCTTCAGTCACGATGGTGTGGATCGCTTCCTTCGCCTCAGCCACTAACGCCTGATTAGCCGTGCGCTCGTGAATTAAGCGCTCTAGAGCACTTGGTCGGCTAGCATCGTAATAGATGCCTTCATCATCCAACACCATTGAAAGCGGCGGCGCACCATTTACACCTAAGCCAAGCGAGCGGATAAAACCGTCTTCCAAGCGCAGTATCGACTTACCCGCAGCCTGCGCTATTTCAACCGGTTTACGGGCGCTGGGGCGATGTCCCCAGACCGCAACAGTATCGATCTCATCGGGAATCGGACGCAGTGCAGAGAGTTTCTGGCACGGCTGTGCCAGAAAGTTATCCAAATGCGGAACACGCCAGATGCCCGAAGAGAAGATACCAATCATGTCTTAATGTCCTTAAATCGACAGAATCACTTTCGCACCCACCGCCAGCTGGTAGAGGATGGTGGAAATACCACGTGTCACTTCGATGTTCTTCGATTCGTACTTGGGCAGCACCATCAGCTCATCGCCAGGATTCAGCGAATCAACATCCTCGCCGTTCTCGGCAGCACCGTTCTGACGAATCACCACAATCTTGGCGTTACCCGATTTCTGCGTCAGACCACCGCACTTCTCGATGTAATCTTTCGGGCTCATGCCCTTTTCCCAGCTCACCGCATTCGGGAACAGCACTTCGCCATGCACCATCACCAGTGAAGTTTTCTGCGGGATGTTAATCACGTCGCCGTCTTCCAGCAGAATCGAATCGAGGTTCTTCTCGTTAAGAATCACTTCACCCTTCGGCACCACGTTGCGCGCTTTGTTGACAAAGCGGCTGATTAGCTGTGCTTCCTGCATACGCAGGCTGGCTTCTTCTTTGGTGGAGGATTGGGCAGAGAGCGAGGCTTCTTCCAGCTTCTGTAAGGACAGATCCAGCATCTCTTTCTGACGCTGTGCCACTGACGGACGATAAAGCTGGATGGCGCTCATCTCAGACATGCTGTTAGTGCGAATCTTCGCTAACACCGCACGCATGCTCGAACCGTATGGCAGCACCATCGCGTGTTCGCCAGAATGCGCACCTTCAACACGAACCTGAATAGTGCCGGCATAGCGATCGGTGCTGACAATCAGCGTATCGCCATCCTGCAACATGCGGCCCGGCGCAGAACTGATCGGGTAATACTCGCTCCGCTTCTGCAAACCCTGCTGACGTATGATGGTGATGTTGGTTGCACCTGGCTTGGCGCGTGCCCATTCCAACGCTTCGGTCACCGGAATGCTGCTGTTGCGGAATTCGAAGTCGTAGCTGTTAAACACATCACCTTGCACGCTGAAAGTGTGCTGGCGCGGCCCAACCACAATGGTGTCGCCGTCTGCGAACTGCGACAGACCGAGTTTGCCGTTGAGCAGAAAGTCATACAGGTTGATGTTGGAACGCACACGGTTGCCGCGCTTCACCACAATATCCACATAGCTGCCGCGATCCGGATCGACACCGCCCGCTTTGATCAGGTAGTTGAGCAAGGAATCGGAGGTCACGCCACCGTACAGGCCAGGACTGCGGACAAATCCCGTCACATACACTTTCACTGGTTGTGCTTGCAGCAGTGAGGCATACACGCTGACGTTAGCCTGATAAACCTGTTTTACCTTGGTAGTGATCAGCGCGTTCAGCTGGCTGTTGCTGACGCCCGCTACCTGCACTGGCCCCACATTCGGCAGGAAGATATTGCCTTTCGGATCAACCTGCAGAGCGCCATCAAAGGTGAATGCGCCCCACAAACGCACCTGAATGCTGTCGCCAGGATTGAGTACGTAGCCAGGGTTAAAGCCAACGGTCGCGCCGCTATCGGCGCTGGTGCCGTTAAACAGCTGTGCGCCGAACATGCGGCTCATCATCGCCGGTGCTACCGGGCGCGGGGTGTTATCGAACCCATCGCTGCTCTGCACCTGGCTCTGCTGGCCGGTGAGGAACGAAGGCAGCGGCGCGGCACCGGTCAGATTCGGATCGGCGTTAATATCGACGGCCGCGCTGGCGGAGGTGGCTTGCCAGACAGCAAGCAGTATTAGTGACTTCAATAATTTCATGACGAACTCAATTAATCCCGGTGATCTTCAACAACAGCCAACAGCAGTTTCAGCGTGCCGAACAGTAAGCAGCACACCAGCAACCAGCAGGCGATCAAATAAGGTGTATTGGGGAAAGTGGATTCCTGCGGCTGCTGCGGTGAGCTGATCACCGAAAGCACTTTCAGCTTGCGCGCCGCTTCCACGCGGGTTTTCTCAATCGAGGTGAGTGCCAGTTTGTACAGCTCAGTATCAAACGCCACCCTAGATTTAATCTCTTCAAAATCCACCGCCATACGGTTCAGCTTGTGGCCCTGAGGCGCGGTGATTTTGCTTTTTTCAGCGTCAATCTGCGCTTGTAAGGACGAGATGGCGTTTTGCGCACTCACTACCTGTGGCGCGTCATCACGCAGATAGGTCAGCAGGTTGCGCAGATCGGCTTCCATCTGGATTTTCTGACCCATTAGGGTATTGACCAGAGTGCTGGCAGCCAGCGCCTGCGCTTCCGGGTCCAGCACGTTGTTGCTGTTCTGGTAAGCGAGCAATTCACCTTTACTGGCATCCAGTCGAGCACGTGATTTTTCCATCTCCGCTTCAGCAAACGAGAGCTGATCGCGCGCAATACGGTGCGACAGTTCGTTGATAAAGCGCTCGGATTCCTTCAATACCGCCTTGTTAAACTTCAGCGCGAATTCCGGGCTGAAGCCTTGAGTTTGAATATCTAACAGTCCAGTTTTGTCGTCGTATGCAATACTGATACGGTCGCGGTAATACTGCAGGAAGCGCTCTGCGGTCTCTTCCTTCGCCAGATGATTCAGGAAATCCCAGCCGCTATGGCTGAAGGCTTCATGGAAATCGAGTTGTTTGTCCAACACGCGCAGCATGTCCGGCGAGTTGATGTACTCCTTTAAATAGAGCGCATCTTCGGCCGAGCTGGGATTCGAGGCACCCAGCAACAAGCCAAAATTAAGGCTACTGCTGGTGAGATCATCAGAACGTTTAATCGCGACTTTGGATTCGCTCATATAGCGCGGCTGGCTGAAAATCACCAGATAGATCAGCAGCAGCGCCATCGGCAGCAGAATGATAATTTTCGCCAGGTGTTTCTGGATTTCCGCCAGTGAAATAGCAGGAAAACGCGAACGCATCGTGGATGCGGCGGACTTCACTTTCATCAACATGTAACAGTCATCAATTATTGTTAGGGTGTCCAAACTGCAATTCAGGTTTGGCGATATCTCTCACACCCACTTCTCCATGGTCAGCCGAAAATTTGTACAAGGCTGGTTATTTTTATTCAGTCAACGGGTAATCAAAAGCGCAGGGACCCAAAGATTCTGCACCCTATTTGCGGGTTCCTAGATTCGATTGGGTCATGCTGAGAGTTGAGGCTAAGCGCCGGATGCCGCTCAACCAACACGGTAGAAACTGAAGAAATCAATCCCGGCCAAATGCTGCCGCTTTGCTGCTCCTGAAAAACAACCTGCTTCATGTCAGTTCCTTTGCATGGTGTTTAGCAAATGCTGTCGCCGTACTCCCAAAATCGCGGAAGCATAACTGCTAATCTTGTTAACATTTCTGTTCTATCCCACCTGAAAACCAGACGGTTTTTCTCGCTGCGTGACAAGTTAAGGCGTGCACATAAGCATCCGCTTAACGGGTAGTGAGGTAAGCTCTTTTTATTATTTTTCACTGCGACGCTCACGGAAAAATCTGAAGTGAGCAAGGGATAGAAATTCGACACTCTATGTAACATACAGCAACAGACGGCACAAGAATTTTAAGCATATTCTTATTGAACCCTTACATGTTCAGCGGTCGATTCTTAACCATAAAAAAGCACCCACTGGTATAAAACGCTTTAATTCATCTGGTTAACGAAGGTTTAAGTCAAATCCTCAACAAGCTTCACTAATTCGCACTAAAATTTTCTAAAAATGTCAAAAAGCTTCCAGTAATTACCATTGCGACCTATGAGGTCAAAGTAAAGCGATAAAAGCTTCTTAGAAATGCCTTGGTTAGCTGCACGCTTTCAGCATTAAATATGGCGAACAGGTAAGCGCTTATGCTGAATAAAAAATGTCGCCACCTCGCAAAATGTCACCTCTCTGCACCCTAATAAACATCAATTTCCTTTAAGTCACCCAGCTCACAGACACAAAAAAGCCGCCGTTGACTCCTCAGCGGCGGCTTTTAAACATGCACGATATGCGATTAACGTTCGCGCATCGCCTCTTTGGCTTTATTAAACGGTTTCACCAGATAATCCATGATGGTCTTCTCGCCAGTCTTGATATCAACCGTAGAAACCATCCCCGGACTGATCGAGTAGCGCTTACCGGCTTTGTTCTGCACGTAGTCGTTATCAGTGCGGATAAACACGCGATAGTAGTAAATCTCCGGCTTCACCTCATCCTGGATGGTATCCGGTGAAATGCTTTCCACCACGCCGTTCATCCCACCATAAATCGCGTAGTCATAGGCCGAGATCTTCACCACCGCACGCTGGCCGGGATGGATAAAGGCAATATCACGCGGTGACAGGCGCGCCTCAATCAGCAACCGGTCGTTTAACGGCACGATGTTCATCAGTTCCCCGTTGGGAGGAATCACCCCGCCGACGGTGGAGACTTTGATGTTTTTCACGATGCCGTTCATCGGTGAACGGATGGTCAGGCGCGTCACCGTATCTTCGCGCCCTTTGATCACCTCAGCCAGGCTGTCCGCTTCGGCACTGGCTTTTGCCAACTCCTCACGCGCCTGCACATAGTATTGCGAGCGCATGTCGGTGAGTTTTAGCTCCAGATCCGATTTATCACGCTGCAAACGCAGCACTTCGACGCTACTGGCGGCACCGGTTTTGGCCAGCTTTTGTGTGATCGCCAATTCCTTGTTCGCCAACGCCAGCGACTCGTTGAACTGCTTCGTCGAGTCAGCAAGCTGAGCGCGTTTGGTTTTGTACAACCGCGTCTCAGAGGCAATCAAATCAGGATAGGCTTTGAGCTCATTGGGGAACGTAAGGGGATCGTCGTTGACCTCGGCTCTCAGGCGCGAGGCCGCTGCCAGTGCCGCACGATAACGCGCCGCACTTTCACCGACGCTGGATTGCGAGCGCGTGGGATCCAGACGCGCCACTACCTGCCCCGCCTTCACCCGATCACCTTCGTGCACATACAGCTCGGTGAGGATCCCACCTTCTAAGGATTGCAGCACCTGGTCACGCGAACTCGGGATCACTTTACCCGTGCCGGTTGAGACTTCATCCAGCGTGCCGAACCAGGCCCACACCAGCGATATCAGGATCAACGCGGCACTGATGGTGATCAGCCTGACCGCTCCGGTGTAGTGGGTCTCGGATTTCAGCTCCCCCAACAGGTCGTCAGAGGAATCGACTTCTGCCGCGGTGACCAGCCGCAGTTTGCCGGGAAGTTGCTTCATCATGGGCGAACCTCCGATGGATTACCGCCGGCACGCGGTGGCGGCAACGCATTCTCTTTCGGGCTGTCCATCACCAGTTGCCCATCTTTCAGCACCAGCACGCGATCCACCAGCGCAAGGATCGCCGCACGGTGCGTCGCCACGATCAGCGTGCGGCCATTCAGCCACGCGCCCAGACGTTCGATGAACTCCTTCTCGGTATGATCATCCAGCGCCGCCGTAGGTTCATCCAGCAGGATAATGTTGGGATCGCGCAACAGCATGCGAGCCAGTAGCACTGACTGGCGCTGACCGCCCGATAAGCCTATCCCGCCTTCCATCACCGGATGATCGAGACCGAGTGGCAAACGACGAATGAAATCCGCCCCACCGCTGACCGTTAATGCACCGAAGATGGCATCGTCAGTCGCGTGGGCCGCGCCCATGGTGAGGTTTTCACGCAGTGTGCCGTGGAACAGGCGTGCGTTTTGCGTCATCAAACCCACGTTGCGCCGCACATCCGAGACATCAATATGTGGCAAGCTGAGGTTATCCAGACGCAGCTCACCGCCCACCAGATCCATGCCGCCGATCATCGCCTGCAACAAGGTGGATTTGCCCGAACCGTTGCGACCCAGCACGGCAATACGTTCACCCGGTTTGATGGTCAGGCTTTTGATGCGCAGCGCGATGGTGAGGGAATCGGTGTAATAGCGGAACATCGCATCATTGAACTGATAATGGCCAAACAGCACCGGACAATGGATGCGCGTCTCGTCTTTACTGTTCTCCACCGGCAGATTCATCAATGCATCCAGACTGCCTTTGGCGGCTTTCACCTGCTGCCAGCGAGCCAGCACACCACACAACGTCGCCATGGGGGCAATCATGCGCGAAGAGAGCAGCGAAGCCGCAACAATCGCACCGGTGGTGATATCGCCGTTGATCACCATCGGCGCACCGACCACGATCACGCTGGCATACACCAACCCCTGCACCGTGACACCCCAGCTGATCAGCGAATGCATCACTTTGCGCATCTCCACACCGGATTGCGCCGTAATGCGAATGTAGCTGTTCCACTGTTGCAGGAAACGATCTTCCGCCTGCATCAACTTGATGTCCTCCAGCCCCTGCACACTCTCCACCAGCACGGCATTACGCAGCGTCGATTCCTTCAGGTTTTGCTGCGCCAGCTTTGACAACTTCTTCTGGCTGAGAATGCCGGGCAGCACCATCAGGATCACCGAAATCGGCGCAATCCACGCCAGCTGTGGCGCAATGATCGCCATCACCAGCATAAACAGCAGGAAGAACGGCATATCAACAATGGCGGAAACGGTGGTTGAGGTCACCATTTCGCGGATCGATTCCAGCTCGCGCAGCTGCGAAATAAAAGTACCGGTGGAACGCGGCACCGCACTATTACGCAGCCGCAGCGCATGACCAAACACGCGATCCGAAACACGCATATCGGCACGTTTACCTAGCAGGTCAGTGACATGATCGCGCCCGACACGCAGGACGTAGGTGAACACCACGGAGATAATCACCCCGATATAGAGGACATACAGCGTGGGATAAGATTGCGCCGGAATCACGCGGTCATACACCTGCATCGAGAAGATAATGCCAACCATCGCCAGCAGGTTGAGCAGGAAGGATCCCAGCATCACGTGGCCATAAGGCCGCAGGTCGTGCAGCACCAGACGCCGCAGCCAATCTGGCTTGACCGTTGCCAGATAGCGATCGACGCGGCTGTCTTTGGCGGCGGTGACCGGACGTAATGCGGCGGCAAAACGAATCTCCGGCAGCAGCGTTTCCAGCGCAACGGGTGCCGGTTGCTCATCTCCCGAAAAGTGCACACGCACTTCATCTTCACCATCGAAGTTGGTGATGACACCGACCTGCCCGTCGGCCAGTTCTACCGCCAGTGGCAAACGCCAGCTGGTGATTTCCCACTTGTTCTCTTCGTACAGTTGGAGCGATAACCCCGCCTGGCGCGCTAAATGGCGCAGCGCTTTGTCGCGCGTCTGTTTACCCTGCCATTCGGCGGCGGCCATGATCATGCCCGGAGAACAGGGCAAACGATAATGGGTGGCGATCTGGATGATCGCCGTCGCCCATCCATTTAACGGAACGTGCCCGTCGGCACCACTGCTGGTATCACCGTTCGGGGCATCGGGAATTTGTAACTGGGTCATGGCTGGATCTCCACATTCTGGATCCGCTGATTATTCAACGCGAACGCCGATCGGATATGCCCGGTGCTGTATAAGCAATCGAGTTGCAACGATCGTAATTGACTGATGGTTTGCTGCAGGGTGAAACGGGTCTGGAACACTTCCTGCTCGGCGTTAAGCACGTCCAGCAGCGGACGGGTGCCGAGTTGCAAATACTGATCCTGATAGAGCTGCTGGGTTTTCTCACCCAGCGTCTGTTGCCGCCCCATAATCGCCAGACTTTGCGACAAGCTAAGGGCTGCACTTTGCGATTCACTGAGTTGCTGCCGTGCTTTCAAGCGCGCGGAATTGACGGCCGCGTTGGCGGCTTGCAAGGCGTTGGCAGCGGCGTCACGCGCGGCAGTGATCCCGCCTCCCTGATAGATCGGCATCTCCACTTTGACGAAGGCCTGATACTGAGTGCGATCGAGCGTTTCGCTGCCGGAGTAATGATTGTTGAGGTAGTGCGTCACCTGGGGTTCCAGCGAAATCGTTGGCAGGTTCTGCGCGTTAGCATTATCCAGTTTTGCCTGTGCCTGATTGGCCTGTGCCCATGCCGACAGCACCGCCGGGTTGAGTTTGTCATCCGCTTTACCCACCGAGCAGGAGCGTGTCAGGTTCACCGGAAAATCTTCATTCACTTTCTTCACCAGCGGCCAACCGAGGTAGGTCGCCAGCGTGGCACGCCAACGATCGAGGTTGGCCTGATACTGAATCAGCGTGGTGCGTGCACCTTCAATACGTGCATCCGTTTGCGTGGCATCGGAGAGCGAAGCCGCGCCTTCATCATTTCGCTGACGGGCCAGATCGCCAATTTTGCTTAGTGCATCGAGCTGCTGCTGGGCAATCTTCACCAGTTGCTGATAGCCCTGCACTTCCACCAGCGCGGAAGCCGTGTCATGTGCCACCGTATCAATACTCACCAGCACGTTGGCTTGTTCCATCGCCACGCCGGCTTCAGCGGATCGCACCGAGCTGCTGACTTTGCCAAAGTCATATAACATCTGCGAAACCGATAACACAAACGATGGGCTGAACCCCTTCTCGGTATAGGCATTGCTATAGCCGTTGTTCATCCCGCCACTGATCTGCGGATAATATTTGGCTTTCGCCACATCCACCTGGTTGGCCTGTTCCAGCATTTTGCCCACCGCCTGCGCGATATCTGGATGCCACTGAATGGCACGCTGTACGGCCTGGTTGATGGTGAGCGAATCCGGGACGTGAGCCAATGCGGGTTCGGCCACTTCACCGGTTAATGACGGCAGATCCTGCTGCTGTTGCGCCAGGCCTGCGGAGGTGATTCGGCTGGCCGAGGTGAGCGCATCACTGGCAGCCATGATTTGTGAACAATGAAATAAAGCGATGCCCGCACAGAAGACGCTGAGCTTAGAGTAACGGCGAGTTGGAGCGCCTGATTGCATCAAATCCATCGATAATCCACCAGTCAGTAAAAGGAAAGGGGCTCATCCATGAGCCCTTACTGCATCCTTGCTAAGCGCGGCCCCTTATGCCGTGTGAGTCTGGTGCGGTTGCTGCAGTAATTCCTCCAGTGAAACGTTGACGCCTTCCAGCGTAATCAACTGGGTACTGCTGTAACCCGTACCGGTACCGTCACGGTCAATTGAGAGCACGGTATTGCCATCTGAAGTATGATCCACTTTCACGAAATCATTAATATTACTTGTGGAATCATTCCAGCCAATTAGCAAGTTACTGATGTCAACTTTGTCGCCTTGCGCAACATTGAAGTCGGTCCAGGTATCGTGACCGTTCCCTCCCGTTGAGTCGGCACTCGCCAACAGGTGATACACCAGGGTATCGGCACCCGCACCGGTGGTGATGGTGTCGTTATACGCACCGCCGGTAATAGTGTCAGCCCCCGCCGTTCCTGTGATGGTCGGATGCAGATCGATGGTGAAGGAGTGCGTGGTGATGGTGCCATCGCTTGCTGCCAGCGTGTAGCTGAACACCTCTTTATGCAGCAGGCTTTGTCCATCAACCCCTGCATTAAGCGTATAGGTGTAGCTACCGTTGGCTGCAATACTCAGCACACCATAGTCCCCGGCAATTGACGTGGTACCCACGCTGTGAACCGTTGTGACATCACCGTTTTCATTAGTGATACTCAAGGTTCCGGTATGCGTCGTCGAGTCACCGTAGATACTGCCGCTGGCATCGTGATCACCAGTTGAAGTGGTTTCCGCCAGCAGGCTGTTCACGGTGAGCGACGTCGCCGCACCGTTATGCAACGTGACCGTCAGGGAAGCAGAGGTAACTGCACCACTGGAATCCCTCACCGAATAAGTGAAGGTGTCGGTGGTTGGCAAGGTACTGACGTCCAGCCCCGCCTTCAGCACGTAGGTGTAGTTACCGTGCGAATCGATGGTCAGCGTACCGTAGGTGGTATTGATCACGGTGTTGCCACTCGCGGCGACGGCACTGCCCGACACCGTAGTCACCGCAGTACCGGTTGGTACCGTACCCGCGACTGAACTGGTGTCGTTTGTCAGCAGGTTACCTGTCACCGTTGAAGACACGGTGACCGCATCCAGCGTGGTATCCGTCACCGTGGTGATCGTCGTGGTTGGCAGCACGGCAATACCGCCACTCGAACCAATCACCACCGCATAGGTACCCGCGCCGAGTCCGCTATAGCTAACGTTGGCACCGGTCTGCGTTCCCAGCGACAGTAGCCCAGTCGACAGATAGTTCGACGTCACGCTCTTCAGCGTCCAGGAACCATCTGAGTTCTGCTGGTAGAGGTAGAGTGAGTAAGTCGATATCAGCGAAATGCCACCGACCGAACCGTGCAGCACCACCGAACGCGTATCACCCGTACCCACACTAAAGGTATAAGCGTTACCGCTAGACAGCACACCTACGCCCAGCAGCGTGCCAAGGTTCACCGTGGCCAGAGCCGTATGGGAGACGCTGGTGGTGCCGTTATTCACCGTTTGCGTGGTTGTGCTGTAGTCCACCTCATTGGTGTCGTTGGCGGCCACGATACGAATCACCCCGGTCAACGAGGCGGATGGTGAGACGTTGCCCGCACGGTCAGTCTGGATAACGGACAGTGAAGCACCGGTGGTTTGTGCGGTGCTGAGGGTCACCGACCAGGTGCCCGCCGCGCCGACTGTCGTGGTACCGAGCGAGTTACCGTTGGCATCACGCACCGTCACCGTATCGCCCACTTCACCACTACCGGTTACGGTGGTACCCGCCGAGTTAATCGCCAGGTTGGTCACCGCTACTGGTGCCACATTATCGATGTTCACCGTGGCTGTAGTGTTGCCGGCACTGACGTTACCCGCCGCATCCGTGACGGTGGTGCTCAACGGATGCGCACCGTTCGCCAGAACCGCAGTGGTGTAGGTCCATGCACCGGAACTGCCTACGGTGAGGGAGCCGAGAACGGTCGCGCCATCATAGATGGTGACAATCGCACCCACTTCCGCCGTGCCACTCAAGGTTGGCGTGCTGTCTTTGGTGTAGGCGCCATTGGCCAGCGTCACCGGCGTGGTGCCGGTATCGTCGGTAATGGTCAGCGTACTTGCCGTTGGAGCTACGGTGTCCACACGCAGCGTGGTCGAGGCCGTTGGACTGGTGTTACCTGCCGCATCGGTCTGCGATACGTTGATGGTGTGCGTACCGTTGCTCAAGGTGGTGGAGATAAAGCTCCAGGTGCCGTTACTGCCCACCGTAGTCGTGCCGAGCAGCGTAGTGCCATCATAAATATTGACGCGTGCACCGACTTCACCGTTACCGGTCAAGAGTGGCGTGCTGTCATTGGTGGCACCATTGTTCGGAATCGTCACCGCTGTACTGCCGTTGTTGTTCGCTGCAACCAGACTGGTTACTGCCGCTGGAGCCACGCTATCGACAATCACCGTGGCTGACGTGGTGCCGCTGACATTGCCTGCTGGATCCGTCACGGTGACATTGATCGGGTGGCTACCCTGCGTCAATACCGTCGTGGTGTAGGTCCATGCGCCACTGCTGCCCACCGTCAACGTGCCCAGCAGCGTCGTGCCGTCGTAGATCGACACTTTGCTGCCCACTTCCGCCGTACCGCTCAGGGTTGGCGTGGTGTCATTGGTGTAACCGCCGTTTGCCACCGTGGTGTTGGTGATGTCGTTGGTAATCACCAGGGTTGATGCCGCTGGAGCCACGGTATCCACGGTAATGGAGACCGTTGCGGAAGCTGCACTGGTGTTACCCGCTGCATCGGTCACCGTGACGCTCAACGGGTGGGTACCGTTACTCAACGTGGCCGTGGTGAAGGTCCATGCACCGTTGGTCCCGGCAGTCACAGAACCCAGCACCGTTGTGCCGTCATAGATGGTGACAATGGCATTCGCTTCTGCGGTACCGCTCAAGGTCGGCGTCGCATCGTCGGTAACGGCGCCATTGGCCAACGGTCCCTGGCTCGCACCAACATCATCGTTGATCACCAGGTTGGTGACCGCATTCGGTGCCACAGTGTCGATGGTCATCACGGTTGATGCATTCGGGCTAACGTTGCCCGCCGCATCTGTCTGGGTGACATTCAACGTATGGCTGCCGTTGCTCAACGTGGTGGAGATGAAGCTCCAGGTGCCGTTGCTGGCGACGGTGGTGGTGCCCAGCAAGATTGTACCGTCATAGATACTGACCTTAGCCCCGACCTCACCCGTACCGCTCAACAGCGGCGTGCTGTCATTGGTGACTCCGTTATTCGGAATCGTCACCGCCGTGCTGCCATTGTTATTGGCCGCCACCAGGGTAACCGCTGCCGGAGGCGTGGTGTCGATAACCACGGTGGCGTTGGTTCTGCCACTGACGTTACCGGCTGCATCCGTGACCGACACGCTGATGGTGTGCGAGCCTTGCGTCAAGGTCGAGGTTGTGAAGGTCCACGCTCCCGAACTGTTGGCGATAGCAGTACCCAGCGTCGTTGTACCGTCATAGATAGTCACACGACCACCGGCTTCCGCCGTACCACTCAGCGTTGGCGTAGTGTCGTTGGTGGAACCCCCGCTGGCGACCGTGGTGTTGGTGACATCGTTGGTGATCACCAGCGTTGCGGTATTTGGCGCCACGGTATCCACGGTGATGGTGACCGGTGTTGAGGATGGGCTGACGTTACCCGCCGCATCTTTCACCGTCACGCTCAGTGGGTGGCTACCATTACTCAATACCGGGCTGACAAAGCTCCACGCGCCGGTACCGCTGGCGGTAGTGGAACCCAGCACGGTCGTGCCGTCATACACCGTGACAATCGCGTTCGCCTCAGCCGTACCGGTAAGGGTTGGCGTGTTGTCGTTGGTAGAACCGCCGGTTGGCACCACTGTGCTGGTGTTATCGTTGGTGACCACCAGGTTGGTGACGGTGTTAGGCACCACCGTATCCACGATGAAGTTGGTGGAAGCGGCAGGACTGACGTTACCCGCAGCATCGGTCGCGGTCGCGGTGATGGTGTGCGCACCTTCAGTCAGGGTAGTTGAGGTCCAACTCCACGCGCCCGTACTGCTGGCCGTCACAGAACCGATCTGCACACCGCCGTCGAAGATTTTGACGACGCTGTTCGCTTCCGCGGTGCCGCTAAATGCAGGCGTGTTGTCGTTGGTGCTGGTCCCTGCGCCAATCGCTACTGCGGTACTGCCGTTGTTATTGGCCGCCACCAGAGTGATGGTCGGAATTACGGTATCGATATTCACCGTCGCACTGGTGGTCGCGCTGATGTTACCTGCCGCATCCGTCGACGTGACGCTGATCGGGTGTGAACCCTGGCTCAGAGCCGCAGTGGTATAGGTCCAGTTTCCAGAAGCACCGACAGTGATGGAGGTAAGCAGCGTGCTGCCATCGTAAATCCTGACGATGCTGCCCACTTCCGCCGTACCGCTCAGGGTTGGCGTGCTGTCGTTAGTCGATCCACCGTTTGGCACCGTAGTATTGGTGTTGTCGTTAGTGATGACCAGCGTCGAAGCATTCGGCGCCACGGTATCGACAATCACGGAAACCGGGGTCGATGCCGGACTGATGTTACCCGCTGCGTCTTTCACTGTGACACTCAGCGGATGTGTCCCGTTGCTCAATGCCGGGCTGACGAAGCTCCATGCGCCGGTGCCGCTGGCCGTTGTGGAGCCCAATACCGTCGTGCCGTCATACACCGTGACAATCGCATTCGCCTCAGCCGTACCGGTAAGGGTTGGCGTGTTGTCATTGGTTGAACCGCCGTTTGGCACCGTGGTGCTGGTGACATCGTTGGTAACCACCAGGTTAGTGACCGTGGCAGGCACGGCGGTATCCACCGTGAAGGTGATGGACGCATTCGGACTGATGTTGCCCGCCGCATCGGTCGCCGTCACGTTGATGGTGTGGCTACCGTCACCCAGCGTGGTGGATGTCAGACTCCAGGCACCGTTGCTGCCTGCGATAACAGAACCGAGCAGGGTTCCGCCATCGTAGACTCTCACCACACTACCCGCTTCCGCCGTACCGCTGATGGCTGGCGTGTTGTCGTTGGTGCTGCTGCCTGCGAGAATCGCCACCGGCGTACTGCCGTTGTTGTTCGCCGCTGCCAGGCTAGCTACCGCCGCCGGAGGTGTGGTATCGATCACCACCACAGAAGAGGTGGTACCACTGACGTTACCTGCCGCATCGGTCACCGTGACGTTCAGCGTATGAGAGCCCTGCGCCAGTGCCGTTGAGGTGAAGGTCCATGCGCCGGTGCCGCTGGCAATCGCCGTGCCCAGCAAGTTAGTGCCATCGTAAATCGAGACGCGACCGTTGGCTTCCGCCACACCGCTCAGTGTTGGCGTGGTGTCGTTGGTCGAGCCACCGTTGGGGACGACGGCCGTGGTGTTATCGTTGGTGACCACCAGTGACGTCGTTGCCGGCGCCACGGTATCCACCACCACAGTGAAGTTAGTGGGCGTACTGGTGTTGCCCGCCGCATCACGCACGGTGACACTCAGTGGATGCGATCCTTCACTCAGTGCTGCAGTGGTGAAGGTCCAGGTGCCACCGCTTCCGACGACGACCGAGCCGAGCACGGTGGTGCCCTCAGAAATCACCACAATGTTGCCCGCCGTCGCGGAACCGCTCAGGGTTGGCGTGTTGTCATCGGTAGATGCACCACTCGTCAACGGACCCTGTGAGGAGCCCACGTTGTCGTTCACCACCAGGCCTGTCACCGGATTCGGCGCGCCTGTCACCACGGTAAAGGTAATCGAGGCATTCGAGCTGGTGTTGCCCGCCGCATCGGTCGCCGTCACGTTGATGGTGTGTGCGCCATCAGCCAGCTGCGTTGAGGTGTAACTCCACGCACCGGTGGTGGCGTTCGCCGTCACCGAACCCAGCAGAATTGTGCCGTCATAAATTTTGACGACGCTGCCTGCTTCTGCTGTACCACTTAGCGCCGGGGTGTTGTCGTTGGTGCTGCTGCCTGCGGCAATCGCCACTGGCGTACTGCCGTTGTTGTTGGCGGCAGCCAGGCTGGAGACGGCTGCTGGTGCGACGTTATCGACAATCACAGTGGCGGATGTGGTGCCGCTGACGTTGCCCGCGGCGTCCGTGACAGTGACACTGAGCGAGTGATTACCCTGCGCCAATACCGCCGTGGTGTAGGTCCATGCACCATTGCTGCCCGCGATGACAGTGCCCAACAGATTCGCACCATCGTAGACGGACACACGGCTTCCCGCTTCCGCCACACCACTCAGCGTTGGTGTGGTGTCATTGGTATAACCGCCATTGGCCACCGTGGTGTTGCTGACGTCATTAGTGACCACCAGCGTACTCGCATTAGGCGCAATGCTATCAATGGTGAAGCTCACGGTAGAAGAACGCGGTCCAACGTTACCGGCAGCATCGGTGACTGTGACGCTTAAAGTGTGCGCGCCCTGGCTCAGGGTAGGCGAAATAAAGCTCCACGCACCCGTTGCACTGGCTGTCGTCGAACCCACTACGGTGTTGCCGTCATAGATGGTGACAATGCCGTTTGCTTCCGTGTTACCGGTGAGCAGCGGTGTGCTGTCATTGGTGATGCCGTTATTGGCAATGGCAACCGGTGCACCGCCATTGTTATTGGCAGCCGCCAGATCGGTCACGGCTACTGGTGCAACAGTGTCGATGGTGAAGGTGATGGTTGCAGAGGTGTCTCCCGGGTTACCCAACGAATCAACGGTAGTCACATATATCGCGTGAGCACCATCTACCAGCGTCGGATTGAAGCTCCACTGGCCACTTGCGCCAACTGTGAGGCTTCCCAGCACGGTATTGTTAATATCGTGGATGGTAATGACATCACCCGGATCCGCAGAACCTGTCAGCACCGGCGTACCGTCTTTGGTATTCGCACCATCAATCAGCGTCACAGGTGAACTGCCGCTGTCATCTGTGATCACCAACGTACTGGTGGTGGTCGGTAAGTCTGCTGCAATAGTCAGCGTAAATGCCGGGGTACTGGCAGCACTGACGTTGCCAGCCTGATCCGTCACCGTGAAAGTGAAACTATGGCTACCGTTTGACAACACTGCCGATGGCGTGAAGGTCCATGTGCCACCTGTTGCCGTCGCGGTTCCCAAGAGCGTCGTACCATCGTAGATAGATACCGTGCTTCCGGCTTCCGCTGAGCCACCGAAGGTTGGCGTATTATCATCGGTGGTTTGGCCAGACGTCAGGTTACCGGTGCTGCCACCTGCATCATCACTCACCACCAGGGCACTCACTGTAGTCGGAATACCCGTATCAATATTGACGCCAATCGCTGCAGTTTGAGCGCTAGTGGTGCCTGCAGCATTGGTGACTGACACCGCATAATTGTGGAGACCGTCAGTTTGCGTGCCCGTTTCATAGCGCCAGACACCGTTGCTCGCTACCGTAGTTGTGCCTACTTGCACGCCATCCACAAAGATGTTGATGGTGGTGCCTACGACACCAGTGCCGCGCAGCACTGGCGTGTTGTCATTGGAGTAGCCATTGTTAGCGACTTCGACAGGCGTGGTATTGGCGTTGTTATAAATCGCAAACGTCAATACTTGCGCTGGTGTCGAGGTATCCACAGTCAGCGTTGCAGAAGCATTGGAGCTGACGTTACCTGCCGGGTCAGTGACATTGATGGTTAGCGAATGCGTCGCATCGGTCAGTGTTGTGGTCGCCACACTCCAGTTGCCATTGGTATCTGCCACTGCAGTACCCAGCACGGTGGTACCCTCATAAACCGTTACGGTTGATCCCGCTTCCGCCTTACCGCTGAGCAGTGGTGTACTGTCATTGGTGGTGCCGCCATTGGCAATGGTAGTCGGGGTGCCACCGCTGTTGTTTTGCAGCAGCAGATCGCTAACCGGCTGCGGCGGTGTGGCATCAATGCGAACGACAGTCGGCGCCGAAGTACTCACGTTACCCACTTCATCGGTCACGGTGACAGTGAGCGTATGCGAACCGTCGGTCAGCGTCGGTGAAGTAAAGGTCCAGGTACCGCCACTGGTCGCCGTGGTTGAGCCGATGACCGTGGTGCCATCATAAATGGTCACCAGACTGTTCGCCTCGGCGCTACCACTCAGTGAAGGCGTGTTGTCATTGGCTAATCCGTTGTTGTCCACGACCGTAGAGGTGATGTCGTTGGTCACCAACAGCGTTGGGGTTGCTGGTGGAGTGGCGTCAACGGTGAAGTCAACGGTGTTCGCGGCCTGACTGGTGTTACCTGCGGCATCCGTTGCCGTCACGCGCAGCGTATAGGTGCCGTCATCCAGTGCTGGCACGCTGAAGCTCCATTGACCATTACTCCCCACCGCCGTACTGCCCAACACCGTGGTGCCATCATAGATGCGGATAATGCTACCCGCTTCACCACTACCGCTGAGAAACGGCGAACTGTCGTTGGTGGTGCTGCCATTTGCAATCGCCACCGGCATCGTTCCGTTGTCATTGCTGGCAGTAATCGCACTTGGTGCCGCAGGAGGTGTGGCATCAATCACCGCACTAATGGTGGTGGTACCGCTCACGTTACCAGCTGCATCAGATGCACTGACACTGAAGGTATGAGAACCGTCCGCCAGCGCAGTGGGTGGCGTAAAGCTCCATGTGCCACCGGCAATAACGGTTGTGGATCCCAATACCCCACTGGCATCAGAGATGGTGATGATGCTGCCCACCTCCCCGTTGCCGCTCAGCACTGGCGTGCTGTCGTTGGTCAAACCGCCGTTTGGAATGTTAATCGCACCATCAATGTTGTTGGTCAGCACCAGGTTGGTTACCGATGGCGGTGCCACGGTATCAATGGTGACGTTCACGACGTCGCTGATCGGGCTGGTATTGCCGGCCGCATCCTGCACCACCACGCTCAGATTATGGGTACCATCTGTCAATGTTGGTGAGTAACTCCAGTCACCACTGCCATCCGCGATAACCGTACCGAGAACGGTATTGCCATCAGAGATAATAATGGTGCTGTTGGCTTCCGCTGTACCGCGCAGAACCGGTGTACTGTCATTGGTCGTGCTGCCGCTCGTAACAGGCACTTCTGTGCCGCTGTTGTTATTGGCGAGCGTCAGACCTTGCGCTGCATCCGGTGCTTCACTGTCCACGGTAAAGGTCAGGGTTGGGGAATTAGCACTGGTATTACCTGCCGCATCCGTCACCGTCACACTCAGATTGTGTTCACCTTGGCCCAGGGTGTCGGTGGTGAAACTCCAGTTACCACTGCTGCCTACCAACACCGAGCCGATTTCGCCAGCACCGTCATAAATCCTGACGATACTGCCAGCCTCGGCACTGCCGGTTAGTTGTGGCGTGGTGTCGTTGGTAAAGCCGTCTGCTGCAATCGGCACCAACGTGCTGCCTTCGTTATTGTTGACGGTCACGCCTTGCGCCACATCCGGCGCTTCAGTGTCAATATTGATCGTGACCACAGCAGAAGCCGGGCTGACGTTGCCCGCTGAATCAGTCACCGTAATGGTCAGTGGATGCGCACCATCATTCAGCGTATCCGCTGTGAAGCTCCACACGCCCTGCGCATTGGTGGTGACGCTACCAATCGCCGTATTGCCATCATAAATGGTCACCAGGCTGTTAGCCGTAGCGGTACCACTCAACACTGGCGTGTTGTCGTTGGTATAGCCGTTGTTCGCTACTGTCTCCGTTGGCAAGACATCGTTATTGGTGACCACAAAATCTGGCGTAGACGGAACAGAAGTATCCACCGTTATCGTCACCGCATTACCCGCAGCACTGACGTTGCCCGCCGTATCGGTGGCGGTGGCAGTCAGCGTGTGAGCGCCGTCGGTCAGGGTCTGAGTCGTGAAGTTCCAGGTACCGCCGGTGCCAGCCTGAGTCGAACCGATCAGGGTGGTGCCATCGTAAACTTTGATGATACTGCCCGCTTCCGCCGTGCCGCTCAGGGATGGTGTATTGTCGTTGGTCACTCCGGTTAGCGTATTGCCACTGTCATCTTTCGCCACCAAATCACTGATAGCGTCAGGTGCGATGGTATCTACGCTGAAAGTGATGCCAGCAGAAGGTGCACTGCTGTTGCCTGCGGTGTCTGTTGCGGTAGCCGTCAGAGTATGGCTGCCCTGGCCCAGTGCTGTAGTCGGCTCGAAGCGCCAGATGCCGTTGGTACCGACAATCGCCGTCCCCAGAACCGTACTGCCATCACGAATGGTCACGGTAGCGCCAATTTCGCCCGTTCCGCGAATAACAGGTGTGGAGTCATTGGTGGTGCTGCCCGCAGTGATCACCACGGCAGTACCGGCGTTGTTATTGCTGAGGCTGGTCACCACCGGAGTCGCTGGTGGTGTGCTGTCCACGGTAAAGCCAATCGCCGCTGATGGTGCACTGACGTTGCCCGCAGCATCGGTAACGGTGGTGGTAATACTGTGCACCCCCTCGCCCAATGCCAATGTGGGTGTAAAGGTCCAGGTGCCGCCAGTGCCCACCACTACAGTGCCCAGCACATTACTGCCATCAAGGATGGTGACAGTCGTGCCTACTTCAGCGGTTCCGCTCAGTACTGGCGTATTGTCATTGGTGACACTTCCCGCGGTGATGGGTACAGCAGTGCCGCTGCTGTCATTACTTAACTGCACGGCACCGGCGGTGTTAGGTGCCTGGGTATCGACAGTAAAGGTGATCGCCGTAGAAGGTGCACTGCTGTTGCCTGCTGCATCTGTCACGGTTGCGGTGAGACTGTGCGAACCCTGACTGAGCACAGGTGAAGTGAAGCTCCAGGCGCCACCCACTGCGACCTGCACACTGCCGAGCACGGTATCGCCATCACGCACGGTGATGATGGTACCCGCCTCCGCTGTTCCGCTCAGTACCGGCGTGGTGTCATTGGTAGCGCCACCTGATGTGATCGGAATCGCACCACCGCCGTTGTCATTGTTCAGTACCACTGCATTGGCCGAATCAGGCGCAACGGTATCCACGCTGAATTCAAATGCAGGTGATTCAGGACCGGCGTTGCCGGTTGAATCGGTGACGATGGTAGTCAGACTGTGTGTGCCCTCAGCCAATGCGGCCGCTGGCGTAAAGCTCCAGTTACCATCGCTGCCAACAATCGCGGTACCAATCGTGGCGCCATTGTCTTTCACTGTGACGATACTGCCTGCTTCAGCGGTACCGCTGAGTACTGGTGTAGCGTCGTTAGTGGCACTGCCTGCGGTAATAGGCACCGCCACACCCGTTGAATCATTACTGAGTTGCAGATCGCCGACTTCCCCCGGAGAGGTGCTATCGACAATGACAATCACCTCAGAGGTTGGCGCACTGCTGTTTCCTGCCGGGTCAGTGACCACGGTGGTCAGACTGTGGCTGCCCTCCTCCAGCGGCGTTGTGGGTGTGAAGCTCCAGGTACCACCGCTGCCGACCACGACAGAGCCAAGCACGGTGGTCCCTTCGGAGATGGTAACCGTACTGCCGACTTCAGCAGTTCCGCTCAGGGTTGGCGTGGTATCGCTGGTGGATCCGCCTGTGGCAATTGGCGTGCCGTCGTCGGTGGTGAACTGCAGCCCTCCTGCCGCTGCAGGTGCTTGTGTATCCACGGTGAAGGTGATGGCTGGTGAAGCCTCGCTCACGTTACCTGCCGGGCTGGTCACCGTCGTGGTCAGACTGTGATCGCCCTGGCTCAGCGCTGGCGTAGTGAAGCTCCAGGTCCCGCCAGCGCCTACAACCACAGTGCCCAGAACCGTGGTGCCATCCAGCACGGTAACAGTGCTGCCAACATCGGCTGAACCGGTTAACACCGGTGTGGTGTCATTGGTCGCGCCATTGGTAATCGGTACCGCCGTACCGCTGGTGTCATTGTTCAGCACCAGCCCACTAGCAGGTTCAGGCTGCGTGGTGTCCACGTTAAAGGTAATCGGTGTGGTTTCCGGACCGGTGTTGCCGGCCGGATCCGTCACGGTGGTCGTCAGGCTATGCGAACCCGTCTCCAGCGGCGTCGTTGGGGTGAAACTCCAGCTACCATTGCTGCCAACGGTGGCCGAACCAATCACCGTGCCGTTGTCAGAAACATTCACCGTGCTGCCCGGTTCAGCGGTACCACTCAGGACTGGAGTGGTGTCATTGGTGGTGCCATCTGCGGCAATAGGTACTGGCGTGCCGCTACTGTCATTGTTGAGCTGCAGACCACTCGCTTCTGCAGGCGCTGTGGTATCGACCGTGATGACGATTGGCGAAGATGGCGCACTGGTATTGCCTGCCGGGCTGGTGGTGGTCGCAGTAATACTGTGACTGCCTTCACCTAACGGCGTCGTTGGCGTAAAGCTCCAGGTGCCACCACTGCCCACCACCACGCTACCCAGCACGGTGCCACCATCAGAGACAGTGATCGTGCTGCCTGCCGCTGCCGATCCACTCAGAACTGGCGTGACATCATTGGTCGCCGCACCAGAGGTAATCGGTACAGGGGTGCCGCTCTCATCATTGCTCAACGCCACATTACCCGGTGCAGCAGGGATAGTGGTATCCACGGTGACTGAGATGGGTGCGCTTGCCGCGCCGGTATTGCCCGCAGGGTCCGTCACGGTCGTGGTCAGACTATGGCTGCCATCGCTCAACGGGGACGATGGCGTAAAGCTCCAGTTGCCGTCATTACCCACCGTGGTCGAGCCAATCACGGTACCGTTATCAGACACGTTAACCGTGCTGCCAGGTTCGGCACGACCACTCAGCACCGGCGTGGTGTCATTGGTGGTGCCGCCAGTGATCGGTACGGCGGTGCCGCTGGAATCATTGCTCAGCAGCACACCGGATGCTGCAGCGGGCGCGGTGGTGTCTACTGTTACAATGACGGGCGTACTAGCCGGTCCGGTATTACCCGCTGGATCGGTGACGGTTGTGGTCAGGCTATGGTTGCCATCGCCCAGCGGCGTGGTGGGGGTATAGCTCCAGGTGCCATCGCCTCCGGTCGTGGCGGTGCCCAATACCGCGCCGCCATCAGAAACGGTTACCGTACTGCCCGGTTCTGCGGTGCCGTTCAGGGTTGGCGTGTTGTCATTAGTGCTGCCGCCAGAAGTAATTGGCGTGCCACCCTCGTTAGTGAGTTGGACATTGCCAGCCGCTGCCGGAGGCTGAGTATCCACGGTCACTGTCACTGGCGTTGAGGACGGACTGGTGTTGCCCGCTGGATCCGTCACCGTTGACGTCAGACTATGGTTGCCGTCGCTTAGAGGCGGAGTGGTGTATGTCCAGGTGCCATCGCCACCGACTGTGGTGGTACCAATTACCGTGGTGCCATCGGAAATGGTTACGGTACTGCCAGGCTCTCCACCACTGCCGGTGAGGGTTGGCGTATTGGTGTTAGTGCTGCTGCCTGAAGGGATCGGATCGCCATCCCCATTCGTCAGTCCAACATTGGTTGGTGCCGTCGGAACAGTGGTGTCGATAGTAACATTAATGGTAGGGGTATCTGCCACCGCGCCGGTTGTTGGATTTGTCGCTTGAGCGTGGAAGGCGTATGTGCCGTCAATTAAAGCAGATGGCGTAAAGCTCCACTGCCCATTGCTGCCTGCCGTCACCGAGCCCAACACGGTCGTGCCGTTGAAGATAGTGATCAGGTCGCCCGCGCCCGCCAAACCGCTTAACACCGGCGTGGTGTCATGAGTGCTGGAGTTATCCGTCAACTGAACAATGGTGCTGCCGCTATCATCCGACACGACGATCAGATCGTTGGTTGCAGGCACGCCCGCATCAATGTTGACCGTAAAGGCCGGTGAAGCTGGGCTGACGTTGCCTGCAGCATCGGTCACCGTGGTAGTGAAGTTATGCTGGCCGTTAGTCAGCGGTGATGCTGGCGTGAAGGTCCAGCTACCATTGCTGCCTACTGCAGCCGACCCCAGCAGAGTGGTGCCATCGTAAACTTTTACGATGCTGCCCGCTTCCGCAGTGCCACTCAAGGTTGGTGTGCTGTCATCGGTGGTTGCCCCCGATGTCAGTGGCCCCGTGCTACTACCCACATCATCGGTCACCACCAGGCCACTGACAGTTGCGGGTGCAGTGGTATCTACACTGAAGGAGATCGGCGTGGTTGCCGGGCTGACGTTACCTGCCGCATCCGTCACGGTGGTGGTCAGACTGTGATTGCCTTCACCCAGTGCCGGGGTAGTGAAAGTCCAGGTGCCGTTACTGCCGACCGTCACCGTACCCAGAACGGTGCTGCCGTCACGAACCGTGACAACGCTACCCGCCTCTGCGCTACCGCTCAGCACGGGAGTCGGATCATTGGTGACGCTACCTACGGTGATAGGGACGGCGGTGCTGCCTGCATCGTTAATCAGCTGCAATCCGCTGGCGGCATCCGGTGCAATGGTGTCGACCGTGATATTGAGTGTGGCAGTTGGCGTTACGTTACCTGCCGCATCGGTAATGGTGCCATGCAGCGCGTGCGCACCATTCGACAGCGTGCCAACTCTGAATAACCATTGGCCATTGCTACCCGCCGTTGTGCTACCGAGCAGCGTACCTCCATCATACAAAGTGATGATATTTCCCGGACTCGCCACACCAATCAGCACCGGTGTAGGGTCATTGGTACTGGCACCATTGGTCAACGGTTCGACGGTATTCCCATTGTCATCAATACCCTGCAGTGAAGTGGTCGCTGCTGGCAATCCGGCTTCGATATTCACCGTAAACGGCGGGCTGGTTGGCCCCACGTTACCGGCTGCGTCTGTGGCGGTGATGGTGAAAGTGTGGCTGCCATTACTCAGTGCTGGGGTGGTGAAGGTCCAGGTGCCGTCCGTATTCACGGTCACATTGCCCAGCAAAGTGGTGCCATCATAAATACTTAACAGCGCGTTTGGTTCGCCCGTGCCACTCAGCGTTGGCGTATTGTCATCAGTGACATCTCCTGATGCCAATGCACCCTGTGAGTCGCCAACATTATCGGTGACCACTAAACCGCTTACTGCGGCAGGCGGTGTGGTGTCTACGGTTAACGTAACGGGTGTCGATGCTGGACCAGTGTTACCCGCCGCATCGGTGACCGTCGTGGTCAGGCTATGGCTACCGTCACTCAGAGCTGGCGAGGTGAAGCTCCAGCTGCCATTAGCCCCCACTGTCGCCGTACCCAGCACATTGCTACCATCACTTACTGTGACGATGCTTCCCGGTTCTGCCGTGCCGCTGAGTACGGGGGTATTGTCGCTGGTCGTGCCGCCTGCAGCGATTGGCGTAACAACACTTCCGTTGTTGTTACTGAGTTGCAGATCGCCTGCCACTGCGGGCGCAACGGTATCGATGGTGATGTTGATGGTAACGGAATTGGTGGGGTTTCCGGTGCTATCGGTCGCCACGGCATGGAAGGCATAAGTTCCATCCGCCAGCGAAGCCGGGGTGAAGCTCCATTGTCCATCTGAACCCGCCGTGGTGCTGCCCAGCAGTGTAGTGCCGTTGTAAAGCGTGATGATGTCCCCGGCCGCCGCCAGGCCGCTCAGGACTGGTGTTTTATCATGCGTGCTGGAGCCATTTGGCAGAACTTTCAGCGTGCTACCGCTATCGTCGGTGACTTGCAGCGTACTGGTGGTTGGTGGCACTCCCGCAGCAACAGTGATGCCAAATCCGGTGGTTGCCTGGCTGACATTTCCCGCCGCATCAGTCACCGTGGTGCTTAACGTATGGCTGCCATTGCTCAGAACTGGCGTGGTGAAACTCCAGCTGCCACTGCTGCCGACTGCAACACTTCCCAACAGCGTCGTGCCATCGTAAATTTTTACGATACTGTTCGCTTCGGCGTTACCGCTAAGAGTCGGCGTATTGTCGTCAGTCGTTGCTCCGGTCGTGAGCGGCCCGGTGCTGGCGCCGACATCGTCAGTGACGACCAGATTACTGGCAGCCGCTGGCGCCTGGGTATCGACGGTGAAGGTGATAGGATCCGATGCTGCGCTGGTGTTACCTGCAGGATCGGTCACGGTGGTGGTAAGACTATGGCTACCCTCTGAGAGGGTTGGGGAGGTAAAGCTCCAGCTGCCGTTGCTGCCCACTGTGGTGGTGCCAAGTACGATCGTACCATCACGAACGGTAACGGTGCTGCCAGGTTCCGCTGTGCCGCTCAGCACTGGATGAGAGGTATTGGTTGCCCCCCCTGAAGCAATAGGCTGCACGGTACCACTGTCGTTATCACTCAACTGCAAGCCCGCTGCAGCACTCGGCACCACTGTATCGATGGTGATGACAATGATCGGCGTTTGCGTCACGCTGCCATCGCCATCGGTATCGGTGACAGAGGCATGGAAGCTGTAAGTGCCATCTGCAAGTGCAGCTGGCGTGAAGCTCCACTGTCCATCCGGGCCCGCCACCACACTGCCAATTTCTGTCGTGCCGTTGTAGAGGGTGATCAGTGCACCGGCAATGGCCAGCCCACTCAGCGTTGGCGTGCTGTCATGGGTGCTGGCGCCGTTAGCCAGCTGCACCAGAGTGTTGCCGGTGTCGTCGGTAATTTCCAGCGAGGTGGTGGCTGGAGGTAGCCCAGCCTGCACATTAAAATCAAACGCATCAGAAACCGAGCTGACATTGCCGGCAGCATCGATCTGCGTCACGGTCAGACTGTGTGGACCGTTGCTGAGAGCTGGCGTAGTGAAGCTCCAGGTGCTATCGCTACCGACCACCGCCGTGCCAATCAGAATGTTGTTGTCATAAACACTGATCACCGCGCCTACTTCACCATTTCCGCTCAGGGTTGGTGTGCTGTCATCCGTTGTTCCGCCGCTGGAAACCTGTGTTGCAGTACCGTCAGCATTTCCGCTTAAGGCCAGACCCGTGGCGCTGGCCGGTGCTTCGGTATCGACCTTGAAGGTAATAGTGGTCGCTGCGCTGGTGTTGCCCGCCGCGTCTGTTGAGGTGATGCTGAGGGTATGACTCCCCTGATCTAACGCGGGACTGGTGAAACTCCAGCTGCCGTTACTGCCTACGGTGACGCTGCCCAGAACGGTATCGCCATCGCGAATAGTGATAATACTCCCCACCTCGCCTCGGCCGCTCAGCACTGGTGTGGTGTCATTGGTTGCGCCGCCGTTCGTGATGGGAATCACCACCGAGCCGGCGTTATTCCCGACACTAAGATCACTCACCGCTTCTGGCGCAGTGGTATCCACGGTAAAGGTGATCGGATCGCTGGCGGCACTGGTATTGCCAGCCGCATCGGTCGCGGTGACGGTCAGGCTATGTGAACCGTCTGGCAACGTTGGGGAAGTGAAAGTCCAGGTGCCATTCGAGCCCACTACGGTGGAACCCAGCAGCGTTGTGCCATCATAAACGCGAATAATGGCCCCGACTTCGCCGTTGCCACTTAAGGTTGGAGTGTTGTCATCAGTGACTGATCCCGTGGTGATTGCGCCCTGATAGGGACCAACGTTATCACTGACCACCAGGTTGGTGACTACGGCTGGAGGAGTGGTATCGCCTCCACCATTGTTGCCGCCACCGTTATTACCGCCGCCGTTGTTACCACCGCCGTTATTACCACCACCGGTACTACCGTCACTGACTGCGGCATTACCGCTGCCACCGCCCGCCGAACCGGCAAACATCGCGCCCAAGCCTGCCAGAGCTGCACCACCGATACCGAAGGCCGCGATGGTGCCATCATTGGTGGTGTTCTCAGCCAACAGCCCTTCGGTGCTGTCGATGTTGACGTACTGGAACCCATCAGTGCCCGGATCTTCAACCCACCACAGCGCACCTTTGTCATCCTGCAGCACCAGGTCACTGTCGCCTGCTGCCGTATAAAAGTTATGAATAACAACTACTTCACCAGATTTTGTGGTGACGACTAAATCATTACCATTGCGTGTGAAAGACTTAATATCTGATTGATTAAGGTGAAGTTTAACTACGCTTGGCGCAGATAAATTGACCTGGCTGCCACTGACTTCAGAAGCAACTGTCCCACCTTTAGGAGTGATAGAGATATTATTCATGTTATCGAAATCCCGCGCAGTTATTAAATTCCATAAAAACGCCCGGTATCCGCAGAGACCGGCTTCAATGGCGAATAATCCAGATGACTATTCACTTCTTCTCTTGGTCGATTTCATAAAAACTCATGATGAAATCGCGCTGAGCCGAGTTAAGCCTCCATCCCGAGAGAGGGTTGGGTTTATTTTTCAGCGGAACAAAGGGGGAAATGTCTCTATTTTCTAGTGGGCGAGCACAAATCAAGTTGAATGCAACAAACCCATTGTGAGACATTTTATCTGCCCCCGACTGTCCTGGCCGAACCCATGCCAATTCAGGATTGCTTAATAAAATCATTCAGATAGACACTCTGCCAGTGATAGCCTTGCATACCGTAGACTGCTTTGTGCGCGAGCAGGTCGAGGTGTGATTGGCTTTCAACGCCCTCAACAATCACGCCTTTGCATAATTGGTTGAGGTGGCTAAGCAGCGTGTCAAAAATGAGACCGTCGCCAAATTGCCAAAAAAATTCTTTGTCAATCTTGACGATTTCAAATATTCCGCTATCAAGCATGGTCAGATTGGAATAACCCGGACCAAAGTCATCAAGCCATAAAGGGGCGTGTGTCACCTTCGCGACACCTTTTAATATCAGCAGGTCTGCGCTGTTAAAGCGCGCGGTAAAGAAGGCGGATATCTCTAAACGCAACAACGTCAGTTTCGCCAGTTTTTTTTGTATTTCAGCATCTTCGAAAATACCGGCGACGATATCTCTATCCACATTTACACTGACTATCTGATCAAACCCTTTCTGGTATAGCTGAATAATTTTTCCGATCTGGTGGAGGAATAACTGCCATTTCTCGTCAGCAGGAAGCCGACTGAAGAACCCTTCGTCCCTGCAAGGGTTACGCTTATTATTAATATCTGCATCATCTGAGAATCGTGTAAGCAACTCCCATGCAATCAACTCCCCGGTGATGTCGTGAACCGGTTCTAACAAAAAAATGTATTCGGGTTGATTGCTCATTTCACGGTCCCTTCTGCAACTAACTGATACTCCTGAATTGTCAGGATTACTCATGTGAGAGGTAAGGGAAACATCGATAAAACTTAACACCTTAACTGAAGCCTAACGCACACCTTACAGTTTGAAAAATAGATTTTAGTAAATGCCGACCTCAGCTTTAATCGTTTAAAACTATCAATTTCGTGAGTGAATTTCTTTTAATTTCAGATAACGATCAGATAATTCCTAGAAAAATTTAACTTACCGCTAACCTTGACAGATCTAAAAAAATATAAACAATTGATTTTAAATCATAAAAATTAAGTCAACAATTGTGGTAGTTTATTTTTGTCCTAAAATGCAGTTTTTTCTTCTGGAATTAATTAGCTCCAAAAGATTCCAATAAACTCAATTTCTAACCGGTACTATTCAACTCTTAATGTTTAAATTTTGATTATACATTGCAAGAAAAACATAACAGTCAGGCTACCTAATCCTTACGAAATCAGTAGTTAATGGAAGGGTATTAAGACGCGCGACACTGTGTGCTTTTGGCTTAATGAATGAAAATAAAGGAGATAGAAAAGACGTATTTAAAGCGCGAGTTTAAAACGCAAGGTTAAGATTCTTTGAAGATGATCTTCATCACATTTTAAATAAATAAAGAAGGAATAAGAAAATAGAATGGCAGGGGAATGAAACGGGCCCTGACCAGGGCCCGCTAAGCGCATTAACGATTACTCATCTTCGAGATAAGTGTATCCATACAGACCGCTTTCAAACTCTTCGAGGAACTGCGCGCGCAGGTCTTCGTCGATATCATGCTGCCGGGTAACCTGATCGCGGAACAGCGTCATCAAATCGTTCGGGTTCAGCTGCACGTATTGCAGCATGTCCGCCACGGTATCGCCTTCATCTGACAACTGCACTTCTACACTGCCATCCGGGAAGGCAAACACGTCAACCGCTTCGGTATCACCAAACAGGTTGTGCATATTGCCGAGGATTTCCTGATACGCGCCCACCATAAAGAAGCCCAGCATCGGCGGATTATCAATGTCGTACTCTGGCATCGGCATGGTAGTCGCAATACCGTCGCCATCCACGTAGTGATCGATGGTGCCGTCGGAGTCACAGGTGATGTCGAGCAACACCGCACGACGCTGAGGGATCTTGTTCAGCCCTTCCAGCGGCAGCACCGGGAACAGCTGATCGATACCCCATGCATCCGGCATTGACTGGAACAGCGAGAAGTTGACGTAAATCTTATCCGCCATGCGCTCCTGCAATTCATCAATGATTGGACGGTGCGCGCGGTTGCTTGGGTCCAGATGCTGCTGGATATAGTGACAAATGCTCAAATAGAGCTGCTCTGCCCAGGCGCGCTGACCGAGATCATAGGTGCCGGAAGAGTAGCCAGTATGGATATCGAACAAATCCATCTGGCTATCGTGCAGCCATTCACGCAGCGAACGACGGACGTTCGGCTCGTGCATCTCTTGCCAGGTATCCCACAGGCTCTGAATCGGACGCGGTGAATCCACATCCGGTGCCACTGGCGTACTGAATTCGTTGCGCTCAACCCCAATGATGTTGGAGACCAATACGGTGTGGTGCGCCGTCACCGCACGACCTGACTCCGTGATGACCGTTGGATGCTCCAGACCGTTCTCTTCACAGGCATCGCCAATCGCCCAAATCACGTTGTTGGCGTATTCGTTCAGGCCGTAGTTCACCGAACAATCAGACTGCGAACGCGTACCTTCATAATCGACGCCCAAACCGCCGCCGACATCGAAGCATTTGATGTTGACGCCGAGTTTCGCCAGCTCCACATAGAAGCGCGCCGATTCGCGCACGCCGGTGGCGATGTCGCGGATGTTCGACATCTGCGAACCGAGATGGAAATGCAGCAGTTGCAGGCTATCGAGACGACCGGCTTTGCGCATGATGTCCACCAGCTGCAATACCTGCGACGCCGCCAGACCAAATTTAGACTTCTCGCCACCGCTCGACTGCCATTTGCCGGAGCCTTGCGATGCCAGACGCGCACGAATCCCCAAACGCGGGATCACATTCAGGCGTTCCGCCTCTTCCAGCACCAGGCGAACCTCAGTCATCTTCTCGATGACCAGGTAAACTTTGTGACCGAGCTTCTCACCGATCAGCGCCAGGCGAATGTATTCACGGTCTTTGTAGCCGTTGCAGACGATCACGGAACGGGTTTTACCGGCGTGCGCCAGCACTGCCATCAGCTCCGCTTTCGAACCGGCTTCCAGACCCAGTGGTTCACCGGAGTTCACCAGCGACTCGATTACGCGCTTATGCTGGTTAACCTTGATTGGGTAAACCAGGAAGTAGTCACCTTTATAGCCGTAAGATTCGCGCGCACGTTTAAAGGCGGCGTTAATCGAACGCAGGCGATGCTGTAAAATCTGCGGGAAGCAGAACAGCGCAGGCAGACGCTGGCCATCGGCTTCACGCTCTTTGACCAGTTTCGCCAGGTCAACGCGCACTTCCGGCTGATCCGGATCCGGGCACACGCTGATGTGGCCCAGCTCGTTGACGTCATAATAGTTATTACCCCACCAGGCAATATTGTAGGTACGCAGCATTCTGCTTGCTTCCTGATCGTTCATCGCCACCTCCTGCATGGAGCGGAGTACACCCTGTTCGCCAGCTGACGAACCCTTGATATTCTTCATGTCGTCAGACATCGCGAACCTCAATTTTCCGTTGAAATATGAAACAGTTGCCGGGTCTTGCTGTTGTGAGTCCGGGTAAACATTTCCCCATCCTGCTGAGCTCCGATTATCGGGTTGCCGTGCACGTTGCTGACTCTAAGTGTAAAACACCACGCCGCAGTCAGTAAAAAACGGGCCAAAAGCCAACGCTTGTACCGCGTAAGACGAGTGAAACACAGTGACAGAAATGAGGGAATAGCTTAGCCGGCGCTCGTGTCGGGATAATTACCGCAACGCGCAAAACTTCGACGAGAGAAAAGAATAAAACTGGATTGGGATAGGATTGCCAGCGCGCACATAGAGCGCAGTGAACCGGGAAGAAGAGAAGTGTGGTTCATTACTTTTATCACCTCCAACGCCTGCAAACAGCAAACGAGAAACGGCCTGGGTGAAAATCAGAGAACAGCTCTGACGGCGCGACGCACGGTGGCGTCATCCTTTTGTACTGTGGTCGACAGCAGCGGCGTTTTATACAGTCTGCAGGGTGAAAAAGCAAAATCTTTGTCTGGATTCTGTGGAAGGTGTCAGGAATTTCTTCCATCTGCCCACTTGCGTAAACGTGCGGAATCCGAAAAAGCACTGGAAAAGTGCTCACTGTGTGACCTAGAATAGCCGTCCAGATGGTTTTCCATCTAAACTGGTTAACATCCAGGCGGTGTCGGCGAATGCGCCCATACTCCCTACTGCTCGCGGCTTTGCCTGAAGGGGCGTCGAGTTGGCCTGGTCCACTTACGCTATGCAGTCGAATTCAAACCATTTGTA
This sequence comes from Pantoea sp. SM3, assembly GCF_000963995.1. NCBI lineage: Bacteria > Pseudomonadati > Pseudomonadota > Gammaproteobacteria > Enterobacterales > Erwiniaceae > Pantoea > Pantoea sp. SM3. Next base: position 84,212 of record NZ_JZRD01000013.1, read on the forward strand.
AGGTAAAGAACAGAATGGCTAAACACCTATTTACATCTGAGTCCGTATCAGAAGGACATCCTGATAAAATCGCTGACCAAATTTCCGATGCCGTGTTAGATGCGATCCTCGAACAGGATCCTAAAGCACGCGTGGCCTGCGAAACTTACGTTAAAACCGGTATGGTGCTGGTTGGCGGTGAAATCACCACCAGCGCATGGGTTGATATCGAAGAGATCACCCGTAATACCGTACGTGAAATCGGCTATGTCCATTCCGATATGGGCTTCGATGCAAACTCTTGCGCCGTACTGAGCGCGATTGGCAAGCAGTCTCCTGATATCAACCAGGGCGTTGACCGTAGCGATCCGCTGGAACAGGGCGCAGGCGACCAGGGCCTGATGTTTGGCTATGCCACCAACGAAACAGACGTGCTGATGCCCGCTCCGGTGACCTATGCGCACCGTCTGGTGCAGCGTCAGGCTGAAGTGCGTAAAAGCGGTACACTGCCGTGGTTGCGTCCGGATGCGAAAAGCCAGATCACTTTCCAGTACGATGGCGGCAAAATTGTCGGTATCGATGCGGTTGTACTGTCAACTCAGCACGCTGAAGAAATTTCGACAGCCGATCTGCGTGAAGCGGTGATGGAAGAGATCATCAAGCCGGTACTGCCTGCTGAGTGGGTGAATGCCAGCACCAAATACCACATCAACCCAACCGGTCGCTTTGTGATCGGCGGCCCAATGGGCGACTGCGGTCTGACGGGTCGTAAAATCATCGTTGATACCTACGGCGGTATGGCGCGTCACGGTGGTGGTGCGTTCTCTGGTAAAGACCCGTCTAAAGTTGACCGTTCTGCTGCCTACGCAGCGCGCTATGTCGCGAAAAACATCGTCGCGGCAGGTCTGGCTGACCGTTGCGAAATTCAGGTTTCTTACGCGATTGGCGTGGCTGAGCCAACCTCCATCATGGTGGAAACTTTCGGTACTGAGAAGGTCCCTACCGAACAGCTGACCCTGCTGGTACGTGAGTTCTTCGACCTGCGTCCTTACGGCCTGATTCAGATGATGGACCTGCTGAAACCTATCTACAAAGAGACCGCGGCTTACGGTCACTTTGGTCGCGAACACTTCCCGTGGGAGCAGACGGATAAAGCTGCTCAACTGCGTGAGGCTGCGGGCCTGTAATTTAGCCCGCTTAAGCGAAAAACAAGCCGCTTAAATAGTAATGCCAGTCAGTTAAGTCTGACTGGCATTTTTTTGTTGCTGTCTTCCCAACAGACTCACCATCCAAACTTTCGAGCTAACGTCATTTGTCCGTTTAAAAATGTGACCCGGTGATGGTTCTTCGTACGGACAGGGCCACTCTTTCAGCTAATCCTTAACTGCCCGCAATTGTGCCCGTGGCGACCTTTTATGTTGTTTCTATTTATTACACAATCCCACACTAATAACATGGAAAATGCAAAGGGAGTTGGATATGGCATCACCACCTGGCATTGCCCCCAGCGGCGCAATTCAGATCTTACAAAACAATATGAGAGAAGCACGCAGTCGCGGCTATGGATGCAACATGGCATTGCCGCAAACGTATTACTGGTTCTACCAAAAAGTTCGCAGGCGTGGACCATGGGATTACAAACAATTTGATCCGTACTGGGCCGCATTTGGTAACTTTAACTTTGGTGCGACGGGTACTGCAGCGGGTATTCCAGCTGAGATTTTACTCATGGGAGCCGGATGGGCGCAGTCTCGTGCCGGAACTTCACGTCCTGAATGGGGAAACTGGCGAGGTGGCCCGCCTTATGGTGATGACCCCGAAGACCAACGTGCTATCCGGGAGGGCATCGATTATGCGCGCCAGAACGGTTATTAATGGTATCCACTGGCTACTCACGATCATGCTATTGGCTTTCGTTTGGTTTACTTATCAACCAGATCCCCGCGCGAATGATTCACTTCAGAGTGTGCGGCAGGTCAGTGCGGAACTATGGCTTTACACTACGCAAAACAATGATGGTGGGGCAACAGTGCCAACTGTTTTCCGTTATTACTTTCATAATACAGGCGGCGCCGATGTGAAGGCGCTAAACGCAGAATTCCCATTCCTGACAGGGGGTGGAACAATATCCTCTGTTGCGGTAGATGGCGACAGGATACATGTTGATTACAGCGGTAAGGTATACGGCATGGAAAACAAATCCGGCCCGTACTCCCTGAGTTATTCAATTAATTAACCCCGTCGTTCTCTGTATAGGGTCCGCTTATTGCGTCATGCCAGCCAGTTAAACCTGACTGGCATTTTTTTAACTGCCCGTGCTGTCGACTCATCAAAACTGCAATGGTTTGCCCAACACTCCCTCATGAGTGGGGCTCTTCATGTCTTCTGATACCTCGCCCGTTAACCAGCCAGCACATTTTTCCCCGCCGTCTACACTTCATTTTCTCTGTTTACAACAAAGTGTTAACGATTACATTTTGAAAACCTTTTGTAATCTGTCATTTAGAGAATTTTCAGCGTAGTTATTCGCATTAAAATGCGTTATTTTCAGCGTCGTCTGATAGCCGATATTTAGAGAGATGTCAGAAACTTAAAGGGTGCTATACCTTACTGGTTACGTAACTACTTCAGGCGGAAAATGCTGGATTGCAGGGTTTCAGTGTGTGTAACCGATTACACTGATGTGATCATCCTCACTTTTTTCCGTCGGCAGGTTTCATAACATTGATAAAAACAATGATAGATAAACTTCGGAGGCATTATGCCTGGTAATACTCATAAGAGCAGAACGTCGAACAAGATGATGACCTTGTTTGTCTGCTTCTTAGCGGCTCTGGCCGGCCTGCTATTTGGTCTGGATATCGGCGTTATCGCTGGTGCCCTGCCCTTCATCGCCAAAGATTTCAACGTGACTGCACATGAGCAAGAGTGGATTGTCAGCTCAATGATGTTCGGTGCGGCTGTCGGTGCGATTGGTAGCGGCTGGATGTCTTCACATCTCGGCCGTAAAAAGAGCCTGATGGCGGGTGCGATTCTGTTCGTGATCGGTTCACTGTGGTCAGCCATGGCGGTTAGCCCGGACATGCTGATTGCTGCACGTGTGGTGCTCGGCCTGGCCGTGGGTGTCGCGTCTTACACTGCTCCTCTGTATCTTTCTGAAATCGCACCGGAAAAGATTCGTGGCAGCATGATTTCTCTGTATCAGTTGATGATCACCATCGGTATCCTTGGCGCGTATCTGTCTGATACCGCTTTCAGTGACGCTGGCGCATGGCGCTGGATGCTGGGCATCATCACCATTCCGGCAGTGCTGCTGCTGGTGGGCGTATTCTTCCTGCCAAACAGCCCACGCTGGCTGGCGGCGAAAGGCGATTTCCGCAGTGCAGAACGCGTGCTGGCTCGTCTGCGTGATACCAGCGAACAAGCTAAACGTGAACTGGATGAGATTCGTGAAAGCCTGAAGATCAAACAGTCTGGCTGGCAGCTGTTCCAGAGCAACAGTAACTTCCGCCGTGCGGTGTTCCTGGGTGTGCTGTTGCAGGTGATGCAGCAGTTCACTGGTATGAACGTCATCATGTATTACGCGCCAAAAATCTTTGAGATTGCGGGCTTCGCTAATACCACTCAGCAGATGTGGGGCACCGTCATTGTCGGTCTGGTCAACGTACTGGCGACCTTTATTGCGATTGGCCTGGTGGATCGCTGGGGCCGTAAACCGACGCTGGTGCTGGGCTTCATCGTGATGGCTGCCGGTATGGGTATCCTCGGTACCATGCTGCACATCGGCATCAACTCTGCATCCGCACAGTACTTTGCTGTCGCCATGCTGCTGATGTTCATCGTTGGTTTTGCGATGTCTGCGGGTCCGTTGATCTGGGTACTGTGCTCAGAAATTCAGCCGCTGAAAGGCCGCGATTTTGGTATCACCGTGTCGACCGCAACCAACTGGATTGCCAACATGATCGTCGGTGCCACCTTCCTGACCATGCTCAACACACTGGGCAACGCGCCGACCTTCTGGGTGTACGCAGGTCTGAACGTGTTCTTTATCCTGCTGACCGTGGCGCTGATTCCCGAGACCAAAAACGTCTCGCTGGAACACATTGAGCGCAACCTGATGAAAGGCAAAAAACTGCGCGATATCGGCCAGCAATAAGGTCGATAAGCGATACGAAGGGCTGCCGATTGGCGGCCCTTTTTTTGTGCGTTTCGTCAGGTGCGCATTTGTGCGTACCAGGTTATCCTGCCCGGCATGAAAACACCTCGCCTTCCCATTGCCCTGCAACAAGCCGTGATGCGCTCGTTGCGTCACCATTTGCAGCTCGCCAATGAAAAGCTGGAGCGTCACTATGACGAGCCGAAGCTGGTGTATCAGCAGCGCGGTACCGCTGCCGGTACGGCCTGCCTGGAGAAATGGGAGATTCGCATTAACCCGGTGCTATTGCTGGAGAATCAGCAGGCCTTTGTGGATGAGGTGGTGCCGCACGAGCTGGCGCACCTGCTGGTATGGAAAACCTTTGGTCGCGTGCCGCCGCACGGCAAAGAGTGGAAGTGGATGATGGAGAGCGTGCTCGGCGTTCCCGCGCGTCGTACCCATCAGTTCGAAATCGCCTCGGTGCGCAGCAACACCTTCCCCTATCGCTGCCGCTGTCAGCAGCACCAGCTCACCGTGCGCCGTCACAACCGCGTGTTACGGGGTGAAAGTGAATACCGCTGCGTGCAATGCGGTACTCTGCTTCAACCTGGTGAATTTTCAGCAGGTTAATCCGTTTATCTGATATCCCATCCTGCGCCATTCTGCTACCCTGCCGCCTTTTTACGCATCAGGTAATTTTTGGAATATGTCTCGCAAAACGCTGTTGTTACTCTCCTTATTAGTTGCCCCCATTAGCGCCTTCAGCCTCAGCATTACCCACTACAATCAAAATAACTTCCAGCAGGCCAAAGTGGTCGCCGCGCAGATCAATGCCGATGCCCCGGCAGAATTTTACTGCGGCTGCAAAATCAGCTGGCACGGCAAGAAAGGCGTGCCCGATCTCAGTAGCTGCGGCTACAGCGTCCGTAAAAATACCAATCGCGCTGAACGTATTGAGTGGGAACATGTGATGCCGGCATGGGAGTTCGGCCATCAGCGCCAGTGCTGGCAAAACGGCGGTCGTAAAAACTGCAGTAAAGATGCCGATTATCGCCGCATTGAAAGCGACCTGCATAATCTGCAGCCAGCGATTGGTGAAGTGAATGGCGATCGCAATAATTTCCAGTACAGTCAGTGGAATGGCGGCGACGCGCAATATGGTCAGTGCGCAATGAAAGTCGATTTCAAGCAGAAGCTGGCGCAGCCACCCGAGCGTGCACGCGGCGCCATCGCCCGCACCTACTTCTACATGCGTGACCAGTATCAGCTGCGTCTGTCACGCCAGCAGACTCAGTTGTTTACCGCCTGGAACAAGCAATATCCGGTAAGCCAATGGGAGTGCGAACGCGACAACCGCATCGCGCAGGTGCAGGGAAATCACAATCCCTATGTACAACAGGCTTGCCAGCGCTAAAAGCGCTACCCTACACTAGCTTTTTTCCGATTGGGCCGTGTCCGATGACACGGCATAACGCTGGCAGGAACCGCATGCGCATACCTCGCATTTATCATCCCGAACCTCTTGAAGTTAACAGTGAAGTCTTCCTCGATGAAGATGCCGCTAACCACGTCGGGCGCGTGCTGCGCATGACCGCCGGTCAACAAATTGAGCTGTTTGATGGCAGTAATCTGACTTTTAACGCCGAAATCACCCAGGCTGATAAAAAGCGTGTAAAAGTAAGGGTCCTTGCCAGTCAGCCTGATGACCGTGAATCTCCGCTCCATCTCCATCTTGGGCAGGTGATGTCGCGCGGCGAAAAAATGGAATTCACCATCCAGAAATCGATCGAACTCGGCGTGAACGTGATTACACCCTTGTTTTCGGAGCGCTGCGGCGTAAAGCTGGATGCTGAAAGACTGGCGAAAAAGATTCAGCAATGGCAAAAAATTGCGATTGCCGCCTGCGAACAGTGCGGCCGTAATCGTGTGCCGGAAATCCGTGAAGCGATGACGCTGGAAGCCTGGTGTGCTGAGCAGGAGAGTGGTTTAAAGCTCAATCTGCATCCACGTGCCAGCCACAGTATTAACACCCTGCCACAGCCGGTTGAACGTGTTCGCCTGCTGATTGGTCCGGAAGGTGGTCTCTCAGCAGACGAAATTGCCATGACGGCGCAGCAGGGTTTCACCGATATTTTGTTAGGCCCACGCGTGCTGCGCACAGAAACCACTGCGCTCACGGCCATTACGGCACTTCAGGTGAGGTTTGGTGACCTCGGTTAAGGGATACTTTCGGGTTGTAAAACTACGCACGTGAAAAGCCGCAGCGCTGTCACGGAACGGGGCAAGAAAATCCCCCTTTGAGGAGAGAATAATGATTAAGCTTGGCATCGTTATGGACCCAATTTCGTCCATCAACATTAAAAAAGACACCAGCTTCGCCATGTTGCTGGAAGCACAGCGCCGTGGTTACGAAATTCATTACATGGAGATGGGCGATCTCTCCCTGCGCGGTGGCGTGACCTACGCCCGCACGCGCCTGCTGAGCGTGGAGCAAAACTACGACAAATGGTACGAGTTCGGCAGTGAGCAGGTCATCCCGCTGGCCGATCTCAACGTAGTGCTGATGCGTAAAGATCCGCCGTTCGATACCGAATTCATCTATGCCACCTACCTGCTGGAACGTGCAGAAGAGCAAGGCACATTGATCGTCAACAAACCGCAGAGCCTGCGTGACTGTAACGAGAAGCTTTACACCGCGTGGTTCGCCGACCTGACGCCAGATACGCTGGTGACCCGCAACAAAGAGCAGTTGCGTGCCTTCTGGCAGGAGCACGGTGATGTGATCCTGAAGCCGCTGGACGGTATGGGCGGTGCCTCGATCTTCCGCGTGAAGCAGGACGACCCGAACTTTGGCGTCATCACCGAAACCCTGACCAACCACGGCCAGAACTTCTGCATGGCGCAAAACTATCTGCCAGCGATTAAAGATGGCGATAAACGCGTGCTGGTGGTGGATGGTGAGCCGGTGCCTTACTGCCTGGCGCGTATCCCACAGGGTGGCGAAACCCGTGGTAACCTTGCAGCGGGTGGCCGCGGTGAAGCACGCCCGTTGAGTGATAGCGACTGGGAAATCGCCCGTCGCGTGGGTCCAACGCTGAAAGCTAAAGGGCTGATTTTTGTCGGTCTGGACATCATTGGTGATAAACTCACCGAAGTTAACGTAACCAGCCCAACCTGCGTGCGTGAAATCGAGGCTGCATTCCCGATCTCGATCACCGGCATGCTGATGGATGCCATTGAGAAACGCCTGGGCTGATGTCAACGGCGTGTAAGCGCCGTGAGAACCCAAAACCGACGTGGCTGCGGCCGCGCCGGTTATTTTTGGTATACGAGTGAGAATGAATTTACAGCACCATTTTTTGATTGCGATGCCGTCGCTGCAGGACCCGCTGTTCAAACGCTCGGTGGTGTATATCTGCGAGCACAATGAAGATGGCGCCATGGGCTTGATCGTGAATAAGCCGATGGAAAACCTGACGGTCGAAGGCATTCTGAAGAAACTTAAAATCAGCCCAACAGAACGTGACCCTGCCATTAAGCTGGACAAGCCGGTGTTCGCTGGCGGCCCGCTGGCGGAAGATCGCGGCTTTATCCTGCACTCGGCCCAGAAAATTTACTCTTCCAGTATCCGTATCTCTGATAACACCGTGATCACCACTTCACGGGATGTGCTGGAAGCGATCGGCACCGCAGAACAGCCTGATAACGTGCTGGTAGCGTTAGGTTACTGCGCATGGGAGAAAGATCAGCTGGAGAACGAGCTGTTGGAAAATGCCTGGCTGACCACCCCGGCGAACAGCAATATTCTGTTCCAGACGCCAATCGCCGAACGCTGGCGCGAAGCCGCGCGCAGCATGGGCATTGATATTCATAATATGACCAGCGACGCAGGGCACGCCTGATGGCCAGTGAAACTTTACTGGGCTTCGATTTCGGCACCAAAAGCATCGGCGTGGCTGTTGGCCAGCAGCTGACCGGCACCGCACGCGCTCTGACCGCGCTTAAAGCGCAAGACGGCACACCAGACTGGAAGCTGATTGAGAAGCTACTGAAAGAGTGGCAGCCTGATTACGTGGTGGTGGGCTTGCCGTTGAACATGGACGGCACCGAGCAGCCGTTAACCGATCGCGCCCGCAAGTTCGCCAATCGCATTCATGGCCGATTTGGCGTGCGCGTTGAGCTGCAGGACGAGCGGTTAAGCACCGTGGAAGCGCGCGCCGACCTGTTTGAACGCGGTGGCTTCCGTGCATTGCAGAAAGGTCAGGTCGATTCACAATCGGCGGTGATCATTCTGGAAGACTGGTTCGACACGCATTGAATAAAATCCAGGTGCGCATGAATGCGCACCTGGCAAATCAATCCCGCCCTTTTAATCGACTCACACACACTCAAATCAATCCCGCCTGTTGACGTGCCTGTTCGCTCTGCGCGAACGTCTGCATCCCTGCCTGCGCACCGGTTTGCAGCACGCCAGGCAATTGATGCATCTTGCCCTCGCGGATTAAATTGACCACCGCAGGCGTGGCCACCAGCACCTCGAACAAGCCAATCCGACCGCCATTTTTTGCCGGCACCAAACGCTGTGCCAGCACCGCTTTCAAACTGCCCGCCAGCTGGGTGCGCACCAGGTTTTTTTCCTCGGCAGGAAACACATCCACCAGCCGATCCACCGCTTGCGTGGCACCGCGCGTGTGCAACGTTGCCAGTACCAGATGCCCGGTCTCTGCCGCCGTCAGCGCCAGCCGAATGGTCTCGCTGTCCCGTAGCTCACCCAGCAGAATCACATCCGGGTCTTCGCGCAGCGCCGCTTTCAATCCTTGCTGGAATGACGCCGTGTGTGCGCCCACTTCCCGCTGCTGTATCAACGAGCGCTGGCTGTGATGCACAAACTCAATCGGATCTTCCAGCGTAATAATGTGGCGTGCCTGTTCGCGATTGAGGCTGTCCACCATCGCCGCCAGCGTGGTGGATTTACCGCTGCCGGTGGCACCCGTGATTAAGATCAGCCCCTCTTCCAGCTGCAACAATTGCTGTGCCACATCGGGCAGTTGCAACTGGTTGATGTTGGGTGCCTGGCTGGCAATCAAGCGCAGCGCCAGCGATAAACCGTGGCGCTGCATAAACAGGTTGGCACGCAAACGCACGCCGCTTTCCAGGGTGATGGCAAAATCAACGTGCCCGCTCGCTTCCAGCTCATCCTGCTGCACGCCGCTGAGCCACTGTTGCAAGAAGGTTTCCAGCCAGTCACCATCCAATGCGGTTTGATGTGGGATCGGCTCCAGCACGCCTTGCCGTCGCCAGTGCGGTAAATGTCCGCTGCAAAGGTGCAGATCGGCGGCGTTATGCTTTACACTAAGGGCCACAACTTCATCCAAATCCATTTAACTTCTCCTGACTATGACTTCCATTGAGCACAACCTACAGCAAGTGCGTGAGCGTATCGCCACTGCCGCTGCACGCTGCGGCCGCGCGCCAGAAGAAATTACTCTGCTTGCAGTGAGCAAAACCAAACCTGCGAGCGCAGTCGCAGAAGCGATTGCTGCGGGTCAGCAGGCATTCGGTGAAAATTACGTACAGGAAGGGGTTGAAAAAGTGGCTGAGCTGGCCGCACATCCTGATCTGCAGTGGCACTTTATCGGGCCGCTGCAATCCAATAAAAGCCGCCTGGTGGCGGAGAATTTTGCCTGGTGTCACACCGTGGATCGTGAACGCATCGCACAACGTCTGAACGATCAGCGTCCGGCAGCGTTACCACCGCTTAACGTGTTAATTCAGGTAAATATCAGTGACGAGAACAGCAAATCTGGCATCATGCTGGAGGCGATTCCGGCGCTGGCGGCGCAGATAGCCGCATTGCCACGTCTGCGCTTGCGCGGATTGATGGCGATCCCGGCGCCGGAGCCTGATTACGATCGACAGTTCGCGGTATGTCAGCAGATGGCTGACGCGTTTCGCGCCCTGCAACAGAATTACCCTGACGTCGATACGCTTTCTCTGGGAATGAGCGACGACATGGATGCGGCAATCGCCGCAGGCAGCACCATGGTGCGTATTGGCACCGCCGTATTTGGCGCGCGGGATTATGCGCGACCTTCACAACAATAATTGAGGAACCTCATGTTAACAATGACGTTTTTAGTCAAAACGCTGATCGACCTGTACGTGATGGTATTGCTGCTGCGCATCTGGATGCAGTGGTCACGCTGTGATTTCTATAACCCGCTGTCACAGTTTGTGGTGAAGATTACACAGCCGATTATCAAGCCGCTGCGTCGCGTGCTGCCAGCAATAGGCCCGATTGACACGGCCTCGCTGGTGTTGGCCTTTGTACTGACCACCCTAAAATACCCGGTGCTACTGTTAATTCAGGTTGGCGTGTTCTCCGTGGATCCCACCAATCTATTAGTCGGCCTGCTGTCACTGGTGAAATCCGCCGGTTATCTGGTGTTCTGGGTGATTATCATTCGTTCATTAATGAGCTGGATCAGCCAGGGACGTGGCCCGATTGATTACGTGTTGATTCAGCTGACTGAACCGCTGATGGCACCGATTCGCCGTATTCTGCCTGCCATGGGCGGCATCGATTTCTCTGCCATGATTGTGATTCTGGTGCTGTACGCGCTGAATTTCCTCGGCATGGACCTGTTCCCAGGTCTCTGGTATTTGCTGTAATTCGTTAATCTGGAACTGTTATGCAAAAAGTTGTACTCGCCACCGGTAATCCGGGCAAAGTTCGTGAACTGGCCGATTTGTTAGCGGCCTTCGGCCTCGATATCGTGGCACAAACCGAGCTGGGCGTTGAGTCAGCGGAAGAAACCGGCCTGACCTTTATTGAAAATGCCATTCTTAAGGCGCGCCATGCGGCGCAGATCACTGGCTTGCCAGCGATTGCCGATGACTCTGGTCTGGCGGTGGATGCGCTCGGCGGCGCGCCAGGTATCTACTCTGCGCGCTATGCCGGTGAAGACGCCAGCGATCAGCAAAATCTCGATAAGCTGCTGGTCGCGTTAGAAAATGTGCCGGAGGGGCAACGTCAGGCGCAGTTCCACTGTGTGCTGGTTTATGTGCGTCATGCTGAAGATCCGACACCGTTGGTGTTCCACGGCAGCTGGGCGGGTGAAATTACCCGTGCAGCCGCAGGTGAAGGCGGCTTTGGTTACGACCCGATTTTCTATGTTCCTGAACTGGGCAAAACCGCAGCAGAGCTGAGTAAAGATGAAAAGCGTGCTGTTTCTCACCGTGGCAAAGCATTGACGCTGTTACTGGATGCGATGCGCGATGCCTGAGTTACCTCCGTTAAGCCTGTACATCCACATTCCGTGGTGTGTACAGAAGTGCCCGTACTGTGATTTCAACTCTCACGCGTTAAAAGGCGAGGTGCCGCACATCGAGTATGTGCAGCACCTGCTCAGCGATCTTGAACAGGACCTGCCGCTTACCGCTGGCCGTGAAGTGCGCACCATCTTCATCGGCGGCGGCACACCGAGCCTGCTCAGCAGCAACGCCATGCAAATGTTGATGGATGGCGTGCGTGCGCGCCTGCCGCTGGCGGCCGATGCAGAGGTCACCATGGAAGCCAATCCGGGCACCGTGGAAGCGGCTCGCTTCAGCGGCTACCAGAAAGCCGGTATTAACCGTATTTCGATTGGCGTGCAGAGTTTTAGCCCGCAGAAGCTGGAGCGCTTAGGGCGCATTCACGGCCCTGATGAAGCGATACGTGCCGCCCATCTCGCCGCCGGTCTTGGCCTGCGCAGCTTTAACCTCGATCTGATGCACGGTTTGCCCGATCAGTCACTGGAAGAGGCACTGGACGATTTGCGTCAGGCGATTGCGCTGAATCCGCCGCACCTGTCGTGGTATCAGCTAACCATCGAACCGAATACGATGTTCAGCTCGCGTCCGCCGGTATTGCCGGATGACGATTCGCTGTGGGATATCTATGAGCAAGGCCATGAATTGCTAAGTGCCGCTGGTTATCAGCAGTACGAGACTTCAGCCTATGCCAAGCCGGGTTATCGCTGCGAACACAACCTCAACTACTGGCGCTTTGGTGATTACCTTGGCATCGGCTGTGGTGCCCACGGCAAACTGACGCAACCGGATGGCAGAATTGTGCGTACGGTGAAAACCCGTCATCCGCGCGGCTTTATGCAAGGTAAGTATCTCGACAAGCAGCACAACGTGGAGAACGATGACAAGCCGTTTGAGTTCTTTATGAACCGCTTCCGTCTGCTGGAAGCCGCACCGCGTGCAGATTTCAGCCGCTATACCGGGTTGGATGAGCAAGTGATCCGTGCGCAGATGGATGAAGCGATCAAAGCGGGTTACGTGGTGGAAACCACAGAGCAGTGGCAGATAACCGAGAAAGGGAAGTTGTTCCTGAATTCGCTGCTTGAACTGTTTATGTAGGCCAGAGCCAACACGCTCAAACCTAAGCACGAAGCTGCACTGAGCCGCCCCTATGTTGAGCCCCCCTTAGTGTTCAAAAAGGCTTAGCCGTCCCCCCTGACATTCAAGGCGGCGGCTAATTCAAAACGGCTTCGCAACCAGGCAATCAAAGCGGCTAAGCCGCCCGTGCACAGCGGCGCACCTGCTGAAGTGACCCCGTTCACGAAGACATTCGCTGTCCTCACGACGAGGCCATTTCGAAGGCCGCGACACAACTTACTTAACGTTCTGCACCAAACCTTTACGCTGTGCTTCCAGATCCGTCACGCGATTACACACCTCATGACCGAAATTCTGGAAGTCCTGTTCCTGCTTATTCCATTCCGCCTGAACCGCCTGCTGCAAACCGCCAAGGTTGCCCATAATCGCCTGCAGGGGATTGCTACCGCTCGCGGCCTGGCTGCTGCCCATCTCGTTCAGGCTGTCCTGCATAATGCCGCCCAGCGTGCTCTGCACCAGCTTTTCGCCATCGGCGCGCACCTGATCAATCGCCTGATGGTGGAAGGTCAAACCATCCGGGCGATGCTCAATGATACGGTTCATCTGCTGCTTTAGCTGTCCATCCAGTTTGGTCAGACGATTGCGCACGTTGCTGTTGGCACCGAGCTTTTCCACAATCACTTTATCCAGCGCTACGCGGCTGCGCTCCAGACGCGTTGATGCACCGTTATCAACCCACGGCAAATCACGGCGTAACGCATTCTGATAGTCGATGGCCTTCTGACGCGTGGCGTTATCCACGTTGGCTTTCTGCCCGTTAAAGGTCACATCGCCCTGCGGTGAGATTTCAAGATTACCGTTAGTGCCCACCACCTGCACACTCTGCGGTTTGATGATCACATCATCCTGAGGATTAACACTGCACTGATAATCAGCCTGGGCCTGTGATGCAGCAGCCAGCAGCAGTGCGGTAAGAAGCGCCTTACGAACCATGAAATCTCCCTAAAATGAAAAGCCGCCCACGCCTTGCTGTAAGAACAGGTCAGGCACAGGCGGCGCAGCGAATTGGAAAACGGTCAGCGCACAGCAACTGGCGCGCATCGGAGTACATAAGAATGACTCGCGATGCTCACCCCTTTCGGAGCCGCCCTGTGGGCGTTCAGATTGCTATCGCAATTTGTGCATGCACTGCCCGGCGCCCAAAGCGAAAGTAAGCTAGCCTGAAGCGATCTCTCAGGCTGGTAAAATAGTTAGTCCCACCAGACGTCAAAGAGTTCAGTCACCTGAACATCTGACAGCTCGCGTTTCTCCAGCCATTTACGCACCAGCTCACGGTGCTCATCAGTGCACTTACCGGTTTCCTGCAGGCAAACCAGGCCTTCCCACACCAGATAACCGCTGCCGTCATACGCCAGGCCATTCGGATCAATCACTTCAGTAATAAACTGATCCAGCGTGGCATCAATTTGCTCCTCGGTGGTGCCTTCGGCAAAACGCCAGGCAACAGAGAAACCTAACTCCTGAAACTCATCGATATGCAGTTTTTTACGTAAACGACGGCTACGCTGTACGGCCATTATTTAATCCTCTCAAACATCAGATCCCAAACGCCGTGGCCCAGTCGCTGCCCGCGCTGCTCAAATTTCGTTAACGGGCGCGTTTCCGGACGCGGCACGTAATCGTTAGCTTCTGACAGGTTTTTATACCCATCCACGCTGCTCATGATTTCCAGCATGTGCGTCGCGTAATCTTCCCAGTCGGTGGCCATATGGAACACGCCGCCCAGTTTCAGCTTACGCATCACCAGCTCAGCAAAGGGTACCTGCACAATGCGACGTTTATTGTGGCGCGCCTTATGCCATGGATCCGGGAAGAACAGTTGAACCATGCGCAGTGAATTATCCGGAATCATCTGCTGCAGCACTTCCACTGCGTCGTGACACATCACGCGCAGGTTTTCCACGCCAGCTTCTTTTGCCGAAGCCAGGCAAGCGCCCACGCCCGGCGCATGGACTTCAAGTCCAAGGAAGTTCTGATGGGGATTGTTTTGCGCCATAGTCACCAGTGAGGCGCCCATACCAAAACCGATTTCCAGCACCACTGGCGCTTCGCGACCAAACAGTGCAGCTAAATCCAGCGGCTCCTGCTGGAACTCGACGCCCATCTCCGGCCAGTAATTATCGAGCGCGAGCTGCTGTCCTTTCGTTAAGCGCCCCTGGCGGCGCACAAAACTGCGGATACGGCGTAATGGCCGCCCGTTCTCATCAAATTCCGGGGTGATGACGTCATTAATCATGTTGAAGCCTGCTGGTTAGCCTTTTCTGGGAAACGGGCATTATGCAAAGTTAGATAGCAGAAGCAAGCCTTTGCAATCTTCCGGTTTACACCCCGATGTCTCTGTGCTGGAATTCCTGCCTGATTGTAGAGCAAACACGGAATATTTCCTCAAATGATGCAAGCGCCGCAGTTCGCGCAACAGGTGCTGGAGTGGTATCAGCGCTTCGGCCGCAAAACCCTGCCGTGGCAGCAGGAGAAGACACCTTATAAAGTGTGGCTCTCTGAAGTGATGCTGCAGCAGACGCAAGTTGCCACCGTTATCCCTTACTTTGAACGCTTTATGGCGCGCTTCCCGACGATTGCCGATCTGGCCGCTGCACCGCTGGACGAAGTTTTGCATCTGTGGACCGGCCTCGGCTATTACGCCCGCGCGCGCAATTTGCATAAAGCGGCAAAGCAGGTAGTCGATAAACACGGTGGCGAGTTCCCGCGCAATTTCGATGACGTGGCCGCGCTGCCCGGCGTTGGGCGCTCCACGGCGGGTGCCGTGCTGTCCCTGTCGCTGGGCCTGCACTTCCCGATTCTGGATGGCAACGTCAAGCGCGTGCTGGCACGTTGTTATGCCGTCGGCGGTTGGCCGGGCAAAAAAGACGTTGAGAAACGTCTATGGCAGATCAGCGAAGAAGTGACGCCTGCCGAAGGCGTCAGCCAGTTTAATCAGGCGATGATGGATCTCGGTGCGTTAGTGTGCACTCGCTCACGTCCCAAGTGTGAGATTTGCCCGGTCAGCAACGGCTGCGTAGCGTATGCCAACAGCAGTTGGGCGGAGTATCCAGGTAAGAAGCCCAAAGTAACGATTCCCGAGCGCACCGGCTGGTTCCTGATGATACAGCACGGCGACGACGTGTTTCTGGAGCAACGTCCGCCAGTGGGATTATGGGGCGGCCTGTTCTGTTTCCCGCAGTTCACTAGTGAGCAAGCGCTAACTGACTGGCTGGCCGAACGCGGCATTCACGCTAAACCGCAGCAGCTAACGGCGTTTCGTCATACCTTCAGCCATTTCCACTTAGACATTGTGCCTATGTGGCTGGCGTGGCCTTCTGCCGGGTCGCTGATGGATGAAGCGAGCGGTCTCTGGTATAACTTAGCGCAACCACCGTCAGTGGGTTTGGCAGCGCCCGTTGAGCGTTTGCTGCACGAATTGCGCCATCCCCAGCAACTGACACTGCACACGCGCGTGATCCAAGAGGAAGAGTAATGAGCCGCACCATTTTTTGTACGTTTCTGCAACGCGACGCTGAAGGGCAGGATTTCCAGCTCTATCCAGGTGAGATCGGTAAACGCATCTACAATGATATTTCCAAAGAAGCCTGGCAGCAGTGGATGTCCAAGCAGACCATGTTGATCAACGAGAAAAAGCTCAACATGATGAATCCGGAAGATCGCAAAGTGCTGGAAAAGGAGATGATCAATTTCCTGTTCGAAGGCAAAGATGTGCACATCGAAGGTTTCACCCCGCCAGAAAAATAATCGTTCAGGGCCTTCCTTTGAGGCCCTCTTTTTCGAATCAGGCACGCATTTACAATGAATAAAAAACTGATAGCGCTGTTAGTGATTGCCCCACTTTTGGTTTCCTGCTCCGGACAAAAAAAATCGCAGTATCACGAAGAGTGGGTCAAGGACACCAACGGTTTCGACATCCTGATGGGGCAGTTCGCCGCCAACATTGAAAATATTTGGGGAATCAACGAGGTCCTGATCGCCGGACCGAAAGATTACGTCAAATATAGCGACAGCTATTACACCCGCAGTCACATCAACTTCGACAGCGGTAGCATCACCATTGAGACCATTGCCGGCACCGATCCGATGGCCAGCCTGCGTCAGGCGATCATCACCACGCTGCTGATTGGTGACGATCCCGGTAATGTCGATCTCTACTCCGATGCCAATGATATTCAGATCAGTAAAGAGCCGCTGCTTTACGGCCAGGTACTGGATAACACCGGACAGCCGATTCGCTGGCAGGGTCGCGCAGCCAGCTTTGCCGATTACCTGATCCAGAACAAACTGCAAAAACGCACTTCTGGCCTGCATGTCATCTGGTCGGTGACCATTCCGATGGTACCGAACCACCTCGACAAACGTGCGCATAAATATCTGCCGCTGGTGCGTAAATCGGCGGAACAGTACGGCGTAGATGCGTCGCTGATTCTGGCAATTATGCAGACCGAATCGAGCTTCAACCCCTATGCGGTCAGTAACTCCGATGCGCTGGGCTTGATGCAGGTGGTTCAGCATACCGCTGGCGTGGATGTGTTCCGTATGAAAGGCAAATGGGGCAAACCAAGCCGCAGCTATCTGCTCGACCCGGAGAATAATATTGATGCGGGTACGGCCTATCTGTCGCTGCTGCAGAAGAGTTATTTAGGCGGGATTCAGGATCCGGTGTCACGCCGTTACGCGGTGATCACCGCCTACAACGGCGGCGCGGGCAGCGTACTGCGCGTGTTCTCCAGCGATAAAGATCGTGCCTTCGCGAAGATTAACGGCATGTCGCCGAATGAAGTTTATCAAACGCTGACCACCAGCCATCCATCGGGCGAGTCACGCCGTTATCTGTATAAGGTGAATCAGGCACAGCGTAGTTATCATCGGTATTAATCGTCTCCGAATGAGATGACGTATCCGTTATTGCAGAGGCAGACAGAGAGATATTGATTGAATCTGACTGCCTCTTTTTTATTGCCATGGGCGATATAAAAGAGGCATCACTGCACATGAATGGTGTCTATTCGCGCACCATCATGTTCGCCACTAAGTGTTTCCGACCGCTGTCATCTTCCTCGGTGTAAACTCCTTGCAGCTCCGGCGAGAAGCCCGGCAGCAAGTTGATGCCCTCCTCCAGCGCGAGGAAGTAACGCTTCACCGCGCCACCCCACACTTCTCCCGGCACCACGCACAGTACGCCCGGTGGATAGGGCAGCGCACCTTCGGCAGCAATGCGCCCTTCAGCTTGCGCAATCGCTACCAGCTCCACCTCACCACGGATGTAAGCCTGATGCGCGTCCTGTGGATTCACTTCCACTTTCGGGAAACAGGCTTCGCGGAACATCGCTTTCTGCAGATCTTTCACATCATAGCTGACGTAGAGATCGTGCATTTCCTGGCACAGGCGGCGCAAGGTGTAGCCTTTGTAGCGTTCCATGTTTTTGCGATAAACGCTCGGCAGCACTTCAGCCAGCAGCGCATCCTCTTTCACATGGTGTTCAAACTGCTCGAGCATCGCCACCAGATGCGCCATCTTCTCCGGATTCTCCGCTGGCGTCAGCAGGAACAGGATGGAGTTGAGATCGCACTTCTCAGGCACAATGCCGTTCTCGCGCAGGTAGTTCGCCAGAATGGTCGCCGGAATACCGAAGCTGGTGTATTCGCCGCTGGCGGCATCAATGCCGGGCGTGGTCAGCAGCAGCTTGCAGGGATCAACCAGATATTGCTCGCTGGCATACCCCTCAAAGCCGTGCCATTTCTCGCCTGGCTCCAGGCTGAAGTAAGCCGGATCGGCGGCGATAACGTCAGTTTCCGCCGACTGCCATAGCTTGCCGTGCACCTTCTCCGGCAGGAACGGCTGAATCATCTCGCAGCGTTCCAGAATCGCTTTGCGCGCATCAATGCCGATGGTGACGCATTCGTGCCACATGCTGCGCCCGGCTTCACCTTTGTGCATACGTGCGTTGATATCCAGCGCGGCAAACAGCGGATAGAACGGGCTGGTTGAAGCATGCAGCATGAAAGCGTTGTTGAGACGCTTGTGCGGACAGAAGCGTTTCTGACCGCGGATGTGGTTGTCTTTTTTGTGAATCTGCGAGGTCTGCGAGAAGCCCGCCAGCTGTTTGTGCACCGACTGGGTGACAAAAATGCCGGGATCGTTCTCGTTCAGCTCCAGCGTCAGCGGCGAGCAGCCTTCCATCAGCGGGATAAATTGCTCGTAGCCCAGCCACGCAGAGTCAAACAGGATGTAATCACACAGATGGCCGATGCGATCCACCACCTGGCGCGCGTTGTAGACGGTGCCATCGTAGGTGCCGAGCTGGATGATTGCCAGGCGGAACGGGCGCTGATCTTTGGCACGATGCGGCGCGACTTTCTGCACCTGTTCGCGCAGGTAAGCTTCATCAAAGCAGTGCGCATCAATCCCGCCGATAAAGCCGAACGGGTTACGTGCCGCTTCCAGATACACCGGCGTCGCGCCCGCCTGAATCAGCGCGCCGTGATGGTTGGATTTATGGTTGTTGCGATCAAACAGCACCAGATCGCCGCGCGTTAACATGGCGTTAGTCACCACTTTGTTGGCGCTGGAGGTGCCGTTCAGCACGAAATAGGTTTTGTCGGCGTTGAAGACTTTCGCTGCGTACTTCTGCGCATCTTTCGCTGAACCTTCGTGGATCAGCAGGTCGCCCAACTTGACGTCGGCGTTGCACATGTCGGAACGAAACACGTTCTCGCCATAGAATTCATAGAACTGACGCCCGGCAGGATGCTTACGGAAGAACGCCCCGCCCTGGTGGCCCGGACAGGCGAAGGTGCTGTTCTGCATATCAACATAGCGCGTCAGGGTATCGAAGAACGGCGGCAGCAGGTCAGACTCATACGCCTGCGCGGCCTCCTCCAGCGCTTCCCACTCTTCCGGTGCACCGTTGATTTCACCGGTCACGCCCGGCAGCTTCAGCACTTCTTCATCGAACGCGTTGGCGACAAACACCGGCAGATTAAAGCCGGTCTGACGCAACAGCGTTAACACGCCACTGCGTGTATCCGCCAGTGAGACGACCACAGCCGCCACATCGGTAAAATCAGTATTGTCGAGTGTCACCACATCGCGCGCGGTGTTCAGGCTCAGGCTTGGCGCTACCGCAACGCTGGCAGCGATTTTCAATGGATTCATAACACAAATCCCCGTAATGAAGGATGAGTGGGTGCCAGTGGCACAGCAATGAGGAAAATTCCCCGGCGAATAACGTCTTCGGGCGGATCAACCGCCGCAACCGATAGACATCAGTAAAGTCAGATCGCGTCTGTCTTTAGTCATGTCCAACAGCATAGCGCGTTAAGCTGGCCTCACCGCATGGTGAGCGAGAAATGCGAACAACAGATGACGGAGGGACGCTTATCGTAAAGCGAACGGAGACAAGTGCAAAAGCGCATTGTACCGAGCATGGCGGCGTCCTCAGTGTGAATGGAATCGGTGGAAAACTGCGGCGCAATGATGGCATCTTTTTTTTGCTGGAACAACCCGTTGCAACGTGATTGATACGCATAAGCAACATTCAACAACCATTTGATTAATAAGTGAATATTAAATCAACGCTTGATAAAAACGCTTAAATATCCTTGTGTTATGCGAATTTATGCAAGGTGTGTCCGCCTTCGTGTTGCTCCCTGTTTCCAGAGGAGTAATATGACCCGCACTTTCCTCAATCAGCCGGAGGCTGCATGTTCAAGGCATTGGTCATTGAAAATGATGAACAGGGTTACCGCACATCTCTGCAGGATTTGACAGAGCAACAACTGCCCGATCAGGATGTCACCCTCGAAGTCAGTTACTCCACGCTCAACTATAAAGACGCGCTGGCCATCTGCAACAAAGGGCCGATTGTGCGCCAATTCCCGATGGTACCGGGCATCGATTTTGTCGGTCGGGTGATTAACAGCCGCCATCCGGATTGGCAGCAGGACGATGTTGCACTGCTCACCGGTTGGGGCGTAGGTGAGAAACATTGGGGCGGATTGGCACAAAAGGCCAGCGTTTCCGGTGACTGGCTGGTGAAAGTGCCTGCTGCGCTCAGCCCGTTGCAAACCATGGCCATCGGTACCGCCGGGTTCACCGCCATGCTGTGCGTATTGGCGCTGGAAAAACAGGGCATCACGCCACAGCAGGGGCCGGTGCTGGTAACGGGTGCCAGCGGCGGCGTGGGCAGTTTCAGCGTCAGTTTGCTGGCTCGTTTAGGTTATGACGTGGTGGCTTCCAGCGGCCGCGCCAGCGACAGCGACTACCTGATCAATACCCTCGGCGCCTCCTCGATTATCGATCGTGCTGAGTTGAGCGCGCCCGGCAAACCTCTGGCGAAAGAGCGCTGGGCTGCGGCGATTGATAGCGTCGGCAGCCATACCCTGGCCAATGTGCTGGCGGGCATCAAGCGCGATGGCGTGGTGGCTGCCTGCGGCATGGCGCAAGGTCTGGATCTGCCCACCAGCGTGGCACCGTTTATATTGCGCGGCGTGGTGTTAGCCGGTGTGGATAGCGTGATGTGCGCTAAGCCGTTGCGTGAGCAAGCGTGGCAGCGTCTGGCTGAACTGGTGGATGGCGCACTGCTGGAGCAGTTGACCAAAGTGATCCCACTGAGTGAAGCACGTGAAGGTGCTGAAGCCTTGCTGGCGGGCGAAGTCCGTGGCCGTCTGATTGTGGATTGCCGTTAAGAATGTATAGCGGTGCAATTTATTGCGCGTTTGTCAGCAGCATCATCGCTTCAGACATGCGCGATAGATCGCGCCGCTACGGATTTGAATCGGCTTTAAGCCCGCAGCTGAATTTGCGGCCTGCCCTGCTTTTGCGGCATCACCACGTGCAGCTCAGCCTGATACCAGTGCGTCAGCGTATTTTCCGTCATCACCTCTTGCGGTGAACCCTGCGCCACCAGCTTGCCCTGATGCAACAGCAGAATGCGATCGGACCACAGCGACGCCAGATTGAGATCGTGCAGTACGGTACAGACGCTAAAGCGGCCGTTACGCGTCAGCTTATGCAACAATCGTAAACTGTACTGCTGCCAATAGAGATCGAGTGCCGACGTCGGTTCATCAAGAAACAGCCAGCCGCGTGGACCGTCATCGTGCCATAACTGTGCCAGTACTCGCGCCAGCTGCACGCGCTGCTGTTCCCCGCCAGAAAGCGAACGATAATCGCGCTTTGCCAGTTCCAGACTGCCAGTAATCTGCATCACTTCCTCAATCACCGCTTTGGATTTGCTGGCAGGCCAGGGCGCACGGCCCATCGCCACCACTTCTTCAGCAGGCAGCGGGAAAGTCACGCTATTTTGCTGGCGCATCACCGCACGTCGTTGCGCCAGCGGTTCACGCGGCCAATCGCTTAACGGGCGATCGCCGAGCCAGCACTCACCCGCTTCGGGCGCCAGAAATCCAGTCAGCAGGCGCAACAGCGTGGATTTACCCGCGCCGTTGGGGCCGATCAAAGCGATCATTTCGCCTGGCTGTAAGGTGATAGAGACATCATCAATCAGCGCACGCGTGCCATGACTAAAGCGCAGGCCGCGAGCCTGCATTGAATCACTCATTCATCCCCCTTTTCTGGCGCAGAATCAGCCAGAGAAACCATGGACCACCGATCAGGCTGGTGATCAATCCCACCGGCATTTCCGCCGGGATGACCACCGTGCGCGCCAGTGTATCCGCCAGCAATAGCAAGATGGCTCCCGCCAGCGCCGAACCCGGCAACATCCAGCGATGATCGCTCCCGACACAGAAACGCATCACGTGCGGCACCACCAATCCGACAAACCCGATAATCCCGCTCACCGACACCGCCGTGCCCACCAGCAGCGCACTCAGTATCAGTAACTCACGCTGGGTGCGCTTCACATCAATCCCCATGTAATGCGCGTCTTCCTCACCGAGTTGCAGCAGATTAAGACGGCGCGCACGGGTCTGGATGGCAATCAGCGCAGGAAGAATCAGTACAGCACACACCACCAGACTCGGCCATTGTGCCGCGCTCAAACTGCCCATTCCCCACAGCGCCAGCTGGCGTAACTGCTGATCATTACTGAGCCAGGAGAGCACGCCCACCGCCGCACCGCACAAGGCGTTGATGGCGATACCGATCAGTAGCAAACGTGACAAATTCCCTAGCGCCAGCCGACTAAAACTAAAAATCAGCAGTGTAACGATCAGGCTGCCGATAAACGCTGCAATCGAAGGCAGCCACAGCGCCAGCAAAGGCGGCAAGCTGAGCGGAACGATAATAGAAAACGCGACGGCCAGCCCGGCCCCGCTGCTGATGCCGAGCAACCCCGGATCGGCCAGCGGATTGCGGAACAGGCCCTGCATCACCGCACCGGAAACCGCCAATGCCATACCGAGCAACACCGCCAGCAACACGCGCGGCAGGCGGATGTTCAGCCAGATTTGCCACGCCATATCGCTGAGAGGCGCATGGAACAGCGTGCGCATCGACAGCGGCATGGCGCCAAAATTGGCGGCCATCAGCATGCAAATCACCATGCTGATGCCCATCAATAGCAGCCAGCGCATCACGGCACTGTTAGTCATGTTTTACCGCTTCGGCGGCTTTACGCAGCTTCACGATGGTCTCCGGCGTATCAAGACCAAAGCCCAACATGGCCATCTCATCGACCACGAGCAAGGCGTGATGCTGGCCTGCAGGTGTTAACGCCAGACCCGGCAGCGACCAGATTTTCTCTTCGCCGCCCAGCGTGCGCAGGCCATCTTCACCTACCACCACCAGATCCGGCGCGGCAGCAACCACACCTTCCTGTGATAGCTGCTGATAATGCGGGATCGCCGCCATGGCGTTGACCAGACCGGCACTGCGGATTGCGGCATCAGCGCCCGTTTGGTTGCCTGCTGCCTGAGTGCGCATGCCACCGTGCGCCATTACAAACAGCACCTTCACCGGCAGCGGCTGCTGGGGAATCTGCGCGCGCTGCTTGTTCACTTTCTCAATCAGCGCCTTCGCTTCGGCATCACGATGCAGCGCTTTGCCGATAGTGGCGATCTTTTCCGGGATGGCGTCGAGGCTGGTTTTGCCGGTGACATCCACCACCTTCACCCCAGCGCTCTCAACCTGCTGCAACACCAGCGATGGTTTCGCCAGCTCGCTGGTCAATACCAGCGTGGGCTTCATGGCCAAAATGCCTTCGGCATTGAGCTGGCGCATATAGCCGATATCCGGCAGCTTGTTAGCCTGCGCCGGATGCTGGCTGGTGCTGTCGCGCGCCACCAGATCGGCCTGCGCATCCAGCGCATAAATGATTTGTGTCACATCACCGCCGATGGAGATCACCCGTTCAGCAGCAAATGCCGGCAGCGCCAGCGCGCCCAGCAGTAATAGGGTCAGACGTTTCATGCTGTCGCTCCCAGCGCGGTGACCTGCTCACGCCAGCGCGCCTGCTCTGGCGTCCCTTCGCTACGCTGACCATACAGTTGCGCGATCTGCGTGCCGTCGGCGGCAAACAGTTCGAGGCTGGTGACAAAGCCATCGCCACTCGGTTTCCGCGTTACCCAGCTCTCGGCGATGTGATCGACCATCAGGTGCAGCGTAAAGGTTGGGTTGAAGATGTTGACCCAGTTGTCCATCGGCATCAGTTTCTCCACCGCTCCGGTGAAGATCTGCGTGCAACCACGGTTGCCGATAAAGATCATGATTTCGTTGCCATCCTGCTGCGCCTGCTCCAGCAGTTGAGCCAGTGAATCGTTGCTGACCTGGCGTGCCAGATCGTCCGACACCGCGTGAAACGCTTGCTGGCGTGAAATATTGTGGCGCTTCAGTAGGCCAAAGAACTGATGCACATCGGTCATGGCGCGCCATTCGGCTTCCACTTTATCGGCATCAATGGCGCGGCTATGTTCTGGTGCGGCGGCAGGTTGTGGATCAAGTGCCGCAGCGGCTTCGACGGTGAATTCTGCGATCAGCGCATCCCAGGCCGCCATGTCGGTATTGTCGGTGGTGTAGATTTTCAGCACCGCATCCGCGTGGCGATCAAAAATCTGGATGCTTTGACGCTCACCGCGCGCGGTCTGCTCACGCAGGAAGAAGGCGCTGTGCCACTGTGCCGGGAACAGACGCTGATCGAGCGCGCGTGGGTTAAGGATCAGTCCGGCATGTTCGCCGAGGTGCAGGTTTTCATATTTGCCCACCTGCTCATGCACCGCATATTCGTTGCGGGTGATGCTTTTGGTTTCGCCGACGGCTGCCAGTGCCTTCAGCAACGCCGGGAAATCCGCTTTTAACGCTTGCGCATCCTGGTCGACGCGCGCTTCACACAGCTGCGCTTCGCCAATGCCCATCAGGGCCGCCAGATCGCGGGCATACTTCTTCGGATGTTCGCCTTTCAGCGCCAGGTAGTGATCGTAACGTGGGTTCATTGCACTTGCTCCATGAAAAGGCCCTGCGCGAACGCAGGGCGAAAATGTGATTAGAAGTCGACGTTCACACCGAGCTGGAAGGTGCGGCCTGGCTGAGTTGCCAGTGCGATATCGTTGCGATCCTGTGCGGTATCGCTGGTCATTTCGCGGCTGCTCAGGTAATCCCAATATTTACGATCTGTCAGGTTATACACGCCACCGCTCAGCTTGACGTTCTTCGCCACCTGCCAGTACGCCGTCAGATCGACCATCCCATAACCCGGCACGCGCGCGTAATCGGTGGTGGAATCGGTCAGTGCAGAACCGGTATTGGTATAGCTCTGGCGGTTGGTCGCCGTGGCCTTCTTGCCCTTCACGAAGGTTGCCGTCACCGCTGCACCATACTCGTTCTGTGGCGCATCCCAACCCAGCCCCAGCACCGCTTTCATTGGCGGTACGCTTTCCAGATCGACGTAACGGTCGCCGAGGTAGCTCGACTTCGATTTACCTTCGTTATAGCTAAAGGCAAAGCGTGCGCTCAGGCCCTGCACATCTTCATACCAGGTGCCGAAATTCACTTTTCCACTCAACTCTGCACCATAGATATAGGCTTTATCGCGGTTCTCTGCCTGATAAGTGGTGTAAATGTTGCTCGGAACGTTAGTGAATTTATCCGGGTTGCCGGAACGGGTGTAACGGTTATAGGCGATGAAGTTTTTGTAGGCGTTGTAGTAAACCGCCGTGTTCATCACCACGCCTTCGGTCGGCTGTCCTTTCAGACCCCATTCGAAGTTATTGCTGGTTTCAGTGTTCAGATCCGCGTTACCAATCAGCGCATATTGCGCTCTACCCGCATAGCTGGAACCCAGGTTCCATGAACCATACAACTGGCTGGCGTTCGGGAACTGCGCGCCGCGTTTGTATTGCAGATAAGTCATCAGGGTTGGCGTGAGCTCATACTGGAATGCCAGCGATGGCAGAACTTGCGTATCGCTGTTGCCAGAGCCGTACAGCGTGTCGACTCCTGATTCGGTCAGCACGGAGCTGCCGCTGGTCAGGCTGCTGAGGTTCTCGGGCTTGGTATTTTGGTACGCCACACGCACGCCCGGCACCACCGCAAAGTTGTGGCTATCCAGGTCGAAGTTGATCTTATCCTGCACAAAACCGCCAAGCGTATAGCTGCGGCTATCTGCTTCAGGCTGCATGATCACACTGAATGTGCTTGGTGTCGGTGACTGGCGGAATGGGCGTTCGGTTTTTTCCAGACGTCCATTCAAACCGGCAGTCAGCTCATGACGACCCAGCGTTTTAGCCAGACTGGTTTCAAAGCCGTAGCTGTCCGTGTTGTAGTCAGAGTAGACCGTCTCATAGGCTGTCGCGCTTGAAGGCATATAAGTATTGTCATGCGCTTCGGTGTGCTGCCAGTAGACACGTGAGGTCAGGCTGTCGATGAAATCGTTGTACGGCGTGTATTCGTCCGCCAGGCTCAGGCCGAAGCGACGAGTATCGCTCTGCTGTTGTGCCGTGCCGTAAACGGTATTGCCTGAAGTATCCCAGCTGTCGTAATGGGTGTGATTGGTTTTGTGATAGAAGTCGGCGGTACCGGTGATTTTGTGCGCATCATTCGGCTCCCACACCACGCTGCCCAGCAGTGCGTCAGAGTGCCAGTTGGCTGGATATGCCCCACGGCTCGCATCGTTGTTTTGCGTTTCCTGACCATCGCGGCGGCTATAGACAAAGATACCGCGCAGTTCCTCATCACCTGCTGCCGCAGTGATGCCGTTGTGCCAGCTGCGATTGGAAGAATCGAAGTCGCTCTGGTAGCCAAAATAGGTGGTTTTACCCGGATGTAAGTAGTCGTCTGGCGTCTTATTACGGAACGAGACCGCACCACCAATCGCGGTGTTGGGCTGAGAGACAGACGTCGCGCCTTTATCGATATCCACGCGACCAAACATATAAGGGTCGATGTAATCGCGGCCAATACCAAAGGTATCTAAACCGGCGCGGCTGACGTAGCTGCGTCCGGTGGCATCCGGCAGAGAAACGCCGTCAACGTTGATATCGACGCGGTTACTTTCCAGACCACGGATGTTGTAGCCAGTGTAACCCGCACGATCGAAGCCACTTTTACCCGCAGAAGAACCACCGCTGGCACCGGTTGCTGTTACGCCGGGTTCGTAGCGCATGATGGTACCGAAATCATTGCCGCCATCACGCTGCATATCGGCTGCGGTAATGGTGCTTTTACTACCGGCTTGTTTCTCCAGCTTCGGTGCAGTGACCGTCATGACCGATTCTGCAGTGGTGGATTTGTCAGAAGATAAAGCAAGTGTCGTGTTGTCGCTGGCCGCGTAGCTGCAAGCGGCGTGAATAGCGGAAGACAAAATGGCAACTCTAAACAGACGTTGCTGGGTCATTCCCTGAAAGAGTGAAGACATGCGCGAAATACCTGGTTAATTGTTAGTATTCGCTCACTGGATTGCCGCCAAAAAAACGCGATATGCGTTAATAAACCGTAAAATGTGTGGACTTATTTTATGTAATAAATAATTTCGTCAGGAATGTAATGCAATTGGTAATCATTATCAATAAACTTTACACTAAGATGTATCTTAGACCGCACATTTTGTTAACTTGTTTATAATCAATAATTAAGGAGAGGCTCCTGATGGCGCAAAAACCGGCTGTGACCATTTACTACTGCACTCAATGCAACTGGCTGCTGCGTTCGGCGTGGATGGCACAAGAACTGTTGCACACTTTTGCCGAAGATTTGAGCGCAGTAACGCTAAAACCCGGCACCGGCGGTGTGTTCGAAATCAGCATTGATGGCACGGTGATTTGGGAGCGTAAACAGGAAGGCGGATTCCCGGATGCAGCGGCGCTGAAACAGCGCGTGCGTGATTTCTGCTGGCCGGATCGCGAGTTAGGACATGTGGATAAGAAGAAGCCGGGCTAATCCCCGAGCGGATAGATGCGCACATTCGAATGGCAATGAACATTCCAGAACGGCGATTTATTGCGATCAATGGCTTAATTATCGGCCTGCTGTTTCAGCGGCTATGACGGGCGATTTTTCGCGATGACTAACGTAGCCATGTCAGAAAGTGAGATGGCTAATCGGCGCGGGAGGCATTTATTCTGCTGGCCAGGTACGATTAGCTATTCGCGATTTTCTCTGTCGCTTCGTTCAGTGCATTTATCACAATTTCCAGCGAATCAGGCGAAATATCTTCCTGCGATAAACGATGATTCAGCGTGTGGCGAATATGATGAATGGCCTGCTCGACTTCTGGAATACTGCGATTATTGACCAATATCGCCAGCGAAGTCAGACGCTCAATAATATTGGCAATATTCTCGCCGTTCTCAGCTAATAACGCGCGACCGCCATCATTGAGCGCATAAGCTTTACGCGACGCATGCGCATCCACCACGCGGATCGCATCCATCTCTTCGAGCAACGTGAGGTTAGGATAGATGATGCCAGGGCTGGGAGAGTATTCCCCTTTGGACAGCTCTTCCACTGACTTGATCAGCTCATAGCCATGCGCAGAACCGTTGGCGAGGAAGTGCATCATTAACAGGCGAATATCACTGGCATCCAGCATCCTTTCGCGGCGCTTTTTACGCGCACCTGCACAGATTGCACGTTGTGGATTATCGGACTGCCATGGAAAATCCCGCTGCTGTTTCATTGCCTTCCCTGAGGTCAATTAAGGGAGGTTGATAGTAGTCTGCCGCCTGGCAAAATTCAACACAGGCGGCAGCGGGCGCGGCGAAGTCAGTTATTTCTGATGCCAGTACGCCACCGCGCGCACGAAGTCGGTGTGGGCACCACGGCGTTGCGTGAAGTAGTCGCTCAGCAGTTTTACCGCCTCACCTTCACCCGTCAGCCAGATGAAATACTCTTCTGTTGGCAGTGAGATCTGATCCAGCTGCGCAATCAGCGGGCCGAGGTTATCCACCTGCATGCTGCCACTGCCGAGCCACGTCACCTGCACATTCGGCAGATCACCGAGGTAATCGCGCCCGGTGGTTTCATCGGCGTAGGCCAGCAGATGGATCTGCTGCGCCTGCATCTCAGCGTAACGACGCTTAAAGGCTGGCAGCCCAGTCTCATCGCACACGTAAATCTGGCAGGCATAATCCACGGGCACTACGCAGGAGCCACGCGGGCCGCCCATGGCGATCTGATCGCCTGGCTTCGCCTCATTCGCCCAGTTGCTGGCGACGCCGCCATCATGGATATAGAAATCGAGCGTCAGTGAATCGGTGCCGTTGAACGCCAGCGGGGTGTAATCGCGAGCTGCCGGGCGTACGCCGCCGGGCCAGACGATCCCCTCTTCGGTCATTTGCGGCAAAGCCAACGCGCTGCCCGCATTGTCCGGGAAGAAAACTTTAATGTGATCGTCGAATGACGGTGAATTAAAGCCCGCCAGATCGCTGCCGGTAAACTCAATGCGCCAGAATTCACCGGCAATTAAAGTTTTGCTCGCCACGGTGATATGACGGAAGCGTAATTCGTTGCGTACGCGCTTTGGTGCGCGATCGTTAATGTTTTTTTGCAAGTGTTCTCTCCAGGCAAAGGCGTGAATGAGTGTGCCCCTGCGATGACTTATCCTGAGTGGCAAGATGCCTCCCCTAAACTGAGATTACCGCAGCTTGAGAGTCGTTCACGCCAAACGTTATCGAAAATCATTCTCATCTGACGTTGGCTAGCATAGTTATGATATATCTTCGATGCAATGCCGAAAAATGCTATTGGGAAAAGTTGCAGAATTTTCGGCGTGGCTTGCACCGGTTGGAGCAGGGACTAACGCCAACTGAATTTCAGGAGAGAACCGCAGTTAAAGAGGATTGCGTTCGATGAGCGGGCAATGGCAGGCAACGATCGCGCCGCAACAAACGTGCGGCGTGTCATCGATAGTCATGGGGTAAAGCGCGGTAAAACGAGAGGGAAATCAGGCCTGATGATTGCCGCAGTTAACAAAGCTATTGTCATCCTGGCTGTGCTGCGGCAGCGGGTTATCGCCCAAAATTTCATGCTGCTGGCAGTGAGTCTGATGAGGATGCAGGCCGCCCGGCGGAGAGAAAGGCTCAGCCATCTGTGCACTTGCCAGCGAGGAAAACGCCACAAGCGCTGTCATGAGGAACAACGGTAAAAGTCGCATAATTTTTTCTTTTTCACTTTGACGGTCCAGAGCGGACCAGGAATGCAGGTGATTATCCAGCCTGATGTATGACGGCTGGTGTTTTACGCGGCCAATCAGGTTTCGATGAAGGATTTTACGCCAGTTACGGCGAATATTTTATAAAATCGTGCGGTTAGTCACAGTTAACCGCACGATTTATGCATTAGCAGGTGGAGACCGGGATATAGAACGTGCCCTGCAACAAATCAGGCGTACTGTATTTCAGATCCAGTTTAAGCAGATCTTTACCTGCCCGACGCGCCACGCCCAGTGCCGGCAAGTGGTTGTAGTAAATTTCTGCGGTAAATGCATTGATCTCTTCCGGTGCGCCATGCCAGTCAATCTCGGCATACAAGCCGCTTTCTCCGGTCCAGTTCTGCACATTGCGCGGCAGCACATCGGCATACTGGCTTTCCAGCGCCTGGAATAAGCTAATGTGCTGCTGGTCGGCAGAATTCACGCCTGGGCTGAACTGGAATCCCAGCCAGCCACGGCTGACATGCTTACCGGCAAAGCGGACAAAATCGCGGGTATGCTGCGCGACCACCTGATTATGATGATCGATGTACTCGCCAAAGCGGCATTCCCACTCAATCACTTCACCACACAGTTGCAACTCCGGCTTCTCGGCCAGACGCGCGTTGACCCACGAACGCTGCGTGGAAATACGACTGTGGAAATCCTTCATCAGCATGTCCGGGATGCGACGATAGGCGCCGGGCGTCATGGAGAAGTGGCTTTTGAATACCCTCGTGAAATTCTGCTGGTTATCGAAGCCAAAGCGCACGGCAATATCGATGAGCGGCATGCTGGTCAAACGCAGCGCCATCGCTGACATCGTCAGGCGACGCTTACGCGTATATGAGGCCAGCGTTTGGCCGGTCATCTCTTTGAACATGCGCTGCATGTGCCACTTGGAGTAACCAGATTTCAGGGTAATCAGATCGATATTGAGCTCATCGGTCAGATTCGCCTCTATCCAGTCCACCAGATCGTTGATGTACTGTTTTTTAAGATTCAGGCTGAGCATGATTTTTTCAATCGAGTGATAAGTGTGAAGGTAATGAATTTGCGCGATTAGTCACATAAATATAACAAAAACGTATTACTTACGTAAGGAAGAGTAAAGGCAGCGAGGCGGGAAAAGCATTAATTGCTTAGGTTACTAACGTTTTCAGGTCAATTTTACGCTGCGATAATGTGAATAAGGTCGCCATTACCGGCGACCTTCACGCGATTTTTGTAATGGAGTGCACACTGTTGTAAATCTTGTTACTCCGTAAACCTAGTGCGTATGCATGCCTGCTGCGTTCATCATCATACGAAACAGTGATGCCACTACAGCGAGTGCCAGCACACTGGCTCCATAGATGATGACCAGCCACATCACCCGCTTCCACCATGGAGACGGCGTTACTCCGTCTTTCATTTTGCTGACTTCGATTGGCATATTAATGGTACCCCTCGTCGGCTTTGATTTTTCCGCGGAACACGTAATAACTCCAGAAGGTGTAACCCAGAATCACCGGGATAATCAGTAAACCGCCCACCAACATAAACGCCTGGCTGCTGGCCGGAGACGCGGCCTGCCAGATGGTGATCGACGGTGGCACGATGTTTGGCCAGATGCTAATGCCCAGTCCGGAGAAGCCGAGGAAAATCAGCGCCAGCGTTAAAAGAAACGGTGAGTAATGCGCCTCACGTTTGATGGCACGCACAATCCCCCACGAGCACAGCACCACCAGCAGCGGAACAGGCAGGAACCAGAACAGGTTCGGTCTTGAGAACCAGCGTTGCGCGATATCCGCGTGGGTGAGCGGCGTCCAGATACTGATAATGCCGACTACCAGTAATAACGTCAGGGTGAGTGGCGTCGCCAGCGCTGACATTTTGCGGTGCAGGTCGTGCTCGGTTTTCATAATCAGCCAGGTGCAGCCCAGCAGTGCATAAGCGATCACTAAACCAACACCGCAGAACAGTGGGAACGGTGCCAGCCAGACCATTGCTGAACCGACATATTCACGGCCTGATACCGGGAAGCCATTAAGGATGGCGCCCACTGCAACGCCCTGACTAAAGGTCGCCAGCAGCGAACCGGCGATGAAAGACTTATCCCAGAACGGACGATGCTCTTCGGTGGCCTTGAATCGGAACTCAAATGCCACACCGCGGAAAATCAAGCCGATTAGCATCGTGGTTAATGGGATCGATAACGCATCCAGCAGCACCGAATAGGCAAGAGGGAATGCACCAAATAGCGCAGCACCACCCAGTACCAGCCAGGTTTCGTTACCGTCCCAAACGGGAGCCACAGTATTGACCATCATGTCGCGCTCAATCGGATCTTTATTGAACGGCAGTAGCAGACCAATGCCCAAATCGAAGCCATCCATCACGATGTACATCAGGGTGCCAAACACGATGATGGCGAACCAGATAATAGAAAAGTCGATCATGGTTACTGCTCCCCGCGCTTATGAGTATTGGCAGCAGATAACGGGCGAGCTGGAGTGTGCTGCTCTCCGGGACCACCGTGCGCTACTTCTCTGCCTTCTCCGGTCACTGGACCTTCTTTAATCAGCCGCATCATGTAGTGATAGCCGACCCCAAACACCGAGCAGTAGACCAAAATGAAGGCCATCAGGCTGATGCTCATGTGCAGATTGCCATGAGCAGAGACCGCATCAATAGTGCGCTGCACGCCATACACTACCCACGGCTGGCGGCCCATTTCGGTGGTAATCCAGCCAGCCAGAATGGCGATCAGTCCCGATGGCCCCATCAACAAACAGAACCACAGGAATGGTCGCGACTGATACAAACGCTTCTTCACCCGCAGCCACAGGCTGATCACGCCCATGCCGATCATTAACAGGCCTAGCGCCACCATCACGCGGAACGACCAGAAAATCACGGTAGAGTTTGGGCGATCCTCTTTCGGGAAGGTTTTCAGTGCCGGAATTTGCTTCTCCAGACTGTGGGTCAGAATCAGACTGCCAAGGTAGGGAATCTCCAACGCATATTTGGTGCGCTCCTGCTCCATATCCGGCACGCCGAACAAAATCAATGGCGTGGGCTCATCCGGCTTGTTTTCCCAGTGCCCTTCAATCGCCGCAAT
The DNA here is from genome assembly GCF_000963995.1 of Pantoea sp. SM3. Classification (NCBI taxonomy): domain Bacteria; kingdom Pseudomonadati; phylum Pseudomonadota; class Gammaproteobacteria; order Enterobacterales; family Erwiniaceae; genus Pantoea; species Pantoea sp. SM3. The sequence continues at coordinate 117,468 of NZ_JZRD01000013.1, forward strand.
TTTCGCAGGCTGATATTCCAAAGTATTCAGACCGTGCGCATCGCCGAGAAATGCCTGAACTGGCGAGACGATTAATGCCATCCACAATGCCATGGAGAACATCTTGCGCACCGCGGGATTGTCATTGCCGCGCAGCAGATGCCAGGCCGCAGAGGCGCCGACAAAGAAGGCACTGGCCAGAAAAGCCGCGGTGGACATGTGCAGTAAACGGAACGGGAATGACGGATTGAAGATGATTTTCAACCAGTCCTGCGGCACCACGACCCCATTCTCAATAATGTAACCCTGAGGGGTGTGCATCCAGCTGTTAGAGGCCAGAATCCAGAACGTTGAGAAGATAGTGCCCAACGCCACCATGCAGGTAGCAAAGAAGTGCAGCCCCGGCCCCACGCGGTTCCAACCGAATAGCATCACGCCAAGGAAACCGGCTTCAAGGAAGAAGGCGGTTAACACTTCATAAGTGAGCAGTGGCCCGGTGATACTGCCGGCAAACTGAGAGAAACCACTCCAGTTAGTCCCGAATTGGTAAGCCATTACCAGCCCGGAGACCACGCCCATACCGAAGTTCACGGCAAAGGCTTTAGACCAGAAATGATAGAGATCGCGATAGGTCTCATTACGGGTTTTCAGCCACATCCCTTCGAGCACCGCCAGGAAACTGGCGAGGCCGATGGTGATAGCCGGAAAAATAATATGGAAGGAGACAGTAAAGGCGAACTGTATCCTTGCCAGGTGAAAGGCATCTAATCCAAACATTGCTTACCTCATTGCCACAAAGTGCACTGGAATTTTTACTTATAATGAACAACAGCGTGCGGGAATCTATTTCGTCTTATCGGATGAAAGGTCGCACTAATGTAAAAGGAAGCAGTCAGAACGAAAATAAACAGAGGAAGTCTTTAAAACTATAACAGTGTTTGTTGATAACGATCATTGTCTTCTTCAAAGACTAATTGATTGATATCACAGACCTAAGGTTAACAACGCTCGGTTATTGTAGCGATATTGTTATTAACCTTCGCGCTAAGAGCTCATCGTTACCCGTTAACTCTCTCATTTGATTATTTTTTAGTGTGGATAACAGGAGGGTTAATTCAATCTTTCGCCAGATAGCGTGTCAATAATTCAAGACAATATGATGTTATCTCGATTGTTAATTAAAATAGCCCTCTTTTAAAACCAAAGGATATATTTTCACAGGCCTGGGCCAGACACATTGCGCTCCTTTATCTCTTAACGCTTTGCGGCATAGCGTTTGCAAGCGTTAACCCACTGTGCTTTTTTAGAGCAGCAAAGCCATCGGTTAATCAGCGAAGGAGAGGTTATGACCCGTCTTACCGCACAAGATTTTCCCCAGGAACTGCTTGAGTTATATGACTATTACGCGCACGGCAGGATCAGCAAACGTGAGTTCATCACCCTTGCTGCTAAGTTCACCATCGCCGGCATGACCGGCGCCACCTTGCTCAGCGCCATGAGCCCCAACTACGCGCTGGCGAAGCAGGTTGAATTCACCGATCCCGAGATTAAACCCGAATACATTCACTATCCCTCACCACAAGGCCACGGTGAGGTGCGAGGCTATCTGGTGCGCCCGGCCAAAGCCAGCAGCAAAGTGGGTGCTGTGGTGGTAGTGCATGAGAATCGCGGATTGAATCCTTATATAGAGGATGTCGCACGCCGCGTGGCGAAAGCCGGATATATCGCGCTGGCACCGGACGGCCTGAGTTCAATGGGCGGTTATCCCGGCAATGACGAAGAGGGCCGTGCGATGCAGGCTAAAGTCGATCCGACTAAGCTCATGAACGACTTTTTTGCCGCCGTCGATTTCCTGATGCACCACGAAGAGGGCACCGGCAAAGTTGGCATCATCGGTTTCTGTTACGGCGGCGGCGTGGCGAATGCTGCTGCCGTGGCCTTCCCGGAACTGGCTTGTGCAGTGCCGTTTTATGGCCGCCAGCCTAAAGCGGAAGACGTGCCGCGCATTAACGCCCCACTGCTGCTGCACTATGCCGCGTTAGATAAAGGCATCAACGAAGGCTGGCCAGCCTATGAAGAGGCGCTGAAGGCCAACCACAAAACCTATGAAGCCTATATCTATCCTGGCGTGAATCATGGGTTCCACAACGATTCGACTCCGCGTTATGACAAAGCTGCTGCCGAACTGGCGTGGAGCCGGACATTGGGGTGGTTTGAGAAGTATCTGCACGGCTGAGCAGGGATACGCGCTGTCGACTGATGTTCATCGAGGGCGGCCTTCATGACCGCCCTTCTTGCCACCTCTACAGTGCGAAATGCCGCAAGGCATCGCGATTGATTTCAATGCCTAATCCCGGCCCGTTCGGGATTTGCACCCATCCATTTTGCTGCACAATAGGTTCGGCGATAATGGCCTGTCGAATCGGATGCTCGGTTTGATCGAATTCAAGCAGAGGCTGAACCGGCTGTAGCGATGTGGGCGTATGCGTCGGCACTGTCGCCATCCACTGTAACGAAGCGGCAATACCAATGCCGCTGCCCCAGACGTGCGGATTAACGCGCACACCAAACGCCTGTGCCATATCGGCAATCTTCTTGCACTCCGATAAGCCCCCGGCCGCACAGATATCGGGTTGGATAATGTCCATCGCCTGTTGTGTCAGCACTCCGCGGAAACCATAGCGGGTGAATTCGCATTCGCCACCGGCAACCGGAATATCAATCGCCGCTTTCACCGCTCGGTAGCCGGCTAAATCTTCTGGCGGCACCGGCTCTTCAAACCAGCCAATATCCAGCTCTTCCACTTCCCGACCAAGCCGAATGGCAGCAACCGCGTCATAAGCATGATTGGCGTCGATCATCAGCGCGGCGTCTTCGCCAATGGTGTCACGAATCGCCCGGGTCACCGCTGCATCCTCACGCACGCCAAATCCCACTTTAAGCTTCATGGCCTTGAAACCCTGCTCAATGTAACCCGCTGCTTCTTCGCACAAATAATGCAGCGGGTCGCCACTGTCACGCCGATACAATCCAGTGGCATAAGCCTGCACTTCGGTTCGCGTGGCGCCACCCAGCAGTTGATAAGTCGGGACGCCAAAATATTTGCCACGCAGATCCCACAGCGCGATATCAATGCCGCTCAATCCCTGAATCACCACGCCTTTCTGGCCGTGATCGCGCAGCCTGGCGTAAAGTTCCTGCCAGAGAAACTCGCTACGCAGTGCATCTTCGCCCATCAACATCTGCCCGAGTTCATCCACCACCGCTTTGGTGATGCGCGCCGGACCGTAGCACTCTCCCCAGCCAACCAACCCCTGATCGGTCACTATCTCCACCAGCATCGCGGTGCGGGTATCATAACGGGCACGTGAATAGGCGAACGGTTGGCTAAGTTTGGCACTCAGCAGGTGCGTGTTAACAGCGGTGATTTTCATGATTGGGGCTCCTGCGGGGTGTCAAAAATTTCACTCATGATGCGTCCATCGAGATCGCGTGTGTTAAGGCCGAGCCAGTGCGCCAGGGTCGCCGCAGGATCGGTCATGCGGTAAGGTCCACGTTGCTGGCGCGGATGGTAGTAACCTTGGCGTATGCCTTTGCCCCATGCCAGCATTACGCCATAGTTGGAGCCGAGAGCGGTTTCTGCGGTGGGTTTCTGCGGACCATGATTTGCGCCGGGTTCTTCCACAGCACAAATATCTTCACCCGTCTGGCTAACGCCCCAGACGAAACCGGTGTTGTAGGCAAAGACAATGTCGCCTGCGCAGTCGCCCCAGAATCCCAGAGCCACTGCATCGTCACGTCGCAGCGCGATACTCACCGCGTTACGCACACCCTCGCCCTCCTGCACCTGCCAGCCGCTCAGTGCCTGCAGGGTGCGCGCGCAGAGATCGTCAACCTGCTGTGGCGCAACGACGTCATGATTCACGAAGATTTCCAAACCGCCGCGCTCTGCTTTGAGATAAAGCGGCGAACGGGCCATATCCGGCAGGCCTTGCGCATCCAGCACAGCCAGCGACTGCCTTTGCAGATAACGATAGATGTCGCACATATAGCTGTTGGGCACAGCGCCGTGATCGGATGCGAGCACCACCAGCGTTTCCTCGTCCGTTTCGTCCAGCAAACGGCCAATGCTGTCATCAAGAATTTGATAACTGCGGCGCATCACCGCGTCATATTGCTCTGCCTGCTGTGCATCAAAGAACGGGGAATCCGGATCGGTCTGCCCAAGGCAGTTGTGGTGCGATTCGTCCACCAGCCGATGCACTGTCGCCCACAATGCAAACCCCTGGCGCTGCGTTAGTTCCAGTGCGCTATCCACCAGCCACTGCGACTGTTCATCGCCCTCTTGCCAGGTTGCGGCCAGATAAGGCGTTTGCGGCGCCGCTTTTGCCACCCATTTGCTGAAGAAAGGTGTTTGCTGCTGTAAATAACGCGCATCGCTGCTCAGGGCATCGGTTCGCGTCACCTGGCTTTGCAAAATTTCGATATTGCCCCGCACATCACATTCGCCGCAGTAAAATCGCACGCTGCCGGGAATGTCATAAGCAGCCAGAGACAGCCAGGCAGACCACTGCCCGATCGGCAGAACAACGCGCTGTTCACCGAATTGCAGGGATGGCTGTCCCTGCTCAACCCGCAGCGTTAACGCCAGCTCATCGCCATGTCCGCCGCGTAACCACAGGACATAACCCTCTTCGCTCGCCTCAAGTGCCTGCCAGGCGCCTTTGTTGTGATACGCCAGCGCACTTTTGGGTGGCCAGCCCAGCGTTTGTTGCTTCGCACCGCCCTGCCCTAAACGTTCGGTGAGACGCGTGGTGTGTCCCATTGGCCGGAATATCTCGCCCGGCCACGGCTGTGCACGTCCCCAATAGGGCGCAAAGCTGAAGTGATCGCCATCGGCTTTGACGCTTTCCGGAAAATGCACCAGTGCCGCGCGCTGCCCAGCCTCCTGCATCGTGGCCAGTAAGTTGCGGCTTTGCTGGTTGTCGGGCGGCAATCCCTGGCCAATCCAGCTGGTGCCAGGGCTCTGCCCGGCGAGAAAGGTCACCCAGTTCACATCGCCCCATGCCGAGATAAAGGGCAGCAACTCCGCTGCGGAGCCCTGCTGTAGCATACGGGCAATATGGGGCAGCGCGCCCTGTGCCACATAGCGTTGCAGCAGCGGCATCGTCAGGCCGTCAACGCCAAAAATTATCGCCTTGCGCATCGTGACTCCTATCAAAGAGAGGGCGTGAGTCGCACGCCGGGAGAGGGAAAGCCGGGCTGCTGCATCAGCCCTTCCAGAATACTTTGCAGACTACTGCGGATGTGTTGTCGCATCGCCTGTTCGGCCGCATCGGCATCGCGCGACTGCATGGCTGCTAAAATCTGACAATGCTCCAGCAAGGATTGCCATTTACGGCCCGGTAGATTCATTGCGATAACGTGGAATAGCTGAAGACGATCCAGATAAAGCGTCATGATGCTGCTGATGTAAGGGTTGTCGGCGTGTGCAAAGATCAGCGTATGGATCTCATCACCAGCATCAGTGGCATTCAGTTCATCGTCACGCAGGCCCTGTTCCAGCGCGGCCAGCTTATCCGCCATCACCGCCAGCGCATGATCGGGCGTTCGCTGCGTCGCCTGCCGCGTGGCAATCCCTTCCAGTGCCTCACGAATGACAAACAGCTGCTGAATATCCTGCAATTTGATTTCACTGACGAACCAGCCTTTGCGCGGCGTCAACTCCACAAAACGCTCCTGCTGCAGGCGATACAGCGCTTCACGAATCGGCGTGCGACTCATGCCCAGCTGGTCAATCAATCCCATTTCTGTCAATGAGCTACCCGGTGCCAGCGTCAGTGACAAAATCATCTCTTTGATACGCCGATAGGCTATTTCGCTGAGCGAAGGCTTGTAGCCAGGACTCTCCATTACGCTTCCTCCCCAACATCGCGCAGTTCAAAACGTTTGATCTTGCCGACCATGAACAGATAGAAAAGGATCACCGCCACCGCATGCGCGATCACGAACCACAACACGCCGTTGAAAGATCCGGTGAGTTGCAGGATGAAACCGATGATGATCGGCGTGGTGATGCTCGACGCATTGCTGAAGGTGTTAAGCACGCTGCCGGATAAGCCCGCGATCTCTTTTGGCGCGGTGTCAGCGTTGACCGTCCAGCCCATGCCGCCAATGCCTTTGCCGAGGAAAGAGGCCGCCATAATCGCGATGACTGCGGTTTCTGAGTCGGTGTAATTACACAACACCATTACGCAACACAGCAGCATGCCGCAGACAATCGGCAGTTTGCGCGCCAGTGACAACGACATCCCGCGACGAATCAGCACATCTGACAGGAAACCGCCCATAATGCCGCCAAGGAATCCGCATACTGCCGGAATGGCAGCGACAAACCCCGCTTTCATGATGGTCATGTGCTTTTCCTGCACCAGGTAAACCGGAAACCAGGTGATGAAGAAGAAGCCAATCGCGTTTAAGCAATACTGCGCAAGGTAGATGCCCAGCATCATGCGGCTGCTGAGTAGTTGCTTCAGCCAGCTGAGACGCGGCTTGTGCTTATCACCATCCATATTCACCAGCGCCCCGCCCTGCTGCATATGATCCAGCTCAGCCTGGTTCGTCATCGGATGCGATAGCGGGTCATGCACCAGTTTGCGGAACAACGGCAGAAAGGCGATGCCGATCAGGCCCAGCACGGTAAACACCGAGTGCCAGCCGTAGGTATGTGCCAGCCAGCCCATCAGCGGCGCAAAGAACACGGTGGCACCGTATTGCGCGGAGGCAAAGATCGCCGCCGCCGTGCCGCGCTCAGAAGCCGGGAACCAGGCTGCCACCAGGCGACTGTTCGCCGGAAATGACGGTGATTCCGCCGCACCGACTAAAAATCGCAGACAAAACACCACCACGACCGCCGCCGCGCCAGTGACAAAGCCCGCGAGGCCGGTCATCAGGGTGAACAGCGACCAGAAAAAGATACTCAGGCTGTAGATCAGTTTCGAGCCGTAGCGATCCAGCAACCAACCGCCCGGCAGCTGAAACAGTACATAGGCCCAGCCAAATGCCGAAAAGATCACGCCCATGTCTACGGCGTTGAGCCCAAGATCTTTTGCCATCCCCGGCCCCGCCAGCGAGATCGAGGCGCGGTCGGCATAGTTAATCAGCGTGACAAAAAACAGCACGGCGACCACCAGCCAGCGCACGTTGGTTCTGCGTGCACTGATCGCCTTATCCAGCATTATCGATTTAGATTGTCCCTGTGGCATGACGTACCTCATGACGACAGCATGAACCCTTAGGCCGTGGTGTTTTCGGCCGCGTAACGCATCACATTCAAATTGGATGCGGTTTGTATACAACGTAGATACAGGCTGGAGAGCGCGCCACCGGGGTTACGGGTAACCGCTGTTTTTTGCTCATAAAGTGTGAGAAGGATCGAGGGATTCAGGGTGAGATCAGGAAAAAATGTGAGGATGATCGAAGTGAAAAAATGATCGGGTCAGCGCCGCACGCCGACCCTGCGAATCAGGCGGATGGCGTTTCCTTCACAATACGGTGCACATTGCTTTCCAGCCAGTCGGCCAGGCCAATCACATGCCCTTCAACTTCACGCCCGAGTGGCGTCAGGTGGTATTCCACATGCGGTGGCACCACTTCATAGGCGATGCGTTCGATAAACCCATCTTCTTCCATATAGCGCAGCGTTTGCGCCAGCATGCGTTCACTAACGCCACCGATCTTGCGGCGCAGTTCACTAAAACGCAGCGTTTCTTCGCGCAGCGCTAATAATACCAATACGCTCCAGCGGCTGGTGATGCGCTTGAGCACGTCGCGTGAAGGGCAATTTACATTGAGCAGCTCGCCACGGATAAATTTATTACTCAATTTTTCAGACATTTATGCTGCCTCCCCCAAACTAACAAATCTGTAAGTACTTACTAAAAGTTAGTTTATCCCTTAGGCTGATTTCATTCCAGCTCAAACTGAAGGAGAACATCATGATTGCGATTACCGGTGCCACAGGCCAATTGGGCCGTTTGGTGATTAACGAGTTACTGAAAAAAGTGCCTGCCAGCGAAGTGATTGCGGCAGTGCGTTCACCTGAGAAAGCAGACGATCTCAAAGCGCTGGGCGTAACGTTGCGCGCGGCGGATTACAGTAAACCAGACACGCTGAAAAGCGCGTTCAGCGGCGTCGATAAACTGCTGCTGATCTCTTCCAGCGAAGTGGGTCAGCGTGAAGCGCAGCACCAGGCGGTGATTGATGCGGCAAAAGCGGCGGGCGTGAAGTTTATCGCCTACACCAGCCTGCTGCATGCAGATACCACCACGCTGGGTCTGGGCGTCGAGCACCGCGCCACGGAAGCGATGCTCAAGGCCTCAGGCGTGCCCTATGCCCTGCTGCGTAATGGCTGGTACACCGAGAACTATGCCGCCAGCATTGCCCCAGCGCTGGCGCATCACGCCTTTATTGGTGCAGTGGGTGAAGGCCGCATCTCATCGGCCGCCCGCGTGGATTATGCCGCTGCTGCCGCTGAAGTGATCAGCCGTGACGATCAGGCAGGTAAAGTGTATGAATTCGCTGGCGATGAGAGCTATACGCTGGCCGAGTTCAGCGCCGAGATTGCTAAACAGTCTGGTGAGCAAGTGGATTACATCAACCTGCCGCCTGCTGAGTTCGAGGCAGCATTGAAAGGGGCTGGTTTGCCGGATGCATTAGCAGAACTGCTGGCGGATTCTGATGCCGGTGCTGCACAAGGCGGATTGTTCGATGACAGTCATGCACTGAGCAAACTGATTGGCCGCCCGACCACGCCCTATGCTGAAGTGATTAAAGCCACACTGGCGAAGTAATGCCTCATCAGGCCAGCGCACGCTGGCCTGATTCCCGTCTCGTATGCCACCAAATGATCAAAGCAAAGCGCGCTATTTAAGCCAAATAATGGCGATTTTCTTATTTACAGATAATTCTGTGCGCTGATTTGAACCACCATTTAAAACACTGCTTTCACTTCCTGAAATATAGCTTGTTGTAATCGCTGTAAATTCACTTAAAAGCCGGATCAATCGACAAGATTTATTACGTTCATAGATATTTCGCATTGTTGTCTCAGCTATTCAAAGCTCTATAATTTGTGCTTTGAGCAACCAGGCAATTTCAGGAGGCCGCTATTAATACTAACCACCAGCAACGTCAAGCTTTCGGGGAACACGAAGCCCATGCTGATTTGGGGTATCAATACGATCCTCACGAATTTATCCGCGAAGGCATGGAGGATTCCGAGCCGGAACCGGAGCTGATCCAGGGTCTGCCCGCGCCAGATGCGCTCACCCCTGCCGATCGCTATCTTGAACTGTTCGAGCACGTGCAGATGTCGCGCATATTTCCGGATGGAAAAACATTCCCGGACTGCGCGCCAAAATATGATCCGCTGGATATATTAATCCGCTATCGTCGCACGCGTCGCTCGGCCGAATTCGATCTCGAAAAATTCGTGCACGACCATTTTTATTTGCCACAGGTGAATGAAAGTTTTTATGTTTCCAATCCGGATAAATCGCTGACCGAACATATTGACGAGCTGTGGCCGGTGTTAACCAAAATGCCGCAACAGCATTTACCGCACTCATCGCTGCTGCCGCTGCCAAAACCCTATGTGGTGCCCGGCGGACGCTTTGGTGAGACCTATTACTGGGACTCCTATTTCAGCATGCTCGGCCTTGCCGATGCCGGGCGTGACGATTTGCTGCGCGACATGGCAGATAACTTCGCATGGCTGATCGATAACTACGGCCACGTGCCAAACGGCAACCGGACTTATTATCTCAGCCGCTCACAGCCTCCGGTGTTTGCCCTGATGGTTGAGCTGTTTGAAGAGGATGGGATTCGCGGTGCCAAGCGTTATCTCGACCAGCTGATGAAAGAGTATCAGTTCTGGATGGATGGCGCGGGCGAGCTGATGCCACATCAGGCGTATCGCCACGTGGTGCGTATGCCGGATGGCTCACTGCTCAACCGTTACTGGGATGACCGCGACACGCCGCGTGATGAGTCGTGGATGGAAGACGTAGAAACCGCCAGCAAATCCAGCCGTCCGGCGAATGAGGTGTACCGCGATTTGCGTGCCGGTGCCGCATCGGGTTGGGATTACTCCTCACGCTGGTTGCGCGATCCACAGCGTCTGGCCAGCATTCGCACTACCCAGTTTATTCCGGTGGATTTGAATGCGTTTCTCTACAAGCTGGAGCTGATGATCTCTACGCTGTCACACGCCAAAGGTGAAGAGCTAACGGCGCTGGCGTGGCAGAAAAAAGCCGATACGCGTAAGCAGGCGATTCATCGTTACCTGTGGGATGACACCGCAGGCGTGTACCGTGATTACAACTGGCGCGACGAACGCTTTGGTGCCTTCACGGCAGCGGCTGTGGTGCCGCTGTTCCTTGGCCTGGCCTCGCCGGAGCAAGCGCATCTGCAGGCGGTGGCGCTGCGTCAGCTTCTGCTGACTCAGGGCGGTCTGGTGACATCGATGGTAGAGAGCGGTGAACAGTGGGATAAACCCAACGGCTGGGCGCCGCTGCAGTGGATGGCGATAGTCGGCCTGAACCATTATGGTGAAGAGACGCTGGCGACAGAGATTGCCGTTAACTGGCTGACCACGGTGAAGAACTTCTATTCACTGCATCACAAGCTGGTGGAGAAGTATGACATCAGCGGCGATCGTGCCCGTCCAGGTGGCGGTGGTGAGTATCCGCTGCAGGATGGCTTCGGCTGGACCAACGGCGTGACGCGTCGGTTGATGACCATGTACGGGCATCTGCTGGCGGATTAAAAAACACAAAGGGCGCCTCAGCGCCCTTTTTTATGACCAGCCGCGCAATGTATGGCGCATTTGATAGCAGCAACACCGCTGCCAGTTAGCGCAATCAACCGCGGCGCATCGAAACCTGCGATTATTTATTTCCCTGCAGGAACGCCAGCAAGTCGTCGTTCAGTTGGTCCTGATGCGTCACCGCAAAACCGTGCGGGCCGTTCTCGTACACTTTCAGCTCTGACCCTTCGATCATCTCGTGTACCAGCTTACCGGTGGCTTCAAACGGCACGATCTGGTCATTGCTGCCGTGGATCACCAGCGTTGGCACATCCACTTTGGCAATATCAGCGCGGAAATCAGTTTCCGCAAACGCCGTGACACAATCGATCGTGCCTTTCAGTGAGGCCAGCAGCGCGATATTCAGCGTCTGTGTCATCACGCCCTCAGAAATGGTCTGTCCGGCATTGGCGCCATAAAACGGTGTGGCGAAGTCTTTAATAAACTGCGCCCGGTCTTTACGCAGGCCCGCTTTGATGCCATCAAATACCGCTTTTTCAACGCCTTCCGGATGATCATCGGTTTTGCCGAAGATTGGCGTCACCGCGCCCAGCAGCACCAGCCCTTTCACCTTCGCCGTGCCGTAACGACCGATATAACGTGAAACGTCACCGCCGCCCATTGAGAAGCCCACCAGCGTGATGTCATCCAGTTGCAGATGCTCAATCAGCGCATGGATATCATCGGCGAAGGTATCGTAATCGTAGCCTTCCCACGGCTGCTCAGAGCGACCAAAGCCGCGACGGTCAAACGCAATGGCACGATAGCCACGTTCAGCAAGAAAATTGAGCTGGCTCTCCCACATATCTGCGTCCAGCGGCCAGCCGTGGCTGAACAGGACTGGCTGACCTTTGCCCCAATCTTTGTAGTAGAGGTTAACGCCGTCTTTCGCTTTGAATGTGCTCATGTTTTTAACTCCGTTAGTGAGTGATGTTGTGTCTGCCAATCAAACTACATCGGTCTAACTGAAAAACCTAAAGCAGAGATTTTGACAACTTGTTCAAAGATTTTTGCCCTGCGAGGCTGTCAAAAAAGCCTGAACAAGTTGGCCGATTTTTTCCGCTATCAAGCGTCTCACGGGCTTCGTAAGGTGCATACATCGCACATTTACAGGAACACGATGATGAGCCAGCAAAACCCCACGACGCCACGCGGCGGCGCTTTTTCTCCCTTCGCCTACGGGCTGTTCGCCCTGATCTGGACGGCCTCAGTACTCGGCAACACCGGTAGCTTTATCCGCGACGTTGCCAGCGCCTGGCTGGTGACCGGATTATCCGATAACCCGACCGCCGTGGCGTTGATGCAAACGGCGGCCACCCTGCCGGTGTTTTTACTGGCACTACCAGCGGGCGTGCTCTCTGATATCGTCGATCGCCGCCGATTACTCATCGTGGTGCAAATCCTGATGGCCAGCGTCAGCGGCACTCTGCTGGTGCTGTCGCACAATCACTGGCTCACCGTAGAGTGGCTGATCGGCCTGACCTTTGTCGGTGGCATTGGTGCCGCGCTGTTTGGCCCGGCCTGGCAGGCGATTGTCCCCGAACTAGTGCCGCGCCATGAGCTAAAAAACGCCGTTGCGCTCAACTCTCTGGGGATAAATATTGCCCGCGCTATTGGCCCCGCTACCGGCGGTTTACTGTTGGCAAGTTTAGGCGCCATGGCGGCATATGGTGCCGATGTGGCGAGTTATTTTTTCGTTATTGCTGCCCTGATGTACTGGAAACGCCCGGCGAAAGCCAAGACCGAGCTGAATGAGCACTTCTTTGGCGCCTTCCGTGCTGGCCTGCGCTATGTCAAAGCCAGCCGCGAGCTGCACCGTGTGCTGTTGCGTGCAGCAATGTATTTCGCCTTTGCCAGTGCCATCTGGGCGCTGTTGCCATTGGTGGCGCGCACCATGCTGCACGGTACCGCAGGCTTTTACGGCTTGCTGTTGGGTGCGGTGGGCGCCGGTGCGATTGCCGGTGCGCTGTTGCTGCCGCGTCTGCGCAGCAAACTGAGCAACGATGGTTTGCTGCTGCTCTCTGCGGTGCTGAGCGCACTGGTCATGCTGGCATTAGCGATGAGCCCGCCGCAGTGGCTGGCGCTGCTGTTGATGCTGGTGCTGGGCGTCGGCTGGATTATTGCGCTGACCACACTGAACGGCGTAGCGCAGGCGGTATTGCCGGATTGGGTGCGCGGTCGTGGTCTGGCGGTGTATCTGATGGTGTTTAACGGCACATTGGCCGGTGGCAGTCTGGCCTGGGGCCTGATCGCACAGCAGCTCGGTCTGGCCACCACGCTGATGATTGCCGGGGCCGGTCTGGTGATCACTGGCGTACTGCTGAAGCGTCTGGCGCTGCCTGCGGGTGAAGCAGATCTGCAACCCGCTGAGCACTGGGTCATGCCGGTAGTGCACGACGATGTCGATGTGCGTCATGGGCCGGTGTTGATTCAGATTCGCTACCGCGTATCGCAGGAAGATCGCGCCGCCTTCAAAAAAGCGATTCACAAACTGGCACGGTCACGCCGTCGTGATGGCGCCTATTCATGGGGCTTAATGGAACAAACCGACGATCCGACGGCATTGCTGGAGTGGTTTATGGTGGAGTCCTGGCAGGAGCATATGCGTCAGCACCAGCGTGTGTCGCACGCCGATGCTGAGTTGCAGCAAGCGGTTTTGCAATATCATCAAGGCGAGGAAGCCCCGCAGGTCAGTCACCACATTGCGATATAACGACGCTTTACGCGGGAGAATAAATCTCCTGTAAACCCGGCAGCGTGAGCAGGTGCTCACGCCACCAGGTGGCAGCATTGCCGGTAGCACTCTCATTCCACGCCAGATACGCCATATCGCGACGGCATTCGCTATCCAGCTGGCGTGCCACCAGCGCGCCGCTCTCCAGGTGCGGTCTCGCCAGGTACAGCGGCAGATAGCCACATCCTAAACCATCCAGCTGCGCCTGCAGTTTCGCCGGGAAGTCATGCACGCTCAGGGTTTTCTGCTCATCCAGCACGCGCAAATCGATACCTGCACCGTGACGAGACGAGTCGTGAACCGTCACCGCGCGGTACTGGCGGATCTGCTCACGCAGCAGTGGTTCCGGTGCTGAAGCGAGGGGATGATCCGGCGCGACAGCAAACACATAATCCAGCCAGCCGAGCGGTTGGCAGACAATCTCTTTGCGCGTGGCGGGTTCCTGCACCGCGCCAAAGACAATGTCCGCTTCGCCATAGTTGAGCGCTTCCCAGCAGCCAGCCAACACGTCCTGACGGAATTGCAGCTGAGTATGCGGATGCTCCTGATAAAACCGATCAATCAGCGGCGTGAGAATACGAAACGGCAGTGAGGCATCCACGCTGATCACCAGCTGGCTTTCCCAGCCACTCTCAACATAGCGCGCCTGTTGTTCTAACTCATTGACCGCGCGAAGCAAAGTGCGGCCTTTTTCCAGCATCAAACGCCCGGTTGGGGTGAAAGTGGCGCGATGGCCGGAACGATCGAGCAGTGTGATCTTCATATCGCTCTCCATCTTCTGCACGGTATAGCTCAACGCCGATGCGGTTTTAAACAGTCGCGCAGCCGCAGCGGCAAAGGTGCCGTGGCGATCCAACGCATCCAAAATCAGCAGCGCCTCAAGGTTTAAACGCATTCCCCATGCCTCCCCAAAAATTGTTGAACAACAACCCAAAATCTATCCGTTATCAATAAACGCTCTCATTTCGTATTTTTTTACTCAACGACGCAAGCACTTTCACCAGCGGAAACTCAGGAACTTACGATGAATTACTCACAGCAAGCCAACCACGTGACGCTGGTGATTACCCACAGCATCCTGCCAGAAGAGCAGGCCCGTTATGAGCTGTGGCTCGACACCATTATGCCGCAGGCCGCGAGCTTTCCCGGCCATCTCGGCGTCAACGTGCTGCGCCCGGTGCACGGCGACAACGCTTACACCGTGCTGATTCGCTTTACCGGGCTGGATGAGCTGTACGCCTGGCTGAAATCGGACCAACGCAACGCGTTAATCAAAGACCTGCCGACGATGCTGGCACAGCCGGAACATATTGAAGTGCGTCCTGGCGCCGCGTTCTGGTTCACCCCCACGCAAAAAGGCCAGGTCAAACCGGCGAAATGGAAACAATACTTACTGACACTGGGAGTCATTTTTCCTTCTACCAACCTGGTGCCGTGGTTATGGAATCAGGTATTGCCCGCCGCGCACGGCACGCTGTGGGGCCACTTACTGAATGATGCCAGCGTGGTGGCACTGGTGGTGTTCTTGTGGATGCCGATGGTAACTCGTTTTTTAAAACAGTGGCTTATTGGCCGCAACGCGTAATCTAACTGGAGAAGAGATAATGACAACGGCCTCACTGATTTTTACCAACGGCAAATTCCACACCGTGGATCGCGCCAACCCTTTAGCCACCGCTGTGGCGATCAAAGACGGCAAGTTTCTCGCGGTGGGCAGCGAAGCGGAAGTGATGCGCTTTGCCGGCAGCGATACACAAATTATTGATGCCAAGGGTCACACCGGTATTCCCGGCCTCAACGACTCGCACCTGCACCTGATTCGTGGCGGCCTCAACTACAATCTTGAGCTGCGCTGGGAGGGCGTGCCGTCGCTGGCCGATGCACTTCGCATGCTGCGTGAGCAGGCCCTGCGCACCCCTTCACCGCAGTGGGTCCGTGTCGTCGGCGGCTGGAGCGAATTCCAGTTTGCTGAACGCCGCATGCCAACGCTGGATGAGATCAACGCCGCCGCGCCCGATACTCCGGTGTTTATTCTGCACCTGTATGACCGCGCCCTGCTGAACCGCGCCGCACTGCGAGTGGTGGGTTACACCAAAGACACGCCGAACCCGCCAGGCGGTGAAATCCAGCGCGACAGCAATGGTAATCCCACCGGTATGCTGATTGCGCGTCCGAATGCCATGCTGCTGTACGCCACGCTGGCGAAAGGACCGAAGCTGCCGCTGGAGCAGCAGGTCAACTCCACACGTCAGTTTATGCGTGAGCTGAACCGCCTCGGCCTGACCAGCGCAATTGATGCGGGCGGCGGCTTCCAGAACTATCCCGATGATTACGATGTAATTTCGGAACTGCACGCCAAAAAGCAGCTGACGGTGCGCATTGCCTACAATCTGTTTACCCAGCGTCCCGGCCATGAGCTGGAAGATTTCGAGAAGTGGACCGACATGCTGAAGCCGGGCCAGGGCACCAATTTCCTGCGTCACAACGGTGCGGGCGAGATGCTGGTGTTCTCGGCGGCAGATTTCGAAGACTTCCTCGAACCGCGCCCCGATCTGGCCCCCGGCATGGAAGATGAACTGGAGCGCGTGGTGCGCCATCTGGTTGAGCATCGCTGGCCGTTCCGTCTGCATGCCACCTACAACGAATCGATCAGCCGCATGCTGGACGTGTTCGAAAAAGTAAACCGCGATATTCCGTTTAACGGCCTGCACTGGTTCTTTGACCACGCAGAGACCATCACCGAAGCCAATATTGAGCGCGTCAAAGCGCTGGGTGGCGGGCTGGCCGTGCAGCATCGTATGGCGTTCCAGGGTGAATACTTTGTCGATCGCTACGGTAAAGAAGCCGCCAAACAGACACCGCCAGTGGCGCGCATGCTGGATGCGGAAGTGCCCGTCGGTTTGGGCACGGATGCCACCCGTGTCGCCAGCTACAACCCGTGGACCGCGCTCTACTGGCTGGTTTCTGGCCGCACCGTCGGCGGCATGCAGTTATACGATGACAATTCGCGTATTGACCGTGAAACCGCGCTGATGCTGTGGACCAAAGGCAGCGCCTGGTTCTCCAGCGAGCAAAACGCCAAAGGTGAAATCAAAGTGGGTCAGTTAGCGGATCTGGTGCTGCTGTCGAAAGATTTCTTCAGCGTGCCGGAAGAGGAGATTAAAGGGATTGAATCGGTGTTGACGCTGGTCGATGGTGAAGTGGTGTATGCCGCAGGCGGCTTCACGCCGCTGTCGCCGCCACCGGTGCCAGTGTTGCCAGAGTGGTCTCCGGTGGTCACCGTGCCGGGCCACTACCGTAGCGCGCCACCGCAAGCCAATGGTCGTGCGGCAATGATGCCGAAAGTGCACCAGTGCAGCGGCCCTTGTGGTGTACACAGCCACTCGCACGATGTGGCACGCCAGTCTTCGGTGCCGGTGTCGGATAACCATGCCTTCTGGGGTGCGCTGGGCTGTTCGTGCTTCGCGTTTTGAGTTAAAGGCGGTTTATGGCCCTCTCCTGGTGAGAGGCTTTGCTGCAAATTGGGACACAGACTTTGGCGCTGGCGCGGGTCTGTTTCCCCAACCGCAAAAGATTACCCCGCCAGGCCAAACCCTTGCTTGCCGTTCTTCTTAATCTGGTACATCGCTTCATCGGCACGTGTCAGCGCCTCATCAAAGCTAAAGTGCGGCTGCACCGTCGCCACGCCAATAGAAGCACCAATCTGTGCATGACCGTTATCGACATCGAACGGTGTCAGTGCGGCATCCAGCACCGCCTGCATCATGATGCGCACTTTGGGGAAATCGATCAGGAACGGCATCAGCAGCACAAACTCATCCCCGCCCAGGCGACCCACCACCACGTTTGGCGGCACCTGGTCAAGAATGCGCTGGCTGAGCTGAATCAGCACTTCATCGCCACTGCGATGGCCCAGCGTATCGTTAACATGCTTAAAATTATCGAGATCGATAAATGCCACGCACAGCGGCCCCTGCGTTTTCATTTTGCTGAAATGCGTTTGCAGCGCATGGCGGTTGGTCAGACCGGTAAGCGGATCGTGATGAGCCAATGAAGAGAGCTGCGCTTCATACTGCTTCTCTTTGGTCATATCGATATGCGTGCCGGTAACTTTGAGCGGATTCCCCGCTTCATCCCACTCGGTCACGCGCCCGCGATCCAACACCCAGGTAATTTTGTCGTTCTTACCCAGCATGCGATGCAGCGCTTCATAGTAAGGCGCACGCCCTTCGATGTGATCGTAAAACGCCCTGAGCACTTCATCGGCGTCCTCGGGGTGCAGGCGCTCGCGCCAGACCTCAAACTGCGCTTTTGTCTCTTTCGGCTGAAAACCCAGCATCGAACCCCAGCGTCGATTGAAAATCACCAGCTTGCCGCTGGGAATATCCAGCTGCCACAAACATAAACCGGTTCCGTCCAGTGCCGCACTCAGCTTGTTTCGCGCGTCATGCGCTATGCGCTTTAAGCGCGCATTATGCTTTTTCAGGTTCTGAATCTGCTGACGCAGCGCTTCTTCGGACATGATGGCTGACGGAGAGGAAATAAGGGTTATTCTGCCTGCCAGGAAGTTTCTGATAAATAAAACAAATGAAAAGCCGATCAGTAGCGGAAAATTGCATCAAGCTCAGAGGGAACGGCGAAGCATTGAGGTTATTTCAGCTAACAAAACTTTCTTTATTCCTGCAAAGCAGTGGAAAACGCGCCAGAAAAATGGCGCATCTCTCTTTATCGTTCTCTTTGCGTTAGCGTCCGCATTAAAGTCAGGCGGCATAAATCCTCCACCCCCTGCCTCGACTAAGAAATTGTGTTCTGTGACGCGGATCAACAGATATTCGCGAGTCGATGCTGGGATCATGTTTACTAGAATGGTAGTTTAACAGTTATCGCAGCAACACGATGACGGTGGATGAGATTATGCAACTGACAATGCGTTGGTTTGGTCCCAAAGAAGATAAAGTTTCGCTGGAATATATTCGCCAGGTGCCGGGTGTCCGTGGCGTGGTGGGCGCGTTGTATGACGTGCCGGTCGGGGAAACCTGGCCGAAAGATAAGATTCAAGCGCTGGTTGATCAGGTGCATGCCGCCGGTCTGACGGTGGAAGTGATCGAGAGCGTCAACATTCACGACGACATCAAAATCGGCCTGCCGAGCCGCGATCAATATATCGAGAACTACAAGCAGAGCATCCGCAACCTCGCCGAAGTGGGCGTGAAAGTGATCTGCTACAACTTCATGCCGGTATTTGACTGGATGAAGACCGACATGAACTACGTGCTGCCAGACGGCTCACTCACCATGGCGTTCGAGAAGAAAGGCATTGATAAGAGCCTCGACGAAGTGGTGCAGGAGGTGTTGGGCAACTCAAACGGTTTCGCCCTGCCGGGTTGGGAGCCAGAGCGTCTGGCGAAGGTGCAGGATCTGTTTGCGCAATACAAAGACGTTGATGACAACAAGCTGCGTGAAAACCTCGCATACTTCCTGAAAGCGGTGATCCCGGTGTGTGAAGAAGTGGGCGTGAAGATGGCGATCCATCCTGACGATCCACCGTACTCGATCTTCGGTCTGCCACGCATTGTGAAGAATCGCGAAGACCTCGACTGGATCTGTAATCTTGTGGATTCGGAGGCTAACGGCATCACGCTGTGTACCGGATCGATTGCAGAAGATCCGCAGAATGATGTGTACGGTATTCTGGCCGAGTTCTCGCGCCGCAAACGCATCCCGTTTGCGCACGTGCGTAACATCAAGATTATTCAGGACAAAGATTTCTACGAGTGTGCACACCCGACCGAATACGGCTCGCTGGATATGTACAAAGTGCTGCAATCGATGCACGACAACGGCTTCGATGGCTACATCCGTTCCGATCATGGCCGCTTTATCTGGGGCGAAACCGGACGTCCGGGCTACGGTCTGTATGACCGCGCACTCGGCACCACTTACCTGATGGGTCTGTGGGAAGCGCTGGAAAAGCGCTAATTCACCCTGCCCTCCAGGCCGCTGTTAACAGCGGCCTTTTTAATTGCCGTTAGTCTTCCCAACACGTTAACGGAAAACCTCATCCCAACCCTTAAACAGCAGGCTGGCATTCACGCCACCAAAACCGAAGCCGTTTGACAGCACATACTGCATCGCCATCGGCTGTGGTTTCAGCGCCACCAGGTTCAGTCCGGCGGCGGCTTCATCGGGGTGCAGCAAATTGAGCGTCGGCGGGGCGATTTGATCGCGCAGCGCAAGGATTGAGAAGATCGCCTCCACGCCACCCGCTGCCCCCAGCAAATGCCCGGTGGCAGATTTCGTCGAGGTGATCGCCACATTGCTGTCCGCAAACAGCGTGCGAATGGCCGCCAGCTCGCCCTTGTCACCCACCGGCGTGGAGGTGGCATGCGCGTTGATATGCTGCACCTCTGCTGGGGTGATGCCCGCCTGCGCCAGTGCAGTCTCCATTGCACGACGAGCGCCTTCACCGGTTTCCGGTCCGGCGGTGAGATGATAGGCATCAGCGCTGGTGCCATAGCCGACTAACTCAGCCAGCGGTGTCGCACCGCGTGCCAGCGCATGCTCCAGTGATTCAATCACCAGCAGGCCAGCGCCTTCTCCCATGACAAAGCCATCACGATCGCGATCAAACGGACGAGATGCCTGTTCGGGATGATCGTTAAATCCACCCGACATCGCTTTCGCGGCGGCAAAGCCCGCCAGACTTACGCGATGGATCGCCGCTTCTGTACCGCCGCACAGCGCGATATCCGCTTCGCCGCTGCGAATCAACCGTGCCGCATCGCCAATCGCCTGCGCGCCTGCCGCACAGGCCGTGACGGGTGCGCCAATCGGGCCACGAAAGCCGTGGGCAATCGATACATGCCCCGCCGCCAGATTGGCGAGGAAGGAAGGTATGGTAAACGGCGATAAGCGGCGCGGCCCGCGATTGGCGGTGGTTTCCACCGCATTGGCAATTTCGTTGAAGCCGCCGATTCCAGTGGCGATCACCGTGGCGGTACGCTGGCGCAGCGTCTCATCCTGAGGGAACCAGTTAGCTTGCGTCAGGGCTTCGTGCGCCGCCACCAGCGCGAACTCAATAAAGCGATCCATTTTCTTGCGATCTTTCGGTGCGATCACGCGTTCGGGATCGAAGCCATACTGAGGATCTTGCTCCAGCGTGGGCACCTGTCCTGCGACTTTGCAGCTGATGTCTTGCACCATCTCATCCGGCAAGGCGCTGATGCCCGATTTTCCTGCCAGCAGTGACTGCCACACGGCTTCTGTGCCGCAGCCAAGCGGGGACACCATGCCCATACCTGTAATCACAATACGTTTCATTGATAACTCCTTAAGCTGCGGGCTTTTTCATAAAAGGAACCAGCAGCGCAGCGATACAAAATCCGACCATAATCAGCCAGAATGCGTCCGAAAAGGCCTGGGTGCGCGCCTCACGCAACGTGAGTGAAGCCAGCGATTGCAGCGCCGCCGTGTGCGCCGCATCCGGGCTGAGTCCGTTGAAAATCAGGGCTGCGGTGCGCGATTGCAGATAGTCGCCCAAGGACAAACTGGCGCTGTTGAGGTGATCGGCCAGGCGGCTGAAGTGCAGATTGGTGCGGTCATTTAACACGGTGCCGCACAGCGCAATGCCGATAGCCCCCCCGAGATTACGCATCAGATTAAACAGTCCTGACGCTAATTTTAGTCGTGCGGGCGGTAAGCTGCCGAGCGTCAACGTCACCGTAGGCGCGACGGCAAATTGCTGTGCCATGCCGCGAAACGCCTGCGGGAACAGCAGCTCTTTCGCCCCCCAGTCATGGGTGATCGGCACAAAGAAAAACATCGATACGCCAAAACTTATCAGGCCAAACGCCAGCAAAATGCGCAGATCGACGCGATTCGCCAGCCAGGCATAAAACGGGATCGACAGGATCTGAAAGATGCCGGTAGAGAAGATCGCTAAACCGATCTCCAGCGCACTAAAGCCGCGCACCTGGCTGAGAAACAGCGGCGTGAGATAGATGGTGGCGAAGATCCCCACGCCAGCCATAAACGAGAAATAACAGCCGAGGGTAAAGCCCGGATCTTTCAGTGCGCGGAGATCCATGATCGGCTTCGCGTGATTCAGGGTACGGATCACGAACAGCACGCCACACACTAAGGCGATCCAGCCCGTGGTGCTGATGGTGCTATCGTCAAACCAGCCCCAGCGCGGCCCCTCTTCCAGCGTGTACTCCAGACAGCCCAGCGACAATGCCAGTAACAGAATGCTGAAGTAATCCGCTCCACGTAGCAGGTCAGGGTTGGGGCTGTCGATCTTCACCAGGATCGGCACCGCAATAGCGATATAAATGCCGGGAATGATGTTGATATAAAACAGCCAGTGCCAACTGAAGTTATCGGTGATCCAACCACCGACCGTGGGACCCAGCGTCGGTGCTAATGAGGCCAACGCCCCCACGGTGGCGGCCGCAATCACCCGTTGCTTGCCCTGGAAGAAAGCAAAGGCGGTGGTGAACACTAGCGGGATCATCGAGCCGCCCGCCAATCCCTGTAACGCCCGGAAGGCGATCATGCTCTGGATGTTCCACGCCCAGCCGCACAGTAAACTCATGACCGTAAATCCGCAGGCGGAGACGGCAAACAACCAGCGCGTAGACATCACGCTCGCCAGCCAGCCGGAAAGCGGAATAATGATGATTTCCGCAATCAAATAGCTGGTTTGCACCCACACGGTTTCATCATCGCCTGCCGACAGCCCCCCGCCGATATCCCGTAACGAGGCGGAGACAATCTGGATATCCAGTAAGGCGATAAACATGCCGATGCACATCGTGGCGAAAGCAAAGACCTTTTTGCTGATCGGCATCTCCGCCGGCGCCAGCAGCGCGGTGACGCTGCTCATCGCGCGCTTCTCTCATCCACCGTCACCGTGACGGAAAGACCCGGCCGTAACAGGCCGAGCACTGCCGCATCACCGTCCAGCACAATGCGCACCGGCACACGTTGGACGATCTTGGTGAAGTTGCCGGTGGCATTTTCCGCCGGGAGAATGCTAAAACGCGAGCCGGTGGCCGGTGATAAGCTGCCAACATGGCCGTCGAAGGTACGGCCGGGTAAAACGTCCGCCACGATATGCGCCGTTTGTCCGGGCCGCATATTGGCCAGTTGGCTCTCTTTGAAGTTGGCATCGATCCACAGCCCCTGCGCCGGCACCAGCGACAGCAATTGTGCACCGCTGCTGACAAAGGAACCTGACCACGCACGACGATTGCCGACTACGCCATCAAAAGGGGCGCGGATCTCGGTGTATTCGAGATTGAGCTTCGCCATCGCCAATCCCGCTTGTGCCTGGGTCAAAGCTGCTTTGGCCTGCTGCTCACGCGCATCCAGCACCTGCAACTGACGCTCGGCGACGGTTTTGTCCGCACGGGTTTTGCTCTCTTCCGCCATCGCCTGATGGTAATCCGCTTGTGCATGATCGCGGATTTGCTGTGAGACCGCTGAACTGCTGGCCAGCGCACTGTAGCGGCGCTGATCTGAGGTGGTTTTCAGCGTCAATGCCTTCGCCGCCAGCAGAGAAGCGTGCGTGCCGGCGATGGTCGCGAGCTGTAGCTGGCGCGTAGCAGCAATGTCGCTTAACGCGGCTTGCTGTGCCGCCACTTCCCCTGCGGCCTGATCCACCGCGGCCAGATAATCCCGGTTATCCAGTTGTACCAGCAGATCACCCTTTTTCACCCATGCGTTATCCTGCACCGCCAGCGTGTGGATATAGCCGGAGACTTTCGCCGAGATGGCACTGATATCGGCGCCGACATAGGCATCATCGGTGGAAGGCATAAAGCGCGCGGTGTGCCACCAGTAATAGCCATAACCTGCCGCCGCTAAACCACCGATCGTCAGTGCCAGCAACAGCGCCGATTTTTTGCGTGTCAGCGTCATGATTGCTTCTCTGACAGCGCGGGCGGCGCGAATTTCTGTGTGGTATCGCCGGCGCGCTTTTTCTGCAGGTAATCATGGCGATAGTGCATCATCGGCACCGCCGCTGGACCCGGCACCATTTGGTATTTGTCGAGCGTCAGCGGCTGGCCATTTTCACTGTCGACCAGTTGCAGCTTCACCGGGCGTTGCGTGGCGGTTTCCACCAACTGCATCTGACGTCCTTCCGGCGAGAAGTGATTGCTGCCCCACTCGGCCAGCGCCAGAATCACACCGCGAAAATCTCGTCCGGCCGGGGTGAGATGGTATTCGTAACGAGCGGGCGTGGTGCTGTAGCACACCTTTTCCAGCAAACCGTCTTCCACCAGCTCTTTCAGGCGACGTGACAGGATGTTGGGTGCCACGCCGCTGCTTTTTTGGAACTCATCAAAGCGGGTGAAGCCAGCCAGTGCATCGCGCATGATCAGCATGCTCCAGCCATCGCCGACGCGGCCCAGGCTGCGGGCGATAGGACAAGGCATGTGGTAAAGCGGTTCGTTTTTCATGGGAAGTATTCCGCAAAGGTCTGATGCGGAGTACTGTTGCAGAGTGACTTTCATTTTGCAAGTAACTTGCAAAATGAAAGCAAGGAGTGTTCATTGTGAAACGCAAAACATTGCGCCGCTATCAGAGAGCAGCAAGCCCGGTCGCGCGCGCAAATTTGCCAAAAAAAACGGCAGCCACACTGGGCTGCCGTTTCATCACAACTGAGCAATCTCTAGGTGCGCACGCGCAGCGCCGCCTCTATCTTGTCGGCGATCTTAGTGACCACATAGGCAATCACCATATAGAACACCACTGCAATCAGGAAGGCTTCGAGGTAGTAGAAGTTCAGTGCCGCCGTCAGCTGCGCCTGGGCAAAGATATCCACCACTTCAATCGCAAACGCCAGCGACAGGGCTTTCATGATCACCATAAAGGCATTCGCCAGATCGGGGATCGCCGCCACAATAATCTGTGGGAACATCACCCGACGGAACAGCTGTCCGCCGCTGTAGCCCAGCGATAAAGCCGCATCGGATTGTCCGCTGTCGAACGAGTTCAGTGCGCCTTTCCACACTTCGGCCTGGAATGCCGCGACACAGGCACTCAGCGCCACAATGATGATCACCCAGTTCGGCAATGAGTGGGCATTCACCTCGACGCCAAACAGCGTGGCAACAAAGTGCAGCGCCGGTGGCAAGCCGTAATAGGCGAGGAAAATCACCACCACCATTGGCACGCCTTTGAAAGCGATTTTGTAGGTGATAACCAACTGGCGCAGCAGCGGAATGCGGCGATGCTCAATAAAGGCAAACAGCCCGCCCAATAGCGTCGAACAAATAAACACCGTGACCGCCATTAGCAGCGTCACCGGTACCGCATCGAGAATGCTCCAGAAGTCCGGCAGCAAAACCTCAGCATCAAACATGGTTTGTCTCCCCTTCTCAGACGCTGGTAGTGAACTTCACGCGTGGCGCAGACTTCGAGCTGTACTTCGCATGGCGTTGTTCAAAGAAGCGGATTACCAGCCACGCCACACCGCACAGCAGTGAATAGAGCACGGCCAACACCAGATAGGTGCCGAACTGATACTGGTTGTAATCGCGTTCCATGATCAGGTGCGCGGTTGCCATCACATCCGCCGCCCCGATGTACATCACCAGCGCCACGTTATGAATCAGATAGATAATCGCATTGCCGTAGCCCGGAAGTGCAAAATGCACCGCCTGCGGCCCAATCACGCGCAGCATTTTCTGGCGGAAGCTGTAGCCGAGGCTGTCAGTGGCATCATGCTGACCGCGCTCCACCGCCAGATACGCCGGGCGCATCACTTCAGAGAGATAGCCGCCGTGGTAAAGGCTCAAGCCAATCATCGCCGCCACGTTGGCCGTGAAGAAATCGCTAAAGCCAAAATTATCGGTAATCAGCGGCATGCCGTAAAACGCGACAAACAGCTGTAAAACCACCGGCACGCTGCGCGCGTAGGAAACATAGAGATCGGCCAACTGGCTGATCACGGGAATACGGCGCACGCGAAAAACGGTGGCGATCAGCGCCAGAAAGAACCCGGCAATCATCGCGACAAACATGATGCCGAGCGTCAGTGGCAGCGCCGACAGCAGTTCTGGAATCATGGAGGATAGATTCACGGTGAAACACTCCTGCTAAAAAGGACAGCATGCGCCCGGCTTAACACCGGGCGCAGTGAATCTATTACTTCATGTACTTAGTGACTTCTTCGCCGAACCACTTCTGCGCCAGCTTATCCAGCGTGCCGTCATCTTTCAGTTCTTTCAGCGCTTTGTTCACGTCATCGTTCAGGGCCTGGTTTTCAGCAGAACGGTGGATCAGCACATAGGTGTTGTTAATCACCACAGGCTCACTGGCTTTGATCGCCAGTTTCTGGTTGTCGATCACCGTCTGCTCACCGAGGTTTGAAGGCAGGATCAGCGCATCGTACTTCCCGTTCTGCACTTCTTTCAGGCGATCCGGATAAGGCACGCCCGCGCTGGACGCTTTGATGGTGATTTTGTCGTTCGGGTTATCCTGCTGCCACTGAGTAACGAATTTATACACGCCGCCGCCTGCGGTCACCGGCACGATATTCTTACCGACCAGATCCTTCATGCCGTTGATATTGCTGTCGCTGCGGCTGTAGATCTTCATCAGGCTGGCACCGATCGGTGCATCCGGGATCAGGAACTGTTTGCTGCGTGCTGGCGCTTTGTAGTAACCGCCGGTCGCCATGTCGTACTTGCCGGTCACCAGGCCGGTTTCCTGCGCGATATCCGCCGCGCCTTCCATCACAAATTTGTATTGTGGCAATTTAGCGTTGATGGCTTTGAGCACGTCCGGCTCGTAACCCTCAGGTTCGTGACCGATCGCGCCCCATGACAGCGGTTTGGATTCCGCTGCGGTGGCGATTTTGATGGTGCGAACCGCGTCAGCAAAGCTGTTACCGCTGATCAGGGCTAAAGCGATGATGCAAGGCGCGGCCAGGCGACGTAATGTGGTTTTGATTGCAGGCATGTCTTTGATTCCTTTAATTATTAGAATGCTCGTTCTGAACTGAGGAACTGTGCAAGGCGCGGCAGGGTTGGGTTATCAAACATCTCTGCCGGACTGCCCTGCGCGGCCACGACACCCTGATCCATAAACACGATGCGATTCGAAATGCTTTTCGCGAACTGCATCTCATGCGTCACCAGCAGCGAGGTAATGCCGGATGACGCCACGTCTTTAATCACTTTCAGCACTTCACCCACCAGCTCAGGATCGAGCGATGAGGTCGGTTCATCAAACAGCATCACATCCGGACGCACCGCCAAAGCACGGGCGATACCGGTACGCTGTAACTGGCCGCCAGAGAGTTGCGACGGATAGTGATCGAGCCTGGCACCCAGACCCACGCGTTCCAGTTCCTGCACGGCGATGTCGCGCGCTTGCTGTTTGGTTTTACGCTGGATGACGATCAGCGGATCCATCACGTTTTCCAGCACCGTCATATTTTTGAACACGTTAAACTGCTGGAACACCATGGCGGTGCGCAAGCGGATCGCCTGGATCGCCGCTTTATCCGGTGACTGATAATCCATGCGGATCTGATCCAGCTGAATCGTCCCGGCTGATGGCTTCGCCAGATAGTTGATGCAGCGCAGCAGCGTGGTTTTACCGGTGCCGCTTGGCCCGATGATCGATACCACATCGCCGCGTTTTACCGACAGATCAACCCCTTTCAGGATCGGATTGCTGCCGTAAGAGAGCGTAATATTGTTGAGTTCTAACATCCGGTGCAGCCCTTATTTGTTCAGGTCAGCATGGCCGAGCACATGCATCAAACGGTTGGCCCAGCCGAAAATGGCGATGGCGTGGATCAGATCGATAATCTCCTGATCGTTCATGCCGACGGCACGCAGTGCCGCCACATCTTCCGGTGTGGCCTCAGAAGGCGTAACCGATAAACGGCGAGCAAAGCGATAGATCGCCGCATCGCGTTCACCTAATACATCCGCTCTATCAAAATAGATGGCACTGACCACGGCGTCACTGTCGGCCAGCTGTGCATGACGGCGCGCATGCACCACCGCGCAATAACGGCAGCCGTTGACGATCGAAGCCCCCAGCGCGCCCAGCTCACGATCGGCGCGATCGAGGCCACCTTCTACATACATAATGGCGTTGAACAGCCCGGTACGTGCGGTGTAACTCTCGGGATCGTGCACCAGCGTGCGCACGTACTCGGAGATTTTCTTATTGGACGGCGTGACTTTCATCGCATCCAGCTGCGCCGGTGTCGCCTGTTCTACATCGACTGGTGTGATGTACGGATGCCAGTGCAGCGGCTTGAGATTTACCGATGGAATCATGCGGACCTCATCAAACGTAAGCCAGCCGCCACGCGCGTCTGGAAGTTAACAAAGGCGATCAGCTCAGAGAGCGCAACAATTTGCGGGTTGCTCAAACCGGCCTGCTCCAGCAAACGAATATGCTGTTCGGTAGCCTGAATGGGTTGTTGCGTGACCATGTCGGCATGGCGCGCAATCGTGGCCAGCGGCTCTTCCGCTACGGCGCAACCCGAGGCCAGCGCCAGCAGGGCTTCAGACGGATTTAACGCCGCCAGTTGCGCCTGGTAATCACGTTGCAGCGGCGCATCGTAGTTCAACACCGCCATACGCTGCGCCAGTGCCAGACGCAGATCCGCAGGTAAACCCTGATCGTCTTCCGGCGTCAGTACAGACACACGGCACGCTTCCGCACCCTCAACAAATTCGGGACGCAGGCGGCGCGTCTGATACAACGCCTCTTCTGGTGTTAATCCGGCTGCTTGATCAATAGCGTCGCTCACAACGCGTTCTCCTGTTTTAGTAACGGGGTTGAATCCACCCATTCATCGCCCTGTAATTCAGGGGTGTCAAAAGCTTGTAAGTTGGCGTAGTGCTGCTCGACGTCCTCGGCAAACAGTGAGGCAGTAATACCGCGCACCAGGCGATCGGCCCCGGCGCTCACCGCAGGAATATCGCCGGAGACTTTGCCGTGCGTCAGCATCGCGGCATCGTTGAAGCAGTGGATGTGTGCCAGCATCGGGCAGGCATCAGGCGTCAATTCGCGGAACTCGAACGAAGGGCCGAGATCCGGCGCTTCCAGCAGGCTGTGGCGCGGATTGCCCATCTCAGGTTGGTAGCGACCGTCAGACCAGCTGCGAATATGCGGCGCAATGGCGGCAAACTCCGGTCGGCCGTGGAAATCGTTGGTGAAGCCCGTCGCGGCGATCAAAAAATCGTAGTGCAGTGCGCCCTGGGTGGTTTCAATCACCAGACCGTTTTCTTCCTGTTTGACGGCGTTAATTCCGCAGTCGAGGAAGAAGCGCGCATTTTCATGGCGTGATACCCGCAGGGTTGAAGAGCGCGGCGGTGGCGTTTGGGTGGCGGCGGTGTAATCGACGAATTTCCATTTCCACGCGTCTGGCAACTGATGCATGCCGTGCACCACACCCTGGCTACCAATGCCGGTCATTTTATTGATGCGTGGCATTTCTTTGCGGCGAATCAGCAGATCCACTGCGCCCGCGCCCTGCTCCAGCGCGGTAGCCGCGTTGTCCATCGACGATGCGCCTGCGCCAATCACGGCAATGCGCTTGCCTTTTAAGGCCGTGAAATCGATGTCATCAGCGGAGTGTGCCCAGAACTGACGATCAATGCCCTGCAGGAAATCCGGTACGGCGAAACCACCGAGACCAGAACGTCCAGTGGCGAGCACCAGGCGACGCGTGTAAACCCGATCGGTTTCGGCACCGTCCAGATCCAGCGCAATCAAATCCCCGGCCTGCTGGATATGGGTGACGCGCACATTGTTCTGTACCGGCAGATTCAATACCTTGCGATACCAAATCAGGTAATCCATCCACTGCGCTTTAGGGATCTTGTCCAGCTCCTGCCACGCCTCTTTGCCCCACTGCGCCGTGAACCAGGCGCGGAAGGTCAGCTGTGCGAGGCCGAGTGCCGGGCCGTGCAACGTTTTCGGTGAGCGCAGGGTTTCCATACGCGCAAAAGTGATCCACGGACCCTCCAGCCCAGCGGGTGCGGCGTCATAAGCCACCACATTGCTGATGCCGGTGAACTGTAATTTGGCGAGTGCCGCCAGACCGCACATGCCTGCGCCAATCACCACCACATCGCGGACCGGCGCACTCTGAAAGGTGCGTTCCGGTACCCAGGATTTAGCGGGCAGTTCCAGAAATTCCAGATCCTGCTGAAGCTGAGCTTCTAATGCGGCAAGACCGTTGGCGGCATATGTCATAGAGAGATTTCCTGGTGTCAGCGATCGCGTTGAGAGCGAGCGAAAACGATGAAAACACGCCGATGACCCTACCTTTTTTATTATCTATAAAACGCATAATAGGTAGCTAACAATCATCAATACGCATAGTAAGAGCTAAGTTTTCGCATAATCCTCTTGCCCTAAATGTGAGTCAAGATTTTCGCTCAGGATTTGACCAATGGATTTCTTATATCTTATGCCGAAAAAGTTATAAGCGTTGAAAATGAAGGGATTCATCACGCCTGGTGAGTCAGGAAGACGCTGTGTTATATCTTGCCGCTGTAGCGAAATTGGGCTAATGCGTGACGTGATGCATTCGGTTCTGATGCGTAGCGGTGCGCTTCATCTCTTGTTGAAGCGCTATTGCTGTTGGATGAACTCAATCGCCCCGCTATGACTCCTGGTTGATCACTCGCATGATGCGCGGATGCTCGCTGGCGGGCAGGCGTTCAAATCCTGGCAGCAACTCGGCCGCAACGTCTGCCAGCGCTTCCACCAGCGCCTGGGCCGCGCTGGAAATCTGCCGACCTTGCGGCGTGATCACGCCAAAGAAGTAAGGGATGTCTTCCTGAATCGGACGGATTGCCACCCCGGCCAGTGGCATGCCCCAGCCCGTCACCGGTTCGAGGATCGCCACGCCCAATCCGGCACGCACGCAGCCCAGAATATTCGCCGAGGAGTTGGTTTCGATGGTTTCCAGCAGAGGGGCTTTGACTTTCTTCAGCGCTTTTTCGTAACGACCACGCAGGCGTTGCGGACTCCATGGCGCAATCAAACGGCGTCCAGCAAGCTGGCTCAGCGAGAGCGAACTGTGTGCCGCCAGTTCATCCTCTTCCGGCAGCGCAATCACGCACTGTGATTGCCCAATCCAGTGCAACTCCACCGCATGATGCTCCAGCGGCAAGCTACATAATCCAATATCGGCTTCAGCGGTGATTACCGCATGCGCGGTCTGCTCCGCCGATTCGCTGATAATCTGCACTTTGTTTTGCAGGTTCAATGCCGCCAGCGCCTGGGGCAGCAATCCGGCGGCCAGTGCCGGCGTGGCGGCAATACTGAGCGGACGATGCTGCTGATGGGCAATCTCTTGTGCGCGCAAACGGATCTGCTGCAATGACAGCAGCGCTTTCTGTACATACTGATGCAGCTGCAGTGCTTCTTCCGAGGGGTGAATACGCGGGCCGTTGCGGATAAACAGCGGATAACCCAGCGACTGCTCCAGCTCCTGAATCAGGCGGGAGACGGCGGGCTGCGAACGATTGAGCGCTTTGGCGGCCGCCGTCACGCTGCCCGCTGAAATCACCGCCGAGAAGGCTTCCAGCTGACGCAGATCGAGGTCATTTAACAGAGTCATCGCGTGGTTACTTCCCTAAGTCATTGATCGTTCCCGACAATCACGCGGGAAAAAATCCATCATAGAGAGAGTTATGCGAATTAGCCACTGCGGGAAAAACTGCATGGTGGTCGTCATGCTCGTCAGTTAAGCGACGGGTGATAACGCAGTCTGGTGTCGTACAGGGTGCGCATTACTGCGCACCGGAAGCAGCACCTTAATATTTAGCGCACCTTATTCTGCGCAAACTCACTGTAATTTTCCCGGGTAATCAGTTGATAAGGAATAAAGGTATCCTTCGCCACCTTCTCGCCTTTCACCAGCGCAACCGCCGATTGCACCGCACCATCGCCCTGGCCTTTGGCATCCTGAAACACCGTCAGACTCATCTCACCACTCTTGATGAACTGCAGCGCATCCGGTGTGCCGTCAATGCCCGCCACCTGCACGTTCTTCGCACCCGCTTGCTTCAGTGCCAGAATGGCACCGATCGCCATCTCATCATTGTTGGCGACGATGGCGTTGATATCCTGGCCGGTAAGCAGCCAGTTGGTGGTTACATCATTGGCTTCTTTGCGGAAGAACAGCGCGGATTGCTTATCCAGCACCTTCATACCCGGATGCTGCGCAATCACCTCTTCTACCCCTTTGGTGCGTTCGCGGGTATCTTCGCCCGACAGATTCCCCATCAGGATCATCACATTGCCTTTATCCCCCATCTTCTTCGCCAGTGCTTCCATCTGCATTTTTCCGGCCAGACGTGGATCCGATCCAACATAGGCCATGCGATCACTCAACGGGGTTTCTGGCCGACGGTTAACGAATACCAGCGGCACGTTAGATCGCTGCGCCAGTGCGATAATCGGTTTCATTGCCTGGGTATCGGTAGGCGTGACGATGATGGCGTCAACGCCTTGACCGATAAAGGATTCCACCTGCTGCAACTGCTGTGCGGAATCCCCTTTCGCATCCTCAAACTGTCCCTGAACATCACCGAGCTGTTTCATTTTGCTCGCCATCGCCTGGCGCAGGATGGTTTGAAAGTTATCGTCGAAGTGATCCATGCTGACCCCAATGCTGAGATCTTTCGCCATCACGCTCACGGGTAACGCGCACAGCAGTGCCAGCGCGGTAAGGTGTTTTTTTAATTGCATAATCTGACCTTATTGTATTGATTTGTAGGGGGCAGAATCGGCGCATCCTTACTCGGGATAAGCACCGGCAACATTCTGGTCGTAATCGATTAATGCACCGGTCATCACACCGGCTTCCTGACTGAGCAGATAGCTGGCGAGGCTTGCCAACTGCTGCGGCTTACAAAGCTGTCCCATCGGCTGCGAGGCCTCGGCACGTTCCAGCCAGCCATCTGTCGCACCGTGATATTTTCGTTGGGTGAGATCCTCGCCTGGCGTGTCCATCCAGCCGGGCAAAATGGCATTGCAGCGAATACGGTTGCCGCGATAGGCATTGGCTACGTTTTTAGTCAGCGTGGCGAGCGCGCCTTTGGAGGCAGAATAGGGTGCCAGATAGGATTGCCCACAGTGCGCGCACTGCGACAGGATATTGACGATCGCCCCACTGCCGCCCTGAGCCAGCCGATGGCGCACAAAGCCTTGCATCAGAAAGAAAGGTGCGCGCGCGTTGGTATTGAACATCTGATCCCAGAGTGCCACTGGGGTATCCACCAGTGTGCCGCGTGCGCCCAGTGCGGCGGCATTCACCAGCACGTTCACGTCGCCAAAGGCAGCGACCGCCCGCTCGGTTAATGCCAGGCACTCATCCACATCCTGCAAATCCAGCGCGACGAAGTGCGCCGTGGCGCCCCGTTCAGCCAGTTCGGCACTGGCACGCACGCCCTTCTCTGCATCACGCCCGGCAAGGATCAATCGTGTGCAACCCTCCCGTACCAGTTGACGTGCGATGGCAAAACCCACGCCCTGTGCGCCACCGGTCACGATGGCAATGGTATTCGTATGTCGGCCAGCGGTGTTATGCATGATGGAACTCCTGATCTAATCCAGTGAGGTGCAGGGTTTTGCCGAGTCTGAGTGATTCGGTGGCAGCTTCTGCGAGCAGTGCGGCTTTCAGTCCGTCCAATGCATTGACCGGCATCGGTTTGCCGCTCTGTGCACACTCCAGGAACAGCCGCATCTCTTCCACATAGCTGGGGCCGTAGCGCTCCATAAAGAATTCAAGAATCGGTGCGGCACAGCCCGGCGCATCTGGTGCATAGCGGGTAAAGCCAGACTGGCGCGGGTTATCGGACATCACCATGCCGCTGGCACCAAAGGCTTCAATGCGTTGGTCGAAGCCATAGCTGCAGCGGCGGGAGTTGAGGATAGTGACGAGTGTGCCGTCCTCCGCCAGTAACGTCACGCTGGCAGTATCCACATCCCCCAGGCGACCGATTTCGGGATCGATAATCGACGATCCGTGCGCGGTGATACTGACAAACTCTTTGCCGACAATGCCGCGTGCCATATCGAAATCGTGGATCATCATGTCGCGGAACAGGCCGCCGGAGCGTGGAATGTATTCCAGCGGTGGCGGGAAGGGATCGCGACTGGTGATGGTCAGTTGCTCAAGACGACCAATCTCACCGGCTTGTACCGCATGGCGCACCGAGGCATGCCCGCGATCAAAGCGGCGATTGAAGCCGAGAAACACCCGCTGAGCGGCCTCGCTGCCGATGATCTCAATGCAATGCCGCGCATCCGCCAGGCTGCTGGCGATCGGCTTTTCACACAGTACCGGTTTACCGGCATTGACGGCCGCAATGATCAGTTCCACATGGGTATCTGACGAGGTGGCAATCACCACGGCGCTGACCTGAGGATGACTGATGGCCGCTGCCGCGCTTGATGCCACTGCCGCCCCGGTTTCTGCTGCCATCGCATCAGCTGCGGCGCTAACCGGATCGTACACCGCCACAATCTGCCCACCCGCCTGGCGAATCGCTGCTGCATGTACTTTCGCCATCCGGCCCGCACCGAGCAGCGCAATACCTGTTAATTGCGTCATGTTTAACTCCTGAAATAAAAAGTGTGGCATTGGCTGAATAATTCACGCGCTTTTATTTTTATCTTTTAAATAAAGACAGGTTTCTGCGCTGATTATTGGCCTGCGAAATTCATCGAATCGTTAAATAAACTCTACGCACATCACCCTTTGAAATTAATTGATGCATAAATGTTGATCAAATGCTGAATTGGCGGTAAACATTCACGCAATGATGGTTTCCCTTCAAAACGGATAATTAATGTGAGCGACATCAAAAAAACCACGTTGGATCAGATAGCTGCCGCCGCAGGCGTCAGTTTAAGTACCGTTGATCGGGTGATGAACCGACGTGGCGGTGTCTCACCCGCGCGGGAAGCCAAAGTGCTGGAGTGGGCCAATAAGCTCAATGTGGATCGCGTGCTGTTTCGCGGCTATTTGCCGATGCTGCGCGTGGCGGTACTGATGCAGTCGCCGAAGAATCCCTTTTATCGCGGCCTGCGTAATGCCTTCGCCGATATCGGCGCCACGCTGTCGGAAATGCGTCTTAACTGTTTTATTCACTATCTCGACCTGACTAAACCGCAGGGCACCATCAAGCAGATTCACCAGATTGCCTCGGTGAATGACGCGATGATTGTGGTCTGTCCCAACGATCCTGACGTTGCAGAGGCGCTAAGACAGATATCCGCCAAAACCCCGGTGGTGACCTTGGTTACGGACATTCCCACCAGCGGGCGAATCGCTTATGTGGGGCCGGACAACCGTCAAATGGGCCGCGCCGCCGGGGAACTCATGGGCCGCTTTTGCGGCAGTCAGGGTGGAGAAGTGTTGGTGGTGTTGGGGATGCAGCACATGATTGGGCACGAGGAGCGCGAAATGGGGTTTCGCTCAGTGCTGCGTGAGCGCTTCCCGTTATTTGCGATCAGCGAAACCCTAGAGAGTGGTGAAGATCAAACCCGTGCCGGTGAGGTGGTGCGAAGAGCATTACAAAACAATCCAAATATTCGCGGCATTTATAATGTTTCAGCAGGTAATACCAATATCACTCAAGCGATTAAGTCCCTTGGGCTGGAACAGAAAATGGTATTAATTACCCATGAATTAACTACCGAGCGTCGTCGTATGCTGCGTGAAGGAGTCATTGATGTGATTATCGACCAGAATCCGCATGAAGAAGCACGCCGTGCGCTGGAAATTATTGCCGTGCATTTCAATCGGGTGGAAAGTGATAAAAGTCCGGGCAGCTATACGCCGTTTAATATATATATTCGCGAGAACTGCCCGCCGGAATCGGAATTTAGTTAAGCATTCATCACAGTTTTTCAGTCAGCTCGCGCTTGTTGTCATTTAACAGGCGCAGCATCTCACGCAGATAATCATCTTCATTCCCTTTTTGCCAGGCAATACTCAGCGGCAGACCTTTTATTTGCTCTGGCAAGGCCAATGCAATATAGCTGACGCTTTCGCTGTTCATGGTGCGATAGGATGCGGGTACCACTGCCAGCCCTAATCCCGCCCCAACCAAACTTAAAATGGTCTGTTTCTCTTCAGCGAACTGCGCGATGTGGGGCGTTAATCCCGCCTGTTTAAACAAACTCATGGTGAGATCGTGACTGTGTGGTCGGGTACGGCGGTCAGGGATAATCATCGCTTCATGCTGAAAATCTTCCACGGCGACTTGCGTTCTCCCCGCCAGCGGATGATTGCGTGGCACCGCCAGCACGCAGCTTTCGCGGGTAATAAAGCGCATGGCCAGTGAGGCATCAATCACCTGCGGCGCACGAATAATAATCATATCCAACCAGCCCGATTTTAATTTCGGGATCAGATTGATGGTTTTATCTTCGATAATATGAATATCGCTGGTGGGATGCAGTGGGATAAATAAGTTTAACAAGGCGGGCACTAATCCTCGCGCCGCGCTGTCTATCGCGCCAATACGTAATGTTCGGCGCTCATCTTTTAATCCCACTTTAAAACGCAGGGCCAGCGCATCAAATTGATCGATCAATTTGCTGGCTTCGTCAAAAAATATCGCGCCCTCTGCCGTTAAAGAAACGTTGCGTGTTGAACGGTTCAACAAACGTACGCCGAGGTCCTCTTCGAGTAATCGAATGAAGCGAGAAAGTGACGCAGGCATCATTTCCATTCTTTGGGCTGCCCGACCAAAATGGAGTTCTTTACCCACTGCCACAAAACAACGCAGTTGATTTATATCCACATTTCCCTCGCCATTCGATTATTCAAATACTTTATATAATCCACTCTTGATGATCCGCCAAGTCAAAACTGCATACTGAACTCGATTACAAAAAAATAACACCACCCTACACAATCTGGAGCACTTTAATATGAACTCTCACCTCGAAAAAAGGGTGATGCGTAAAGTGACATTACGCATTGTGCCCTTCATCATGCTGCTCTACTTCATCGCCTTTCTCGATCGTGTCAACATTGGTTTTGCCGCGTTAACCATGAATCAGGATTTAGGTTTCTCACCCACGGTATTTGGTTTGGGTGCGGGTATCTTTTTCCTCGGTTATTTCCTGTTCGAAGTCCCGTCGAATTTAATTCTGCATAAAGTCGGTGCGCGGATCTGGATTGCCCGCGTGATGATCACCTGGGGCTTAGTCTCTGGCTGCATGGCCTTTGTGCAAGGCACCACCAGCTTCTACACCCTGCGTTTCCTGCTCGGCGTGGCGGAAGCCGGTTTCTTCCCCGGCATCATCCTCTATCTCAGCTACTGGTTCCCGGCGGCTAAACGGGCGCAGGTCACGGCCATTTTTATGGCTGCGGCGCCACTCTCGACCGCGCTGGGTTCGCCGATTTCCGCTGCCTTGCTGGAGATGCATGGCTTCCTGGGCTACGCGGGCTGGCAGTGGATGTTTGTGCTGGAAGCCATTCCCGCATTGCTGCTCGGCGTGGTGGTGCTGTTCTTCCTCACCGACCGTCCGGCCAAAGCCAAATGGCTGACTGACGAAGAACGCGCGTGGCTGGAAAACACCATGCAGGCTGAGGAGCTGGCGCGTGCGGCAAAACAGAGCCACAGCAGTGCCTGGCGCGGGCTGGCGGATAAGCGCGTCTTAGCACTGGCGCTGGTCTACTTCGGCACGTCCGCAGGCTTGTACACCCTCGGCATCTGGTCGCCGCAAATTATCCGCAGCTTTGGTGCTTCCTCGCTGGAGATAGGTTTCCTTAACGCCTTCCCGGCAGTGATCGGCGTCATCGCGATGATCCTGTGGGCACGTCATTCCGACCGCACCAAAGAGCGCAGCTGGCACGTGATTGGTGCCTGTTTACTGGCCGCTGCCGGGCTGATTTACGCCGGTAACGTAAGCACGCTGTTTGCCGTGATTATCGCCCTGACGCTAGTCACCGTGGGGATCAGCGCTTCGAAACCGCCACTGTGGAGCATGCCAACCCTGTTCCTCAGCGGCCCGGCCGCCGCAGCGGGTATCGCCACCATTAACTCCATCGGCAACCTCGGCGGTTTTGTCGGCCCGATGATGATTGGCATCATCCGTCAGCAAACTGGTAGCTACACCTGGGGTCTGTATTTCGTCGCCGGACTGCTGGCGCTCTCTGCCCTCGTCGTTCTGATTCTGTCTGCCAAAGCGAAAAAACCGCAAACGGCAGAGATTCCTCATCCTCATACTCATTGATTGGAGAAGTAACTATGCGTAACTACAAAATTGCCGCGATTCCTGCCGACGGTATCGGCCCGGAAGTGATTTCAGCGGGCGTGGAAGTGCTGCATGCGCTGACGCGTCAAAATCCACAGTTGAAGTTCGATGTGCAAACGTTTGACTGGGGTTCGGACTACTACAAAAAACATGGCGTGATGATGCCGGAAGATGGCCTGAACACGCTGAAAAAATTCGATGCGATTTACTTCGGCGCGGTAGGTGCACCGGATGTGCCTGACCACATTACGCTGTGGGGCCTGCGTCTGCCGATTTGCCAGGGCTTCGACCAGTACGCCAACGTGCGTCCAACCAAAATTCTGCCGGGCGTCACCTCGCCGCTGCGCAACCGTGGTCCAGGCGATCTGGATTGGGTCATCGTGCGTGAGAACTCAGAAGGTGAATATTCCGGTAACGGCGGTCGTGCGCACCGTGGCTTGCCGGAAGAAGTGGGCACCGAAGTGGCGATCTTCACCCGCGTTGGAGTCACCCGCATCATGCGTTATGCCTTTAAACTGGCACAGTCACGTCCACGCAAACTGCTGACCGTAGTGACCAAATCTAACGCCCAGCGTCACGGCATGGTGATGTGGGATGAGATTGCCGCTGAAGTGGCGCTGGAGTTCCCGGATGTGCAGTGGGACAAAATGCTGGTCGATGCGATGACGCACCGCATGACGCTGCACCCGCAGACGCTGGACACCATTGTCGCCACTAACCTACACGCCGACATCCTCTCCGATCTGGCCGGTGCGTTGGCGGGCAGTCTGGGCGTGGCACCGACCGCCAATGTCGATCCACAACGCCGTTTCCCTTCCATGTTTGAACCGATTCATGGCTCGGCGTTTGATATCACCGGCAAAGGCATCGCCAACCCGATTGCCACCTTCTGGACTGCGGTGCAGATGCTGGAGCACCTCGGCGAACCTGATGCGGCTGCGCTGATCATGGAAGGCATTGAGTATGTGTGCGAACAGGGCATTCTGACGCCGGATGTCGGCGGTACCGCCAATACCGCTGACGTGACGCGTGCCGTCGTGCAATTCATCGAAGCCAAAGCCAACGTCGCCGAGACCGCATAATCATGAGAAATGAACAGGCCGCAGAGATCCTGCGCGATATCTTTCAGCACGCTGTCGACAGCGCCCGCGCCGGACCGGTGATCCCCCCCAACCTGCCGGAAAAGCCACGCGGACGTTGCGTGGTGATCGGTGCCGGTAAAGCCTCCGCTGCGATGGCGGCAGCGGTGGATGCGGCCTGGCCAGATGTGGATGTCTCGGGCGTGGTGGTGACGCGTTACGGCCATGCCGTGCCCGCGGGCCGCATCCGTATTCTTGAGGCAGCACATCCGGTGTCTGATGCCATGAGCGAAACCGCCGCGATGCTGATTGTGGAGACGCTGCGCGGGTTAACCCCGGATGATTTGGTGCTGGCGCTGATTTCTGGTGGAGGATCGGCGCTGATGGCGCTGCCCGCACCGGGATTAACGCTGGCCGATAAGCAGACGATTACCCGCGCCCTGCTGCACAGCGGCGCCAACATCAAAGAGATGAATCTGGTTCGCCGTCATCTCTCGGCGGTGAAAGGCGGCAAGCTGGCGGCGCTGGCCCAACCGGCGCGCATCGTGTCACTGATTATCAGCGATGTGCCGGGTGATAACCCGACGGATGTGGCTTCTGGCCCTACCGTTGCCGACCAGAGTACGCCACGCGATGCGCTCAGGGTGTTGGAGCGCTATGGCATTGCGGTATCGGAAACGGTGCGTAAGGTGCTGAACCAGCCGACCCGTCCTGTGGAAAATGCCGCAAACAGTGAGGTCAGGCTGATTGCGGCACCTGCGCTCGCGTTGCAGGCAGCAGCGTTGACCGCCCGCGCGCATGGACTGACCCCCTTGATTCTCGGCGATGCCATTGAAGGGGAAAGCCGTGAAGTGGCGGTAGTGATGGCCGGTATTGCCCGATCGGTAAAACAGTACGGTCATCCCGTTGTCGGGCCCGCTGTGCTGCTTTCCGGCGGCGAAACCACGGTCACTGTGGCAAACGGGCGGGCGGGCAAAGGCGGACGCAATACCGAGTTTCTGCTCAGTCTGGCCTGCGCATTGCAGGGTGAAAGTGGCATCTGGGCGGTGGCGGGTGATACCGATGGTATCGATGGCACCGAAGATGCGGCGGGTGCAATGGTGTATCCCGATACGCTGGCGCGCGGCAAGATCAATGGCCTGAGTGCCTCGGCCTACCTGGATGCCCATGACAGCTACAGCTATTTTCACTCCACCGGGGATTTAGTGATCACGGGCCCGACGCTCACCAATGTGAATGATATTCGCGCCATATTGATAGCCTGATATCGCCGCTACCGTCGTGAAAACCAGGCGGTGGCGGCGCAACAAGCCAGATCATTCGAGTCACCTAAGCACTTTTCGGTCGCCATGAATGGCAACCTTACGATGACGTGCACGCTTTCCGGTCGCCATAAATGGCAACCCTACGATGACGTGCACGCTTTCCGGTCACCATGAATGACACTCGTTCAAGGAACGTGCGCGCTTTTCGTAAGGTGCGCATTCATGCGCAGCGGCTCACTGACAGCCCGCCACAAAATAATGCATTAATTAACCAGTTGTTAATTCGCCCAGCCTATTTTATTGATCATTTACTCAGCATAAATATGTCTCAAAGATCTCAAAACATAACAATCTGTAACCGAATTATTTGATAACAGGCTTAACTACATGAATAACAATAAATTTATTTAAATTGGATTATTCAAATAGTTTATATAAACCAGCGCTAATGATAAGCGTAACGGGAAGTGCATACTATGCGCCGTTACAAGCCAATAACATTATTCACCAGGTTAAATGCAGCACTCATTTCACCCGAAATAACACACCAGGCTGCTTCACCATTATCAACACCATAATGAGAAACACATATCCATGGCAGATGAAACATGTCGCATTGGACGACGGCCTTTTATCATAGGTTCGTTAATTGGTATTGCCACACTGGGCATGAAAGGCGGCGTCAGTTCGGTATTTGCCGCCGTGCCCAGCCCCGCTGATGAATTAGATCGCTACCAGCCCGAATTCTTTTCTGCCGATGAGTGGAAATTCATCATGGCCGCCTGCGATCGCCTGATCCCCTCAGACCACGAAGGTCCTGGCGCACTGGATACACACGTGCCGGTCTTTATTGATAAGCAGATGCTCACGCCTTACGGCAAAGGCGATGACTGGTACATGGACGGCCCGTTTGACAGCCACGCCAGCAAGCTATTTGGCTACCAGATGCCGTTCCCGTTACAGGTGCTGTATCGCAAGGGCATTGCGCTGACCAACCAGTACACCCGCATGAAGTACAACCAAAACTTCAGCGATTTACCGGCAAAAGTCAGAGACAACGTGCTCACCGACCTGCAAAAAAACACGGTGGATTTTTCACAGTTTGGCGAGGCCGACCTCAACGCTGGCTATTTCTTTACCCGCCTGCTGGAAAATACCAAAGAAGGCTATCTGGCCGATCCGCAATATGGCGGAAATAAAAACATGGCGGCGTGGAAAATGATTAATTTCCCCGGTGCGCGTGCCAGTTATCCGCAGTGGATCAAAATCCACAATATTAAATATCCCCTTGGCCCGGTGTCACTGAGCGGCGAACAAGCCTGATTCTTGCTGGAAAAATAAATGAAAAAAACCAACGACCACGTTGATGTCATCATCGTGGGCCTCGGCTGGGCGGGCTCAATTATGGGAATTGAGCTGGCGCAGGCCGGATTAAAAGTGCGCGCGCTGGAGCGCGGAGAAGATCGTCTTAACAGCGACTATGCCTATCCAAAACCCGCAGATGAACTGGCCTTCACCAAACGCCATAAAATCATGCAGAGCCCACATGATGCCGCTTTCACCATCCGCCATAACGCAGCGGAAACCGCACTGCCGATGCGCGAGCTGGGTGCTTTCCGTCTTGGTGATGGCGTGGGCGGTGCCGGACTGCACTGGACGGGGATGATTACCCGCCCGACGCCGGTCGATTTGAAAATGAAAACCTACGCCGATGCCCATTTCGAACGCGGCGAACTGGATGAAGAACTGCGTATCGAAGATTTTCCGGTGAGCTGGGAAGAGATTGAACCGCACATGGATTTCTTCGATAAAGTTTGTGGCTCTTCTGGCGAAACCGGCAACCTGCGTGGTGAGATCCAGCAAGGCGGCGATCCCTTTGAGGGTGCGCGTTCCAGCGCCTTCCCTAACCGACCGCTGGAAGACAGCCTTAACGCCACGATGTTCCGCAAGGCCACGCAGGAGATGGGCTATCACCCCTACTCTATGCCCTCCGCGGCGGTGTCGGTGCCCTATACCAACCCCTATGGCCAGCAGATTGCGCCTTGTAACTATTGCGGCTTCTGCCAGTTTTACTCGTGCCTCAACTACTCCAAAGCCTCACCACAAACGGCGATCCTTGACCGTCTGAAGCAGTTCAAAAACTTCGATTATAAAACCCGTGCCAACGTGATTCGCGTGGAGAAACATGCGGATGGCAAAACCGCGACGGGCGTAACCTATATCGACGAAAACGGCGACGAAATCTTCCAGCCGGCCAGTATCGTGATCCTCTCGACTTTCGGCCTGAATAACGTGCGTCTGCTGCTCAACTCCTCAATCGGCAAGCCCTACAACCCGATTACGGAGGAGGGCGTGATTGGCCGTAACTACACCCACCAGTACGGCGGTGGCTTTACGCTGTTCTTTGACGATCTCGAATTCAACCCGTTCGCCACCGCCGGACCGACCGGTACGGTGATCAGCGATTTTGGCACCGGCAATATTGATACCGCCGCGCTGGGCTTTATCGGCGGCGCCAAAATTTACAGCTCGCAGCCCACCGGTACGCCAATGGCCGCCCCGGTGCGCAAAGACGCGCCCGCCTGGGGCAGTGGCTGGAAGAAAGGACTGAAGCGCAGTTACGGCCACTCTATGGGTATCAAGCTTGAAGGCAGCAATATGGCGACGCGCGGCAACTACCTCGATCTCGACCCGGTTTATAAAGACCGTTTCGGTATGCCGCTGCTGCGCGTGACCTACGACTACGTGCAGAACGACCTGCGCATGCTGCAGTTCATGAAAGAGAAGATGGAAGCGATCACTAAGCATCTCAATCCGAGTGAGTATTCGCACAACATCCTGAAAATGGACAGCCACTTCGCCAGTTCACCCAACTACGTCAACACCCACAACGCGGGTGGCGCCATCATGGGTGACAACCCGCGCACCTCGGCGCTCAACCGCTATCTGCAAAGCTGGGATGTTCACAACGTCTTCGTGATGGGTGCCAACGCCTTCCCGCAAAACTTCTACGCCAACCCTTCTGCGATGGTGGCAGGCCTGGCTTACTGGT
Organism: Pantoea sp. SM3; assembly: GCF_000963995.1. Lineage (NCBI taxonomy): Bacteria > Pseudomonadati > Pseudomonadota > Gammaproteobacteria > Enterobacterales > Erwiniaceae > Pantoea > Pantoea sp. SM3. The sequence goes on from NZ_JZRD01000013.1 coordinate 160,717, forward strand.
CCGCGAAAGCGATTCGCGAACAGTATCTGAATAACCCCGGTCCGCTGGTGCAGGCATAAGGAGATAACCATGAAACTAAAACTGCGTTATCTGCTGATTGCCGGGTTGTTGAGCAGCGCCGCGCAGGCGGCAGATCAATCCGACGCGGCACTCATTGCCCAGGGTGAATATCTGGCGCGCGCCGGTGACTGTACCGCCTGCCACACCGTGGCCGGAGGGAAAGACTTCGGCGGCGGTTTGGCGATTGCCAGCCCAATGGGCGTGATTTATTCCACCAATATCTCCCCGGATCCTAAGGCGGGTATTGGTGAATACACCGAGCAGGAGTTTGCCGATGCCGTGCGCAAAGGCGTGCGCCGCGATGGTAAAAATCTCTATCCGGCCATGCCCTATCCCGACTACCGTGGCGTCACCGATGCAGATATCCATGCGCTGTATTTCTACTTTATGAAGGGAGTGCAGCCGGTAGCGGAAAAAGCACCGGAAACCTCGCTGATGTTCCCGTTCAGCCAGCGCTGGGGTATGTGGTTCTGGAATAAAGCGTTTACCGAAGATAAGCCTTTTACTCCTCTGTCAACGGCACCTGAAGAACTGAATCGCGGCAAGTATCTGGTGGAGACCCTGGGTCACTGCGGCAGTTGCCACACGCCGCGCGGTATCGGCATGCAGGAAAAAGCGCTCAACGAATCCAACTCGCATTATCTGGCAGGTGGCGAACTCAACGGCTGGCCGGTGCCTGCTCTGCGCGGCATGCCGACCTGGAGCGTGAAGGATATCACCGACTATCTGGCAACCGGGCGTAACGACTTTGCTTCCGTCGGCGGCGAAATGACGGGTGTGGTGGAGCACAGTATGCAGCATATGAACGATGCGGATTTGCAGGCAATTGCCCGCTACCTTAAATCATTGCCTGCGGATGTGCCGGTGAAAAACCGTCGTGCTGCTGTCGATCTGGAAACGCAGAAAACCGCTGACTTCCTGACGCAGGGACATAATCTGAACGCGGGCCAGATGTTGTACATGAACAACTGCGAAGCTTGTCACTGGACCGATGGCAACGGGGCGAAAGGTATCTTTCCGCGCCTGAATGGCGGCGACATTGTGACAGCAGATAATCCTACCGGCCTCATCAACATTATCCTGCAGGGCGCGCAGACCCCGTCTACGCCGAAAGCGCCTTCTGTGATGGCGATGCCGGGCTTCTCAGAACGTCTGAGTGATGAGCAAGTCGCGCAACTGGCTACGTTTGTCCGCAGCGGCTGGAGCAATGATGCGCCGGCGGTTTCGGCAAAAGAGGTGAAGAAGGTACGCGAGTCGCTGTCTGCGGATAAGCAGTAAGATGTGATGCGTTTACGCCTGAGTTGAAGGCGTAAACGCTCATTTCATATCCAATAGAATAAAAAATAATCCGCACATAACACTATCCGATGTCAACTAAAAATCGACCCTCATTCATTAATATAAAAATCAGCCCTGATGAGTATATGTAATTTATTCGTAGGGGATTTATTACATGGTTAGCAGCAGAACATTACTACAAACCTATCCCAAACTGACTTATATAAATCAAGTTAACAATTAAAATAGATAATAATAATTTGAGATTATCACAGTAAGAAAACTCAACATCACCCATTCACATCCTTCCTTCAAATAAATCCTTTCACCAGGAATAACATGAAATTACTATATTTACTTACCACCTTTATTTTTTTACTCCTGTCAAACACCGCAAATGCAGTCATCACCATCACGCGAGCGAATGTTCCAGCGGGAACAAATATCATAGAAATTAGTTACACTTCGTCGGGCAGCAACTCTACAGCATCCATAGGATGTGCAACGCGTTATTGTCAATTCGGTATTTGGGTATTAGATGCGACAGGTGCAGTAGAAAGACCGGCTCGAATAGTGCTTAGTGGTGGAAGTGGCGGTACCCCCCCGACCGACACATGGTCAAATGCGAATATTGTCTTTCAAAATAACTATCCTGCTAACGGTTCATTTAATTCTTCGTTTTCCGGATTTGGGCCAGGACCTTATTCTGTATGTGTTGGCGGGGCAACAAACAACATGGGTGCGCAATATAGAAATCAGCCTGGTACTTCATGCCGGACTATCTCTGTTCCCCCCGTCCCAACCAGTTGCTCCTTCTCAGGTTCTCCCAACATAGACCACGGCACACTGCAGGCTGGACAGGTCAATGGGAAACAGGACGGCGTCAATATCAACGTGTACTGCAACCGCGCGACTTCAGCCACGATCAGCAGTTTGGGGGGCACTATCAACTTAGGTGGTGGCGTGACATCAACCCTTACATTTGATGGCCGAAGCTCTGGAGGGATTTCACTCCCCAGCGGCACTTCAAGCCATAGAGTGGCTTCCACGCTTAAAGCGACCAATCCTACTGCGGGAGACAAAAGCGGCAGCGGTACCATTGTGATAAATCTTCCCTAACGTTAAAGATGTGCTAATTCGCACTTACATAGTCACCTCCCACAACCCGGCTATCGCCGGGTTTTTCTATACGTGTACCTTGCATGTGAAATAGTTGTGCTCAAAACTAACACTCCAGCATCCTCACGAATCAAGGAAGACCAGGGTATGACGTTATGACACAAAGTGGCATTAAATCGAATCACACAATGCTGCTGGCACTGCTGGTCGCAGTGACCTTCTTTATGGAAAACCTCGACGCCACGGTGATTACCACCGCGATCCCACAAATGGCGCGGGATTTTACGGCAAGCCCGGTGGCGCTGAATGTGGGAGTCAGTGCCTATTTACTGGCTGTCGCCGTGGGTATTCCCATGAGCGGCTGGTTGGCGGAGCGCTTCGGCGCACGTACCGTGTTTGCCTGCGCCATTTTGATCTTTACCCTCGCCTCCGTGCTGTGCGGCCTCAGCGACACCTTAACGATGTTCACCCTGAGCCGTATTTTGCAGGGCATCGGCGGCGCGATGATGGTGCCAGTGGGGCGCATGGTGGTGCTGCGCGTCACCGAAAAGAAAGACATGGTGAAAACCATCGCCTTTATTACCTGGCCAGGATTGATCGCCCCCGTACTCGGTCCGCCGCTGGGTGGGTTGATTGTCACCTACGGACATTGGCCATGGATCTTCTGGCTGAATATTCCTCTTGGCATCCTCGCCATTATCGCTACCAGCTATCTGGTGCCGCAGTTCAAAGCAGAGCAGTTACGCCCCTTTGATGTGCGGGGTTTCGTCCTCACGGCCACCGCCTGTACGGCGTTGATCATCGCGCTGGAAGCACTCGGTCAAATGCATCTCAGCCTCGGAATTCCGCTGCTGTTGGTCGGGATGCTGAGTAGCGTTATGGCCTATCGTCACAGCTTTAGCTGTCCGCAACCATTGCTGCCTTTTAACGCGCTCACCATTAACACCTTCCGCAACGCGGTGTTAGGGGGTTCGTTTTTCCGCGCGTCAATCAACGCTGTGCCCTTTCTTCTGCCGCTTTTGTTCCAATTAGGATTCGGCTGGAGCGCGGCACAAGCGGGTGCCATGGTGCTGTGGGTGTTTGCCGGGAATCTGGCAATGAAACCGGCCACCACCTGGCTGATGAAACGCTTTGGTTTCCGCCAGGTATTGATGGTTAATGGCGTCATCAGTCTGGCAGCGATGCTGGGCTGCTTGCTGCTCAGTCCTTCCCTTGGCTATTTCGCGATTGCTGCCATTCTTTTTATTGGCGGGTTATCGCGCTCGCTTCAGTTCAGCTGCTACAACAGTTTAGGCTTTGCCGATGTACCGCAAACCAAAATGAGTGATGCCTCCGTGGTGTTCAGCATCTTCTTCCAGTTCAGCATGAGCGCCGGCATTGCATTAGCCGCTCTGTTCTTGCGAGGTTCGATGCTGTGGCAGGAGCATGCCACCATTCAACAGAGCGATATTCGTATCGCTTTCGCGGGTGTGGCTTTGTTGGTGTTGATGTCTCTGTTCGATGTCTGGCGGCTGGAGAAAAACGCCGGTGCGCAGGTGTTGAGCCGATAACAGCAATTCTGCCCGCACTGGGTATTGGTGCGGGCATTCCTGTTAAGATTCAGCAGATGAAGATGTTTTAATTTTATTAGCAATAATAATTAATTGCTCTCGTAATAATTATGACACTGCTCACACTCACACTCATTTCGCAATGTTATAGTTTTTAGCAATGGGTTCCATCGTTCACTTTTATTCTAAATCCTAAGAACCCCCCTTATTGCTTCACTTGTAATACATCCCTGACAAATAGCCCATTCACTCACTACATCAACACAAAACAAATCTTATTTTCATCAAGCAACCCTCCCTCCATAATGCTCCCCAACGACGCCACTAAAAATAAATAAAAGGCTGAGCAGAATGAAACATGCAGATCTGTATTTGCATGTTCCAGGAGCACCTGATAGCAGTGTGCAAATACTAATATTTCATCAAATCAAAAGCGTAAATCATCGCGCATGCGCCTGATGCAATATTAGTGAACACCATATTTATCAATAATAAGAAATATGGGTACTAAACCAAATGGAAGACATTAAATGAAAAAGAGTATTATTGCCTTATCTATGTTAAGCCTGTTTACCGCTTCCTCTGTCTACGCTGCAGGTGGCACAGGTAAAGTCACCTTTACCGGTTCAATTATTGATGCACCTTGCTCTATTGCACCGGGTTCATTGGATCAAACGGTTTCGCTGGGAGCCATTTCAAATGTGGCACTGGCAGCCAACAGCAATACCGGTTCCTCCAGCTCTAAGCCTTTCCACATTGAACTTGAAGATTGCGTCATCACGACTCCGGGCACTAAAGACAAAGTTTCCGTGACCTTTACAGGTACGGCCTCCCCGCATGATGCAGAAAGCCTGGCCTTAGTGGGCGGCGATGCAAGTGGCGCATCGATTGTTCTTACCGCCGGTGATGGCTCTAAAGTTAAACTCAATACCGCCACTACGGGCCAGACAGTCATTAATGGTAAAAACACTCTGACCTTTGCAGCCAGTGTCAAGGGCGGTGGTGCACTTGCCACAATCGTACCTGGCACTTTCCAGGTTCCAACTAATTTTGTACTGAGTTACAACTAATAATACGCATTATTTATTTACCTGCGGCATGACTGTCGCAGGTTTTTTAATCTGTACCGTATTCTGGAGCTTATTGATGTATTGGAAGCCCTTGTTATTACGCTATGCGGCCCCATTCCTGGTATTGTGCAGCATACTTTTCACCCATCATCGCGCCCTTGCAAATAACGAAGGATTTGGTCGTTTAAATATGTCAGGTTCAATTGTGGAAACACCTTGTGCAATTGAAGTTGGCGATCGCGATCAAACCCTGTATATGGGAAACCATCCAATTAGTAAAATCGTAAGGGATGGGCAAGGACCGAAAAAAGAGTTCTCCATTCGTTTATTTGGTTGCGTCCTGACACGCCTGGATCCCAGTAAGCCAGACTGGAAAAACTTTAAAGTCATGTTTGATGGTGAAAATGACAAAGGCCACTTTAAAACCGCAGGAACAGCTAGCGGAGTTTCCGTCAAAATAAGCGATCTTAATGGGAACATTGCAACGCCAGGTGTACATCTTCCTGATGGCGATCTGATCGTTGAGAATATGCACCTTAAGTACACGCTTAACTTAGTCGGTAACCAGGAAATATTACAAGCTGGCGATCATCAATTAACTATCCGTTTCAGAATAGATTATAACTAACGGGGCACGCCATCATGCTGTTACATTTTCCGCGCAATGCGGCTTCTCTTTTTTTCATCACCGCAGTTGGGACAACATTATTCATCGGGAAATTATCGACCTCTAATGCTGCCAGCGATGTGCAGTTCAACACAGATGTCCTTGATCTCAAAGATCGAAGTAATATCGATTTAAGCCAGTTTTCGCGTAAGGGCTTTATTTTACCGGGAGCCTATACCCTCGCGATTGATCTTAATGCGAACACATTGCCTGAGCGTCAGATTCACTTTTATCCCGCAGAGAATGACGTTAATGAGACCGTAGCCTGCATTTCACCGGAGATGGTGGAACAGTTTGGCCTGAAAGAGACCGCATTGGTGGGCCTCACGTGGTGGCATAACCAGCAGTGTCTCAACCTGGACAGCATAAAGGGTATGGAAGCTCGTGGTGATTTAGGCAAGTCAGCGCTGTTCGTCAGTATTCCACAAGCTTATTTGGAGTACAGCAGCCCCTATTGGGATCCGCCTGCTCGCTGGGAAGAAGGCATTACCGGAGCGTTATTTGACTACAACCTCAGCCTGCAATCTCTGCAGCAAAACGGGGCTGGAGGCGGAAGCGGCACTCATTTATCGGGTAACGGCACGACGGGTGCCAACTTTGATGCCTGGCGTGTACGCGCAGATTGGCAGGCTCGCTACGATCGCCGCAGCGGCAATAATCATGAATCAGGAACGCAAAGCTGGGACTGGAGCCGATTCTACGCTTATCGTGCCCTGAGCAAACTCGGCGCCAGGTTTATCATGGGTGAGGATTACCTAAGCTCGGCCATCTTTGACAGCTTCCGTTTCACCGGATTCAGTCTGGTATCCGATGACAACATGTTGCCCCCTAACTTGCGGGGCTATGCGCCGGAAGTCAGCGGTGTCGCAAACAGTAATGCCCGGATTACGATCAGCCAGCAAGGCCGCATTATCAAAGAGGTTCAGGTCGCTGCGGGTCCGTACCGTATTCAGGATCTTGATAGTGCGGTGTCCGGTAATCTCGATGTGCGCGTTGAAGAGCAGGATGGCAGCGTAAAGCAATATCAGGTCAGTACTGCCACCATTCCCTATCTCACCCGACCAGGACAAGTGCGTTTTAAAACCGCCGTGGGTAAACCATCAGACTGGAAGCATCGTGTCGATGGCCCGATGTTTGCCACCGGTGAGCTTTCATGGGGGGTGAGTAATGGCTGGTCACTGTATGGCGGCGGCATTGGCGGAGAAGATTACAATGCCCTTTCCGTTGGTGTGGGCCGTGATCTGCTGGCATTTGGCGCCATTTCATCAGACGTCACGATGTCGCAAGCTAAGGTACCGGCTCAGGATACGCAGCGCGGAGGGTCTTATCGCCTGAGTTACGCCAAACGTTTTGATCAAACCGGAAGTCAGGTGACGTTCGCTGGCTATCGCTTTTCTGATAGCGGCTTTCGCTCCATGGCCGAATACCTGGATTCACTGGATGGTGATATCACCGCTGGGCGCAGCAAAGAGATGTACACCATCTCGCTGAATCAACAATTTGAATCGCTGAATTTGACCGCGTATTTGAATTACAACCATCAGACGTACTGGAACCAGCCAGCTAACGATCGTTATGACTTATCACTTTCTCGATATTTCGATCTTGGCCGCTTCAGAAACCTGAGTCTTTCGCTGACGGCTTATCGCAACAAATTCAATAACACCAATGATGACGGCATGTATATGTCGCTGTCATTGCCCTGGGGCGCCTCCGGAACGGTGAGTTACAACGGCTCATATGCCAAAGGGGATAACCGTCAAAGTGCGAGTTACTACAGCCGCGTGGGCGAGTCGGATTCATATCAGGTGAGTGCTGGAGTGGCTCGCCAGGGCGCGGATCTGAGTGGCTACTACACCCATAACGGCACGCTGGCGCAGGTAAACACCTCGGCCAGCTATCGCGAAGGTCAATATAGCGCCTTAGGTGTTTCCATGCAGGGTGGTGCAACCCTGACCCCTAAAGGCGGTGCATTACATCGCAGCAATATTATGGGCGGGACAAGGATGTTAGTGGATACCGATGGTGTTGCCGGTGTGCCTGTCGGCGGTTATGGCAATCCGGTTTACACCAACCGTTACGGTAACGCTGTGGTGAGCGATGTCAGTAGCTACTACCGCAACAGCGTGCGAATCAACCTCGATAAGTTGGCAGATAACGTCGAAGCCAGCCAATCCGTGGTGCAAGGTACGTTGACGGAAGGCGCGATTGGCTATCGTAACTTCAAAGTCATCTCCGGTGAAAAAGCCATGGCGGTGATACGCCTGGCTGATGGCAGTGCACCGCCGTTTGGTGCCACCGTGCTGAATATAAAAAACCAGGAAACGGGCATCGTTAATGATGATGGCAGTGTGTATCTGAGCGGAATCAATGCAGGCGATAGCATGACGGTGCGTTGGAATAATACAGAGCAATGCAAAATTTCTCTGCCAAAGAGTCTGCCTGAAAACATGATGAACAATCTATTACTTCCTTGCGAAGAAATCGCAAGCTTATAAATAAACTTAAACCAGTCATTTTATTTTGTAGGTTAATAATGAAAAGAAAAATATTACTTAATGTCTTCACTGCAACAGCATTGAGCTTTATTGCTCACTCGGTTTCCGCTGCCATTTCATTGGACAGAACGCGCGTTGTTTTTCCCGGCTCAGAGAAATCGGTGAGTTTGACCGTCAGCAACCAAAACACCGAATTACCTTATCTCGCTCAGGGCTGGCTGGAAGATGAGCAAGGTGAAAAACTGGATAACAGCAGCCCATTAACAGTGGTACCGCCAGTACAACGCATCGAGCCTAAAGCAGAAAGCCAGGTTAAAATTCAGGCTCTCTCCTCTTCTGAAGCCTTTAAAAAACTGCCACAAGATCGGGAATCACTGTTTTATTTCAACCTGCGAGAGATACCACCAAAAAGTGATAAGCCCAATGTATTACAAATCGCCCTGCAAACACGCATCAAAATGTTTTATCGCCCTGCTGCATTAGCAGAAGCGGCGGCGGCACAACATGCGTCGCCATTCCAGGAAAATATTACGCTAAGTAAAAGTGGTGATAAATATACCGTTATCAATCCGACGCCTTATTACGTCACGTTGATTGGTGCCAGCGCGAAAAAGGAAGGCGATGTTATTAAAGGATTTGATGCATTGATGGTTTCACCAAAGAGTCAGTCGGAATTAGGCGGGAGCGCCGCGGCGTTAGGCCCAACGCCGGTATTGGTTTACGTCAATGATTACGGCGGACAAACCGCATTGACTTTTAAATGCAGCGGTAATGTTTGCACTGTTGATACCAGCAAACGCGCAACGCCAAAATAATCAGGGAAGTGATCAGATGCGAAAAATAATCATCGCTGCACATTCAGTAACGGAATGTAGAAAGATTCAGGGATCCGCATTGCTGTCCTGCGCATTGCTATTTTCTTCAATGGCGCAGGCAGGTTTTGATGATGGCCTGGTGGATGGCAACTACGGTGTCATCCGTGCTCACGGCACTTTAACCGAAAGCGCCTGCCGGCTGGATATGCGTTCAGCCGATCAGTCTGTTGACTTAGGTAATATTGCCACGGGCAAGCTAAAGCTTCCGGGTGATAATGGCAACTTAGTCCCCGTTGCACTCTATTTGCATGACTGCCTGCGCACGTCATCGGCAAACCGTGATGTGAGAGGAAACTTAGTCTGGAGTGCCTCTCAGCCTGCAGTATCCTTCACTTTTACCGGAATAGAAGATGATGCGAACCCGCAGCTGATAAAAGCACAGGGCGTAGACGGCATGGGATTGCGCTTGAAAGATGCGTTTCGCCAAAACGTCGTACTTGGGCAAAAGGGTAAACCGCTGATATTGAAACCGGCCAGCAACGTAGTGATCTATTACATTGCTCCAGAGCGCACACGCGATAATCTGCGCGCCGGAAGTTATTCCGCCAATGTGAATTTTAGGTTGAATTATGATTAATTCACGTTCAAACAAAAGAACAAATGCGCTGCTATTGAGCAGCGCGTTGGCGATATCACTCGCCTCTATTCCTTTGACCGGTTCTGTGCAAGCATTTTCAACCACCGCCACGGTGAAGGTCAAAGTATTAGCGCCGCCCTGTATCGTTAATGGTAATCGGGATATACCGATTGATTTTGGCAATGACATTATTATTTCGCGAATTGATAGCCGGATTTATGAACGCTCAATACCTTATGTACTTGATTGCTCAGCAGCCACTTCAAAAGCGCTAAAAATGCAATTACGCGGAGGCGGTGCCTCATTCGACACCACCGTCCTGGGTACCAGTAAAGCCAATCTTGCGATTGAATTAAAAAGCAACGGTACCAAGATGGCGGTTAACAGTTGGCATAACTTCACCGACCCCGCAAGACCGTTACTTAGCGCGGTATTAGTCAAAAATCGCAGCGGCGCTGTCACAGGTGGGACATTTACCGCGACGTCAACGCTGCTGGTTGAGTATCAATAGGGAAGAACAATGAGATACGTCAAATGCCTTAAGGGACAGCAGGCAATGTTATTGGCTTGTTTATATATGGCGCTTCCATCAGCACAAGCAACAGATGTCACCTTTAAGGGCACACTTGTGGAATCTATTCCCTGCGAAATAAATAGTGGCGGAACGATTACCATCGATTTCGACACCTTAATTATTCGTGGTATCGATGGCGATAAATACCGTCGTCCCGTGCCTTATTCAGTGGCCTGCACGGGTACCGGAAGCGTACGTTTAAGCGTGCAAGGAACGCCAGCAAGCTTTGATAATACCGCTGTTGTGACTAACAAAAGTGGTTTGGGAATAAGGGTTGAGCAGAATGGTTCTCCGCTGCGTATAAACCAATATATTGCCATTAACCTTTTGCGCCCCCCCACCTTAACGGTTGTTCCTGTTGCTAATCCAGCAGCGTTGCCCGATGCCGGTGACTTTACGTCGCGAGCCACAATCATTGCAGATTACCAATAGGATTAACCATGAAGCGAATCATCACATTGTTAAGCATCCTATTCACGTTAAGCTGTGGAATGCTCACATCCTCTGCGGTCAAGGCCGCGGAAAACCTCATTATGCGTGGCAGCCTTGTCGATGCACCTTGTTTTATACGGCCGGGTGACGACTTAATTAAACTTGATTTTGAAGAGGTCATTGATAAGTTTCTTTATCGCTACACACGCACACCCAGTCGTCCGTTGCTTATTCATTTAGAGGACTGCGATGTCAGCGTATTTAAAGAAGTCGAAGTAACATTTCAAGGCACAGAGAATTCCTCGTTGCCTGGATTATTGCGCCTTGATGCAGGAAGCTCAGCACGCGGTGTTGCCATCGGCATTGAGGGTTTAGATGGATCTGCCGTGAAAATTAATAAACCTGCCCCGGCAAAAGCATTACAAGCAGGCAATATGGTGCTGGCATTCCAGGCCTATGTGCAGGGAGAGCCCGATGCCATTCTTAACCGACGAATTGGACATGGACAATTCACGGCGACCGCCACCTTCATACTGAATTACCTGTAAATCAAGTGACTGTAACGTCTGCTTTACTCAACAAGAAACGGGCAGACGTTACACGCCATTGGCTTACCTCGCCTCCCGCGATAGATTCAAGTCGTTTCCCTTATTACTGAGGTAGTTAATGCATAGTCTCTTCGTTTACGGCACGCTCGGTCCCGGCCGTCCTAATGCACATATTATGGAAAATATAGGTGGAAGCTGGCAGCAAGGTTATGTGCTGGGCAACCTGCGTGAAGCGGGCTGGGGCGCAGCAATGGGTTTTCCAGGTATTGAACTCTCTGCTGAAGGCACGCAGGTCAACGGCTTTGTCTTCAGTTCGGAAAATCTTCCGGCAAACTGGTCAATGCTTGATGAGTTTGAAGGCGAAGGCTATCAGCGTGTACCCGTTGAAGTGGTGCTGCAAGATGGCAGCACGCTTATGTCAGAAATCTACGCGCTAAAATAACGTAAGCGCCATTTCCAGCCGATCCAGCGCGCAGAGAATTCCATAGCTGCGCGCCTGCTGTTCATCGGGCAGCGGTAACCAAATATCAGCCTGACTCGCCAGATCCAGCTTCGATGGGCACATTTCCGGCACCGTGTTACAGGTGGTCAACCTGGCGATCTCGATGGTTATCTACTATCCGTTCTTCCGTGTATGGGATCGTTTGAAACAGCGCGAAGAACAGCAAAGCGAACAGCAGGCTCAGGCTGTGACAGGGAGTGCGGTGGTTTCCTAGTTCCCGGCCAACCCCTCTCGGCAATAGCGATACGCATGACTGCGCGCCCTGCAAATAGGTTTAACGATTTTGCAGGGCCGCCGTGTATCAGCACTGCCCGCCATTCTTCCAATTTCCGCAATAATGACTTCGCAAACCCGGCTATTCTGCTGCGTCACAGGCTATGACAACCTTTAGACAGCGTTTGGGATCACCCCATCCACCACTAAAGGACATTAATGATGAAACTCTACCACTTCCCGCTTTCTGGTCATGCGCACCGTGCACGTCTGTTCCTGTCCCTGCTAGACCTGCCGCACGAGGTGATTGATGTAGACCTCGCTAACGGTGAACACAAATCCCCGGCGTTTCTCGCCATCAACCCGTTCGGCCAGGTGCCGGTGCTGGAAGATGAAGGCGCGTATATCTCCGACTCCAACGCCATTCTGGTTTATCTGGCGAAAAAATCAGGCCGCAGTGAGTGGTTACCTGAAGATGCGCTGGGTGCGGCGCAGATGCAGCGCTGGTTATCTGTCGCGGCAGGTGAACTGGCTTATGGCCCTTGCGCGGCACGCTTGATTACCGTGTTTGGCCGCTCGTTCAACCCTGACGAAGTGATCGCCCGTGCACACACCATTTTGGCGCTGATGGATCAACATCTTACCGGGCGTGAATGGCTGGTGGGCGATCGCCCGACCATCGCGGATATCGCGCAGTACAGCTACCTGATCGGCGCGCCGGAAGGCAATGTGGATCTCTCTGGCTATCCGGCGGTCAATGGGCTGTTGCGCCGTATCGAAGCGCTGCCGGGCTTTGTTCCCTTCCCGCAAACCGCTGCCGGTCTGCGCAGCATCGCGTGAGTTAACGATCATGGGCGAGAAACTTCCGGTATGGCATGCAGGTGAAATAGCCCTGCAACAACAGGCGGGCGTAGCCGAACGCATGGCGGAAGTCGGCCAGCGCGTGATTCGCGACTACATGCCCGATCAGCATCGTGACTTCTACGCGCAGCTGCCGTTTATCGTGGCAGGCAGCGTGGACGCGCAAGGCGATGTCTGGGCTACGCTGCTGGAAGGCCAACCCGGTTTTATTTTCTCGCCCAACGCCACCACGCTGGATATTGCCGCACAACCTGATCCCCGCGATCCAGCTGCTGCCGGGTTCACTGACGGCGCACCGGTTGGCCTGCTCGGCATCGAATTGCACACCCGCCGCCGTAACCGCATGAACGGCGTCCTGAGCGCAATTGGCGGTGGCTTTCGGGTACAGGTAGAGCAGAGTTTCGGCAACTGCCCGCGCTATATTCAGCTGCGCGACTTCCGCTTTGCTCGCTCGCCCGATGAGCCTGTGACAGGTGAGATTGAAGTACTCAGCACGCTGGATCAGTCGGCCCTCACCACAGTTACCAACGCAGATGCGTTTTACGTTGCCACCTACAATGAACAGCAGGTGGATGCCTCGCATCGCGGCGGCAAACCCGGCTTTGTGCGCGTGAATGACGATGGCCTGCTGACCATTCCCGATTTTAACGGCAACCTGTTTTTCTCCACGCTCGGCAACATCCACCAGAACGGTAAAGCCGGGCTGCTGTTTATCGATTACCGCAACGGCGATACGCTGCAAATGACCGGTGATGCCAGCGTGATCCTCGATTCGCCGGAGATCGCTGCATTCCAGGGTGCCGAACGGCTGTGGACCTTCCGCCCGCGCCGCATCGTGCGCCGTCATGCCGCCCTCGCCTTGCGCTGGGAAACGGAAGCGGGCGGTATCTCACCGGCTTCAGAAATGACCGGCGACTGGCAATCGGCTGCCGAACGCCTGCGCGCCAGCGAACTGGCCCAGCGCTGGCGGCCATTCAGAGTGACGAAGATTGTTGATGAGAGCGCGTCGATTCGCTCATTTCATCTGATGCCGGATGATGGAGCGGGTTTGCTGCCGCATAAGGCAGGACAACATCTGCCGATTCGTGTGCAGTTGCCCGATGATGAGAAACCACTTATTCGCCATTACACCCTGTCCGTCGCGCCGTCAGACGATTTTTATCGCATCAGCGTCAAACGCGATGGCGTGGTTTCGCGCTATCTGCACGATCATTTGCAGGTTGGCGATCGGCTTGAAACACGTGCACCAGCCGGTGATTTCACCATCGATGCACAAGAGACGCGCCCAGCCGTTTTGATGGCGGCGGGCGTCGGCATTACTCCGATGCTGGCGATGCTGCGTCATCTGGTTTATGAAGGACGCCGCAAACAGCGCATGCGCCCGACCTATTTTATTCAGTCCGCGCGCCATAAAGCTGAGCGCCCTTTTGTACGAGAGTTAGATTCGCTGCTGGCCGCTTCACAGGGCGCATTCAAGCTGGTGCGTGTGCTGAGCCAGACGGATGAGGCGGAACAGGATTTTGATTACGATATCGCCGGCCGCATCGATATGGCATTACTCTCCCAGGTGCTGCCGTTCAACGACTACGATTTTTACCTGTGCGGCCCGCCACAGTTTACGCAGGCAATATATGACGGTCTGTGCAGCTACAATATCGCCGACCAGCGCATTCACGCGGAGGCTTTTGGTCCCTCATCGCTGCAGCGCCACAAAGATGAAGCTGATCCCGAACTGGCGCTGCCAGCGGTTGCAACTCATGACGTGCCGATTAAATTTATGGCATCACTGAAAGAGGCGCGCTGGACACCGCAAAGTGGTTCACTGCTGGAACTGGCAGAAGCGCGTGGATTAAGCCCGGAGTACAGCTGTCGTGAAGGGCATTGTGGATCGTGCAAAACGCGGATTCTAAAGGGAGCAGTAACCTACACGACTGCGCCGAGTGCCAGTGTTGCAGAGGGGGAGATATTAATCTGCTGCGCGCAGCCGGCACAGCAGAATGGCGATATCGAGCCGATTCAGCTCGAGTTATAACGCGGGGTTATCGTTCAGATACAGCGTGAGGACGTTACACGAAAAGTTGTGCAAACCTGCGTTTATGCAGCGATATTTTTAAGCTCAATCATCGTGGACTTGCAGAAAATGCAAGTCGCACCGTGAGGATTTTTTTGGCTGACATCAAATACTGACTTACGGTATTGAGAGCCCTGACACTGAGGACATCTCATAAAATAGGTGAACAAATTAATATTAGAGACCTGTAACATTGATTGCTGAAGGGCCTTTCGGTCCATCTTGTACGGAGAATTCAACATGCTGACCCTCTTCAAGGGAGCGGAAATCACTACCATTGATAGCAGAGAAATGCACGAAGACATCTTTGCTACCATTTTCAGGGGTAATAAAACCGAAACCTTTTTCAGAATTAAACCACTTTACTGTACCGAGAATTTTATTAGACATAATTAATACCTTTTCTTTTGCCGTGAGGCTGAGTGAACTGAATCGCAGAGAAAAATCAGGACTGAGATAAAACTCAAAGAGAAAGGCTTATTTTCGGCACTGACGTAGATGAGAGATAAACTGTGAACTAACTTTGAAACTGTCTGCAAATCAGACTGGAGTTCATTTACGCATGTCTAATGCAACATTGCAAGACAAAAGAAGAATAAACTTTCCATCTTTAAAGTTAACACTCTCAAAAATAAAATAAAACCACTTTAAAACAACACGATAGGAATTTATCTTTCAGATTTTTCAGGGTTGTTAAAGGTGTTGCGACCAGTTAACTGGCGTGACTGGCCGCTAATCTTCAATACTGATTATTTATCTACTGGCCCACAACCGCCAATAATTTTCGAGATAGAAACAGCCGGATGAAGCAGGTAATCGTAATCACAGTTCTTTTCTTTGTTGTACACGCTTCCAGTACATCCAGACAGCAGAGTCACTACCGCAGCGGCAATTGAAAACTTAATGAGCTTATTCATAATAACGCGTCCATTTGTTAAAAGTGTTTTGAAGGAGTTTATCGCTATTTACGTGCACTTAAAAATCAAGTCATCACTGAGAATAGCGAGCAACAGAACATAAGAACCTTACAGCGCTTATGCGATAAATTATTAATTAAACACATAACTAAAGACAATATTACCAACCATCTTATAATTACCATGATTTGATGAAATCTTCGTAGTAAAAACCTGACAGGCTCCATTAATGTCAGGATATCCTTCAGGTTGACAATATCAATCGTCAGCTTAATAGTTAATTACCACCTCAGGAAAACGGCTACGCAAGTGTTTATTTTTTCGCGATTAAAAATTATTCGGTACTCATACCGAATCTGGCCTTCAGACGATTATAACGTGGGCGACTATGCAAAAATGAAAACACGTTATTATTCTCACTGACTCTAAAAATTCATCATATGTAACATTACCCACAGTTATTACATGATTGTTAATTAGGGACAGGTAATGGCACTTCAGGGAACATTGATCCCAAATAGCGCAGACTACGCTCGTATCCGCCAGGCGTTTATGAACACTGCAATGGTGTCCGTAACAAGCCAGCTTTCTTTTATGGCCCGAGGATTAATTGAGGTTGTGGCCAATGGCTCAATTACTTGCCCTTAGAATCGCAAAATGCGTTTTCTTTATACTTATAACGCTTGTTGTGGGCAGATCGATCGGTTGTGCTGATACGTATATCTCTCAAGATTTCGCCCATAAGGTCGCCGTTTTTATCAGTGGCGAATCCAACATTGAAACCCTCTACGACGCCTATTTCTATATTGATTTTTCCATCGTGATGTCCAGCTCTACAGCTGTTTACTTAACAATCATGAAGTTAATTAAAAAAACAAAGAGAAAGTAGAATGCTATTCCCTCCGTATATGTGGCTGAAAGACGATAGTGGAGAAGATATTCGAGGATCTGTTGATGTTCAAGATCGTGAAGGCAGCATTGACATTATCGGCATGAGCCACGGCATTAACCTGCCGGTCGATGGTTCTGGCGGTAGAATTATCGTCAGCCGCAAAGCGCTCTGTATCTGGTGAGCTACTGCTGTGCATACCGTTAAAGCGAAGGAATCAAGATTAACGCTTTTGATGGAGTGAGTACGTGAAGGTGTTTTAGAAACCCACAAAAGCAAAAACCCAGCCATAAAGGCTGGGTTTTCAGAATGTTGGTGCCCGGACGCGGAATCGAACCACGGACACGGGGATTTTCAATCCCCTGCTCTACCGACTGAGCTATCCGGGCAACGGGGCGCATTAAACCCTACTCAGGCCGCACCGTCAAACGCTTTTCAGCAAAAATCCGCTGACTGCTGGCTTTTACAGCAACCTTCAGACCATCCGGTAAAAAATTTCTGCAATTACCAACTTTAGTGGTGAATTTTTAACCGCACCCGCCGATAACCGATGTGACGACAAATACCAATAATAAGGTCCACCATGTTTAGCACAATTACATCGGGAATCCTGTCACGCCTGGCGTGGCAGAAGCGCGCTCGCAGCAATGCAACGCTCAGTTCGTTGCAGGATGCGATTGCGATGGTTGAATTTACGCCGGAAGGCCACATTCTCACCGCCAATGAACTGTTCCTTGAACGGATGGGATACACGCTGAAGGAGATTGTTGGCCAGCATCACAGCATGTTTTGCACGGCTGATTTAGTCCAGTCCCCGCAGTATCGCGATTTCTGGCGCCGCCTGAACCGTGGCGAAGGCTTTAGCGACAAATTCCTGCGCGTGGCAAAACACAGCCGTCCAATCTGGCTGGAAGCCAACTATGTGCCGGTGCAGGACCGCAGCGGCCGGGTGATCAAAATCGTTAAGCTGGCGAGCGATATCACCGCACGGATTATTGATGCGCAAGAGCAGCGCGCCATGACCACCGCCATTGAGCGTTCGATGGCGGTCATCGCCTTTAACCTCAAAGGCGAAGTGCTGATGACCAATGACAATTTCCTTAAAACCATGGGTTATCGCAGTGATGAGGTGATTGGCGTCCATCACAGTCAGTTCTGCCCGCCGCAGATGCGCAACAGTGACGAGTATCGCCGCTTCTGGCACAAGCTGAATCAGGGCGAATATATCTCCGGCCAGTTTGAGCGCGTCAACAAGCTGGGACGCACCGTGTGGCTGCGTGCCACCTATAACCCGGTGTTCAATGAAGCGGGCGAACTGTACAAAGTGGTGAAATTCGCCACCGATGTCACTGCACAGGTGGAGAAGAACCATCTGGAGCGCGAGGCGGCACAGCAGGCGTATCAAACGGCGCTGCAAACCAGCGAGAGTACACGCCTCGGTGCCACAGTGATCGAAAACAGTGTGCAAACCATCAATGAACTGGCGGGCGAACTGCACGGTATTTCCGGCGATATCAGCAACCTCAGCGAATCCTCAGACCGCATTGGTGCGATTGTCGAGAGCATTCGCCGCATCGCCGATCAGACCAATCTGCTGGCGCTCAACGCCGCGGTAGAAGCTGCACGCGCCGGGCAACATGGTCGCAGCTTTGCTGTGGTGGCTAACGAGGTCCGTACGCTGGCGGCGAACATCAACCGCGCCACCACCGAGATCGAGAATATGGTGCAACATAATCACACTCTCGCCGAAAAAGCGTTGAAAGGCATCGAATCTAACCTGAAACGTGCCGATCATGGCGTCGTGTTAGCCAAAGAAGCGGGTGGCGTGATCTCTGAGATTCGCGGCAGCTCCAGCGAAGTGGTGCGCGCCATCAGTCATGTGGCTGAAGCCTTGAAAGAAGAGTGATTTTTGTCTTATCTCTTCTTCTATTGCACTGCTGTGACATAAAACTGTCATGGCAGTGCAGTAATCTAGGATAAATCCTAATCAATGCCAGAATAATTCTTATGCAGCTGCCTGATTTACGCGCAGGATTAACCTCCCTGTCGAGCCGTTCCCGTGCGCGTTCGCTGTGCATTGAGGTACCGTTTGTGAGTCCCGCCATGGATAACACTGCGGTCATGGCTTTGTTTACCGAACACAAAGATTTGATCGGTTTGCCGGTCATCGAGAACGGCACGCCGTTTGGCATGATCAACCGCCATATCTTCCTGTCACAGATGACGCGCCCGTTCTTCCGCGAACTCTATGACCGTAAAAGCTGCATCGCTTTTATGGACAAAGAGCCGCTGGTGATTGATGCCGATACCGAGTTGGATCAGGTGGCGCATCAGGTGGTGGCAACCGGTGATAAATCGGTCACCGACGGATTTATTTTGACCGAACAAGGCCGCTATATCGGCATCGGTTTGGGGATCGATTTGATCCGCACCGTCTCCGATTTGCAGGCGCAACAGCATCAACAAATTTTGCAGAGTATCGATTATGCACGCGTGATTCAGGACGCGATGCTTGATCGCTCAAAACAGCAAATGGCCCAGCAACTCAATGACTGGTGCCTGCACTGGCAGCCGCGCGATGGCGTGGGCGGCGACTATTATGCATTCCATCAGGATGAACACGGCTGGCTGGCATTGATTGCCGACTGCACCGGCCATGGCATTCCGGGTGCCTTTATGACGGTGATCCTGCAATCCGCGCTGGAAAACGCGCTGCAGAAAAACCGTCGGGCACCGTCCGATCTGCTGCAATCACTTAATCGTCATATTAAACAAACTCTTGGGCAGCTCAATGCCACGCAGCAAACGTCGCTCTCCAATGACGGCTGTGATGCTATCGCGCTACGCCTTGATACTCACCAACATCAACTCAGCTGGGCCAGCGCACGTATGCATGCGCTGTTACATCCGGCTGCTGGCGAAGCGGAATCGCTAAAGGCCGATCGCGTCGGTGTGGGTTACACCGATACGCCGCAGGATTACATCTGGCCGGAACATCAACGCACGCTGCATCCCGGCGATATGTTGTTGGTGATGACCGATGGCGTGACCGATCAGCCCGGCGGTGAACGCCATATTATGTTTGGCAAAAAGCGCATTCAGACGCTGGTAACACAATATCAAACCCTGCCGATGGACGAGCTGTCAGCGACCTTTGAGCGGGAATTTCTCAACTGGCAAGGCAACCAGCCGCGACGCGATGACGTCACCTGGTTTGGCTTCCGTTATTGAATGAGCACCCTATGAACTCAGGTTCAACCCTTAGCCGCATACCGCCAGAAAGCGTTGCACTGCACTATACTGGCTTCTTCTCGCCGCAGAACATCACCGCCATGGGCGAGGTGATTAAGGTCTTTCTGGAGAACCAGCAGGCGCCGGTGAAAGTGCGCCGCCGCTTGTTCTCCAGCTTTGTTGAAATCGTACAGAATATCCTGCGTTATTCGCAGGATAGCCGCGTCATGAACCACGCCGAGCAGGATTTTCGCTTTGGCACCGTTACGCTGCGCGTAGATGGCGACAACTACGTGCTGGAAAGCAGCAATCAGGTCGATGAAGTCGCCTGTGAGCAGCTGCGTTACTGGCTGGATTTGCTGCGTACCATGAGCAATGAAGAGATCAAACAGGCCTACCGCGTAGGTCTGCGAGCTGAGAGCCCTGCCACAAGCAAAGGGGCCAACATAGGATTACTGACACTTGCCCGCGATGTCAGTGAACCGCTGGAGTATGAACTGCGTCCGCTGGAGTCCTGTGGTTACGCCACGTTTTGGCTCAAAGCCACCATTCACCAGGATTGAATTGTTTATGCAAAACCTTGTTATTGCTGCCACAGAAAGCACTCCCGAGGTCAATTTTGACTTCGAAAGCGGCCAGTTTTCCCTGCGCGGAGAGTCCTGGCCAGAAAA
The DNA here is from genome assembly GCF_000963995.1 of Pantoea sp. SM3. Taxonomy (NCBI): domain Bacteria; kingdom Pseudomonadati; phylum Pseudomonadota; class Gammaproteobacteria; order Enterobacterales; family Erwiniaceae; genus Pantoea; species Pantoea sp. SM3. The sequence goes on from NZ_JZRD01000013.1 coordinate 181,320, forward strand.
CGCCGCCGCCTTCTACCGTCCGTTGCTGGATGCGCTGGAAAGCTGGCAGCCCGCACAAAGCGGCCAGATCGAAGCCAATATTGCCCTGCGCTATTTCAACAGCTCCAGCACCAAAATGCTGTTCAGCCTGTTTGATCTGTTCAATCAGCTGGCGCAGAAAGGCCAGAAGGTTGAACTCAACTGGTTCTTTGATGAAGAAGATGATGTGTCTGAAGAGTTCGGCCAGGAACTGGCGCTGGACTTTACCGATCTGCAGGTCAATCTGCGAGCGGAAATGGCCTCATGATGGACCTGAATGAGCTGTTTCGCGAAGAGAGCGAGGTGCTAACGCACGCTCAGGATGTTGCGGCTCAGACCTCGCTCAGTGCAGACGATTATCGTAATGCGTTGCTGAACGTTAATCGCCACTATCAGCGCCTGATGCGCGAGACCTATCGCATGATCTCGCGCAGTGACCGTGCTGAACGCGAGCTGAACCGCGTCAATGAGCAGCTGCATCAACTGGCTCAGGAGCTGGAATACAAAGCCAGCCACGATCCTCTCACCGCTGTCTGGAACCGCGGTGCCATCATTCAGCGTATTACGAATACGTTGAGCAATGGCCCGGCGGCGCTGATCATTCTCGATATCGACCACTTCAAGAAGATCAACGATGAGTTCGGTCATCCAATGGGTGATAAGGTGATTTGCGGCCTGGTGTCGCGTATTCAGACGCACTGTCCGGAAGATGCCAGCATTGGCCGTATTGGCGGTGAAGAGTTTACCGTGCTGCTGCCGCACTACCGTTTATCAGACGCGGTGATTGTCGCGGGCGCAATTCACGCCTCACTGAACGCCTCGCCATTGGCGGTGCTGCCGGCTCAATTAGTCACGGCCAGCCTCGGCGTGAGCTACGGCAAACCGGGTTCTGATTTCGAAACCCTGTATAACAATGCTGATGCCGCGCTATATGATGCGAAAAACCACGGTCGCAACCGGGTTTTCTTCCGCTAGACGAGCCTTGTCGCGGCAGCATTTATAGCGCAGAGATTAGCATTACCGCTCAGGTTCGCGCGATAAATCGCACCGCAACGTTGGGTGCGGTCTCGCGCAAATTAATTTTTCTGCGCTGTTTCCACCGGCGGCTCAGACGGTGGCGGCAGGAAGATGTGATCGAGAATATTGCGCATCAACGGCGCTGCCGTCACCCCTTCACTTCCCCCGTTTTCCAGAATCAACGCCACCGCCACTTTCGGATCATTAAAGGGTGCGAACGCGGTATAGAAGATGTGGTCACGCAGGCGCGTCGGGATCATTTTCGCGTTGTAGACCTGGTTCTGTTTCAGACTGAACACCTGAGACGTCCCCGACTTCGCCGCAATACCGTAAGGCGCGGTGTGGAAATACTTATAACCGGTGCCGTTTGGTGCATTGGCCATGCCGAACATCGCATGACGCACCAGCGACCAGTACGGTGATTTTGGATCGCCAATCTGCGGCTGCGGCTCTTTCGGCTGATACAGCTGCTGCTCAGTGCCACGCTGCGATTTCTCCAGCAGGTGCGGATTAATCACCCGGCCATTGTTGAGCAGTGCCACCAGCGCTTTCACCATCTGAATCGGCGTAGCAATCCAGTAACCCTGCCCAATTCCCACCGAAACCGTATCGCCCTGATACCACGCGTGTTTATGTACTTTCTGCTTCCACTCACGGCTTGGCAGCAGTCCGGCATACTCTTCATTGAGATCGATGCCGGTCGGTTTGCCGTAGCCAAACTGGCTCAGCATGGTGTGAATACGATCGATGCCCATCATAAACGCCACCTGATAGAAGAAGCTGTCCGCCGACTCCTCAATCGCCTTGGTGACATCCAGCGTGCCATGCCCCGATTTTTTCCAGTCACGATATTTACGATCGGTGCCTGGCAGTGTCCAGGTCGGTGCGCCGAAGATGGTAAAGCTGGGGGTGATCACCTTGGTCAGCAGCGCGGACATCGCCATATAAGGTTTGACCGTCGAAGCCGGTGGATACAGGCCTTGCGTGACGCGATTGATCAGTGGCAGGTTTTTGTCCGCCAGCAACGTTTTATAAGCTTTGTAGCTAATGCCCTTCACAAACGGATTGGGATCGTAGCTGGGCGCAGACACCATCGCTAACACGCTGCCATCGCGCGGATCTTCGATCAAGGCCGCTGCACGCTGGCCCACCAGCTGGCTCTCAACGTACTGTTGCAGATGCAGATCCAGCGTCAGATAGACGTTCTGCCCGGCAACCGGCGGCACTTCTTTCAGCACGCGCACAATACGACCGTGGTTATCCACTTCCACTTCCTGATAACCAGTTTTGCCGTGCAAAATTGACTCGTAATAGCCTTCAATGCCCTGCTTTCCGATGTTGTGGTCGGCAGCATAGTTTTCGCCGACACCTTCGGCATTCAGGCGTTTGAAATCGTTATCGTTGATCTTGGAAACATAGCCCACCACATGGGCTAAATCGGCGCCATAGGGATACTCGCGGTCCTCATAGGTATCGATGGCCACGCCGGTGAAACGGAACTGATTGACGGAGAAGCGCGCCACCTGCTCATCGGTGAGTTCTGCTTTTAACTCGACCGGCTTATAGCGGCTGTTCTGTTTGAGTTCGTGCTCGAAGGTTTCAATTTCTTCCGGCGTCAGGTCGACAATCGGCGTCAGCTGCTTCAGCGTTTCCTGCATATTGTCGATTTTGTAGGGCGTCACGAGGATGTCGTACCAGGTGACGTTACGCACCAGCGGAATACCGTTGCGATCGTAGATCAACCCTCGCGTCGGCGCGATGGGGATCATTTTGATGTCGTTTTCATTGGACCGCGTCTGGTAATAGCTGTGCTGATCCACCTGCAGACGATACAGGTTAACGCCAAGGATAATGAAACAGATGACGACCAGAGCAAAAGCGACAAGCGCACGGCGGACAAACAGTTTTTCTTCAGCTTCGAAATTACGGAAATTCATCAGGGGGGCTTAGTCTCTTTGTTATCACGCTAATGATAAGCAGAGATTGCTTTAGAGCCAGCACGAAGATGCACAAGCCTGGGTAAAAGTGTGTCAGATGTTTACGAGGAGAGGTTCAGGTCGCCCTGAGTGGTATCGCTGATTCCGAGCGGTGACTCACGAGGTCGTCATAAATGGCAGGGTGAAGAACAAGGTCGCCATCAATGACGACCCTGTGCGCTGGTGCGTTTCGTCAGGTGCGCCTTGCAGCGCACCGAACAAAACAGCCGGAATTAATCCCCCAGCAGCACCGACTCCAGCGCGATCTTGATCATATCGTTGAAGGTGGTCTGGCGCTCAGCAGCGGTGGTCTGCTCGTGCGTGCGGATATGATCCGACACGGTGCAGATGGTCAACGCTTTAGCCCCGAACTCCGCTGCCACACCGTAGATACCGGCGGCTTCCATTTCCACGCCCAGAATGCCGTACTTCTCCATCACATCGAACATCTGCGGATCTGGCGTATAGAACAGGTCAGCAGAGAAGATATTGCCGACGCGCGCGTCCACACCCAGCGCTTTGGCGGCATCAACCGCGTTACGCACCATGTCGAAGTCCGCAATCGCCGCGAAGTCGTGATCCTTGAAACGCATACGGTTCACTTTGGAATCGGTGCAAGCACCCAGACCAATCACCACATCACGCAGTTTCACATCGGCACGCACCGCGCCGCAGGAACCGACACGGATAATTTTCTTCACGCCGAAATCAGTGATCAGCTCTTTGGTGTAGATCGAGCAGGATGGAATACCCATACCGTGGCCCATGACCGAAATCTTACGGCCTTTGTACGTCCCGGTGTAACCCAGCATGCCGCGCACGTTGTTCACTTCAACCGCATCTTCCAGGAAGGTTTCTGCGATGTGCTTAGCGCGCAGCGGATCGCCCGGCATCAGCACCACGTCCGCGAAGTCACCCATTTCTGCATTAATATGAGGCGTTGCCATGGTTATTTTCCTTTTTAAAATTGGTGGGCTGTTTTACAGCAGGCTTTTGCCGTAGTCCATGCTGGACAGGCCAAAATACTTCGCAATGGTCTGGCCGATATCCGCAAAGGTATCGCGATAACCCAGCGATCCTGGCTTCACTTTTGGACCATAAATCAAAATCGGGATGTGCTCGCGCGTGTGCTCGGTGCCCTTCCAGCTTGGGTCACAACCGTGGTCGGCGGTGAGGATCAGAATATCCCCCTCTTTCACCAGCTCCATCAGCTCCGGCAAACGACGGTCGAAGAACTCTAAACCACCGGCATAACCGGCGATATCGCGACGATGGCCCCAGGTGGAGTCAAAATCAACGAAGTTGGTGAAGACGATGGAATTGTCCGGCGCCTTTTTCATCTGCTCGATGGTGGCGTTAAACAGTGCATCCAGCCCGGTAGCTTTCACTTTCTGGGTGATGCCCTGCTCGGCGTAGATATCCGCAATTTTACCCACGGAAATCACTTCGCCGCCCTTCTCGTCCACCAGCTTTTTCAGCATGGTTGGCGCAGGCGGTTCCACCGCGAGATCGTGGCGGTTGCCGGTACGCTCGAAGTTGCCCGCTTTGTCGCCGACAAACGGACGCGCAATCACACGGCCGATGTTGTAACCGCCGTTGGTCAGCTCTTCACGCGCGATTTCGCACAGTTCGTACAGTCGATCCAGACCAAAGGTCTCTTCGTGACAGGCAATCTGGAATACCGAGTCCGCCGAGGTGTAGAAAATCGGCTTGCCGGACTTCATGTGCTCTTCGCCCAGTTGGTCGAGGATCACCGTACCGGACGAATGGCAGTTACCAAGATAACCCGGCAAATCGGCGCGTTTTACCAGCACGTCGAGCAGCTCCTGCGGGAAGCTGTTCTCTTTGTCGCTGAAGTAGCCCCAGTCAAACAGCACCGGCACGCCGGCGATTTCCCAGTGGCCTGACGGCGTATCTTTACCGGATGACAGCTCACTGGCGTAAGCGTAGGCACCAATGATTTCAGCATTGGCGTCGAGGCCAGGCGGGAAGCGGCCTGTAGAGAGTTCAGCGGCTTTACCCAGACCGAGCGCGGTCAGGTTTGGCAGATGCAGCGGGCCTTCGCGACCTTCATTGGCGCGGCCTTCGAAGCACGCTTCGGCGATATGGCCGAGCGTATCCGATCCTTCATCACCGAATTTATCGGCGTCTTTGCTGGAGCCGATCCCGAAGGAGTCGAGAACCATAATAAAAGCACGTTTCATGCAAGTCTCCTGCGCAATGGCGCGATGACAAGTCAAAAAAAAGCGATCAGATCAGTATACCCGAATGGCCGCTCCCTGGCACGAAGAAGCGTTACTCGCTGACGCGGCGATAGACCACCGGCGTTTCCGCAGGCGCACTGTCACTCAACGTGATAGCCGCTTTGACCGCTTCCGCAGCCTGCTGCCACTGCGCTTCCGACGCGGCATGAATCACCGCCAGCGGGCGCTGTGCATCAACCTGCGTGCCGAGCGTGGTCATGTCACTTAAGCCCACGCTGTAATCAATGCTGTCGCTGGCACGCTGACGACCCCCACCCAACGACACCACCGCCATACCCAGCGCACGGGTATCCATGGCGCTGACAATCCCGGGGCGATCGGCATACACCGCTTTGCTCAGGGTCGGCGCAGGCAGATAGCTGTCCATACGCTCGATAAAATCAACCGGGCCGTTCTGCGCCGCCACCATGCGCGCGAACACTTCCGCCGCTTTACCGTTATCCAGCACGTTTTGCAGTTTCTGCCGCGCTTCGGCGTCGTTCTCTGCCAGTTTGCCGGAGATCAGCATTTCCGAGCACAGCGCCATGGTCACTTCCAACAGGCGTGGATTTCGCGCCTCACCCGTCAGGAACTGCACCGCTTCACGCACTTCCAGCGCGTTACCGGCGGTGGATGCCAGCACCTGATTCATATCGGTGAGCAGCGCGGTGGTTTTACAGCCCGCACCGTTCGCCACGCCAACTATCGCCTGCGCCAGATTTTCTGAAGCTTCAAAGGTCGGCATAAAGGCACCGGAACCGACTTTCACATCCATCACCAGCGCATCCAGTCCTTCCGCCAGTTTCTTGGCGAGGATCGAGGCGGTAATCAGCGGGATCGAGTCAACGGTAGCGGTGATATCACGCGTGGCGTAGAAACGCTTATCGGCAGGCGCCAGTGAGTTGGTCTGGCCAATGATGGCAATACCCACATCTTTGATGATCTGGCGGAAACGATCGTCACTCGGGAAGATATCGAAACCGGGGATCGCTTCCAGCTTATCCAGCGTACCGCCGGTGTGACCGAGGCCGCGCCCGGAGATCATCGGGACATAACCGCCACACGCGGCCACCATCGGGCCGAGCATCAGCGATGTTACGTCGCCCACGCCGCCAGTGGAGTGCTTATCTACAATCGGGCCGTTGAGGTTCAACGACTTCCAGTTGAGCACCGAGCCGGAATCGCGCATCGCCATGGTCAGCGCCACGCGCTCTTCCAGATTCATATCGTGGAAGTAGATGGTCATTGCCAGTGCGGCAATCTGGCCTTCTGATACGCTGTTGTCGCGCACGCCATTGATAAAGAAACGGATCTCCGCCTCGCTCAGTGGCTGGCCGTCGCGTTTTTTTCGAATAATTTCTTGTGGCAGGAACAAGGTTGCCTCCCCGGGGGATTGCTGTGAAATGCACCAAACATTCTTTGGGTCGCCATTGATGGCGACCCTGAGGCTGGGATCAGTAGCCCGCTTTGCTGGTCGCTGTCGCGTGGCCCAGGGTGTTCAGCAGGCTCGCCAGCAGGCTTGAAGCACCAAAGCGGAAGTGGCGCGCATCCGCCCAGCCTTCGCCCAGAATGTCATCCGCCAGCTTCAGATAGATCGCGGCATCTTCCGCCGTGCGCACGCCACCCGCAGGCTTAAAGCCCACCTGCTGCTGCACGCCTTTATCATGAATCACCTGCATCATGATGGCTGCCACCTCTGGCGTGGCGTTCACTGGCACTTTACCGGTTGAGGTTTTGATGAAATCCGCACCGGCATCGATAGCGATTTCAGAAGCGGCGCGAATCAGCGCTTCTTCTTTCAGTTCACCGGTTTCGATGATCACTTTCAGCAGCACGTTGGCAGCGGCGCAGGCTTCTTTACAGGCTTTCACCAGCGCAAAACCGATGTCGCGATTGCCGGCAATCAGCGCGCGATACGGGAAGACCACGTCCACTTCGTCTGCACCGTATGCAATCGCCGCACGGGTTTCTGCCAGCGCGATCTCAACGTCATCGTTGCCGTGCGGGAAGTTAGTGACCGTGGCGATGCGGATATCAGGCGTGCCCTGCTCGCGCAGTGCTTTACGTGCCGCAGGGATGAAACGCGGATAGATGCAAATGGCAGCCGTATTGCCCGCTGGCGATTTCGCCTGACGGCACAGTGCGATCACCTTCTCATCGGTGTCATCTTCATTCAGGGTGGTTAAATCCATCAGTTGCAGGGCGCGTTGTGCGGCAGCTTTAAGATCGGTCATGATGTTCTCCAAAAGGTAACCGGCAGGCCATGCCACCGGATAATGTGATAATTCTAACAAACCACACCTGAATGAATTGCGCTTCATGTCACATGAAAAAAGAAAATTCGTCATATGAATATAATTATTTAGTGATTTAAGTCACAAATAACCGCCAGCACACCCGTTTTCAGGCGCAATACAGGTTGTGAATATTATCACAAAGCAGGGCGAAAAAGGGTAATGCCGATTTTATTACTGTAGCCAATACCCGCCAAAACCGCGGGAAATCCAGATTGTGTCGGGAGGGGATCAGGCAGGCAGGGCAAACACGCGCAGGCTGTTTTGCCACAGCGTATCGGCAATGATATCGGGCGATTCACTGCGCAACTGACACAGCACATCAAACACGTTACGCGCGCGCTCAGGGCGGTTGGGCTGCCCCTGATAACCCTGCAACGGCATATCGGGCGCATCGGTTTCCAGCAACAGCGAGGTAAGCGGCAGGTTAGCAATGGTGTTGCGGGTTTTACTGGCGCGTTCATAGGTGATGGTGCCGCCCACGCCGATCGCATAGCCAAGCTGAATAAAACGTTCTGCCTGCTGCTGGCTGCCCGCAAAACCGTGTACCACACCACGGCGCGGTAAATCATGGCGACGCAAATGCAGCGCCAACTGATCGTGGGTGCGACGCGAATGCAGGATCACCGGCAAATCATACTGTTTCGCCAGTTTGAGCTGTGCATCCAGTAACCGCGTCTGCTTATCAAATTGCGCGTCTTGCATGTACAGATCGAGGCCGATCTCGCCGATCGCCACGCGTTTGCTATCCGGCGTTTTCAACCACTGTTCCAGCTGATCCAGATGCGCATCCTGATGCACGGCAATATTGATCGGATGCAGCCCTAATGCGGCATACAGCGCCTCGTGCTGTTGCGCCAGCTGGCTGACCAGTGCAAAGCGGCTGGCATCGACGCTCGGCACAATAATGCGTTCCACACCCGACTGCGCCGCACGGGCGATGCTGCCTGTGGCGTCATCGACAAATGGCGGGAAATCGAAATGGCAGTGAGTGTCGATAAATCTCATGCCAGCGATCCTGCATCAAAATCGGCATCATTATCCGCCAGCGGCGGCGTATGCACGGCACGATTGTCTGGCGCATTCGCCACGGCGGCCGGCGGTGTCACGGTAGTCTGGCGCAGGAACGGTTCGGCATCGCTCAGCCATTGACCCAGCGTCGCGAGGAAATAGCGGCCGCTGCGGCGCCCTAAATGGTAATCCTGATTCAGTGAAGCCAAACGACTGCCCAGCGCCATACTCGCCAGCGGTTTCGGCGGGTAAATTTCAATGATGCGCAGGTCGTCCGGCGGCTGTTCGATAAACTGCTGAATCTCACGATAGCTCTCTTCATGGTGATGCAGGATGTTGATCATCGGCTGCAGCGCGCTGTCACCCAGCCAGCGCTCCATGCGTTTGAACCATTTCGGCGTATAAGATATTTGTGACGGCACGGTGCGGATCACCACAATGGTATCGGCACCGCGTCGTGCCGCTTCACGCACCGGAATGGCATCGCTGATACCGCCATCCAGATAGTTCACCCCATCCATCAGCACGCCGCTGCGATAGAATCCCGGAATGGCGCTGGAAGCTTTGATCACGTCATGCCAGTTCAGGTTGGTGGGATTGAAATATTCGGCGCGGTAATCATCTCCCCGGCAGGCGCACATATAGAACTCGTTGCCTTTGGCAAACAGCCCTTCGGCGTTGCTGAGCGATAAGGGAAACTCTTGTTTGGTGATGTCAATCAGCCAGTCGAGATCGATCAGATGGCCGCCGCGCACAAAGCGCAACGGATCAAAAAATAGTTTGCTGGTGGTATAACGCGTGATGACGCGGCGCGCGTAGCCCGGTTGGGCGCAAACAAATGCAGACAGGTTTTGTGCTCCAGCGGAGGTGCCCAGCATCAATTGAAATGGGTTAAAACCGGCGCGTTGAAACTCATCAAGGACGCCTGCGGTGAAGATGCCGCGTTGACCGCCGCCTTCACAGACCAGGGCAATTTTTTTGGATTTAAATGGGGTGAGCGCCAGTGGCTCAAAGGTGTCCAGTGACACCGGGATGCGTATTCCCAATGGATGTCCCTCAGTTTTCCTGCTCTGAGGGAGCCGCTGACGGCAGCATCCCGGAGAACCAGTCATTGTCATTCCCTGACCTATTGCATCGTGCAATCGATGCGGCTGCCTATTATGCCGCAAATGACTGGTCTCCGCTTTAGTGACTCGCGGGTTAGCGTTGTGTTAACGCAATCGGTCAGGGTCGTTTACGCCCGGTAAACAGGCTTACGAGGAACAGAATAATACCGACAATGAAGACAATTTTAGCTGCCCATGCTGCCGTACCCGCCAGACCGCCGAAACCTAACGCTGCAGCAATCAGAGCGATGACCAGAAAGATAATACCCCAACGAAACATAAGCCTCTCCTTACCGTAGTGAAAATCGAACTGCTTATTCATACCACATTGTTTTTATTACGAAACGGTACCGAAACAGTACCGCTTCGCTCGCGTTAAGATTTCACCTTCAGGTCATTCTTCACGCTTTTCACGCCTTCAATGGCTTTGGCGATTTTCTCAGCACGATCGGACTGTGCCTGGTTCGCCACTTCTCCTGATAACTGCACCACGCCATCGGTGGTTTCCACCTTCACGTTGCGCGATGGCACAATGTCATCTGCTAATAGCTTAGCTTTGATTTCACTGGTGGTTGCGGTATCCCCCGCATAACCTTTCAGTGTGGTCTCTTTGCTGTCTCTAACGTGCAGTTTGTCACTGACGGATTTCACACCCTCAACTTTTTGCACCAGCGCAACGGCTTTTTCCGCCTGATCCTGCGAAGCGACAAAGCCGCTCAGCGTGACCACGCCCTGATGCGTTTTCACTGAGATATCCGTACTTTTAATCGCTTCATCATCCACCAGTGCCGCTTTGGCCTTGGCCGTGATGCCGCTGTCATCCATAAAACCATCGACTTTATTCATAGAACTATCGATTTTAGAACCCGTGCTGCTGGTGTCCGCAGCGTAGGCTGCGCCGCCCATCAGAGCAGTGGTAGCCAGAGCGGCGATCAGGGTTTTAGCAATCTTAGTCTTATTCATCGATATCATCCTTCTATCAGTTAACTCACTCGCAACCGCGAATGCGCCAGCAACAAACGGCGTCGCTGCATTTATAGACGTAATGAAACCCTTGGGTCTCTTTTCTCGTCCGACAGGATAATCATAGTAGGGATTACAGGTTTTGCTGGCTTTTGTGGTTGATATCTCGCCAAAAAGCGATAAACGCAGCGCAAATAGGAAGAGTCTGTAGGACAAAAACAGGGCCAGTGAAAATCACTGGCCCTGGTTGTGAGGCGGGATTAATGTTCGCGCGTTTTGCGGAACGTCACGTCAGGATAGCGTTCCTGCGTGATATTGAGGTTCACCATGGTCGGAGCGATGTAAGTGAGGTTATCACCGCCATCCAGCGCCAGGTTAACTTCGTTTTTGCGTTGGAAGTCGTCGAATTTCTTCGCATCACTGCACTCAACCCAACGAGCGGTTGCGACGTTGATAGCTTCATAAATCGCTTCAACGTTGTATTCGCTTTTCAGACGCGCCACAACCACTTCAAACTGCAGCACACCGACCGCACCCACGATCAGATCGTTGTTGTGCACCGGGCGGAACACCTGCACCGCGCCCTCTTCCGACAGCTGTACCAACCCTTTCAGCAGCTGTTTCTGCTTCAGCGGGTCGCGCAGACGAATACGACGGAACAGCTCCGGGGCGAAGTTCGGAATACCGGTGAACTTCATGGTTTCACCCTGGGTAAAGGTGTCGCCGATCTGAATGGTGCCGTGGTTGTGCAAACCAATGATGTCACCGGGGAAGGCTTCTTCTACGTGCGAACGGTCGCCGGCCATAAAGGTCAACGCATCCGAGATCACCACGTCTTTGCCAGTACGCACCTGGCGCAACTTCATGCCTTTCTCGTACTTGCCGGAAACCACACGCATGAAGGCAACACGGTCACGGTGTTTTGGATCCATATTCGCCTGGATCTTAAACACGAAGCCGCTGAATTTCTCCTCGCTGGATTCCACCAGACGCGCATCGGTTTTACGTGGCATCGGCGTCGGTGCCCAAGCCACTAAGCCATCGAGCATATGATCGACGCCGAAGTTACCCAGCGCGGTGCCGAAGAACACCGGTGTAATTTCACCGCTCAGGAACAGCTCTTGATCGAACTCGTGGGATGCGCCCTGCACCAGTTCCAGCTCATCGCGCAGTTGCTGTGCCAGGTCTTCACCGACCGCCGCGTCGAGATCCGGGTTCGCCAGACCTTTGACAATGCGCACTTCCTGAATGGTATGGCCCTTACCGGTTTGATACAGGTAAGTTTCATCTTTGTAGAGGTGATACACGCCTTTGAACAGCTTACCGCAGCCAATCGGCCAGGTGATTGGCGCGCAGGCGATCTTCAACTCGCTCTCAACTTCATCCAGCAGTTCCATCGGATCGCGGATGTCACGGTCAAGTTTGTTCATAAAGGTGATGATCGGCGTATCGCGCAGACGGGTCACTTCCATCAGCTTACGGGTACGATCTTCGACACCCTTAGCGGCATCGATCACCATCAAACAGCAGTCAACCGCCGTCAGCGTACGGTAGGTATCTTCAGAGAAGTCTTCGTGCCCTGGGGTATCCAGCAGGTTCACCAGACTGTCGCGATACGGGAATTGCATCACCGAGGTGGTGATGGAGATACCACGTTGTTTCTCCATCTCCATCCAGTCAGATTTAGCATGCTGGCTGGAGCCGCGGCCTTTGACGGTACCGGCGGTTTGGATCGCCTGCCCGAACAGCAGCACTTTTTCGGTAATGGTGGTTTTACCGGCATCCGGGTGCGAGATGATCGCAAACGTACGGCGGCGCGCCACTTCATCTAAAAAGGAAGCAATAGACATGTGTGAATTCTTCTTCAAGGGCAACGCGCGGGCGGCGCGCTGCGAATAAATCGTTCCGGGCATAGCCGGGGGATAACGGTACCAATGGTGACGCAGTGGCGTCAGTTCACAGCAAGATGTGCGCGATCTACATTGGCGGTAGTCCGGTTATCCAGTCAGCATTAAGGCGGCATAGCATACAATATTTCAGCAGGCGGGGAAATCGTGGGATGGGACCTGTATGCACCTTCGCCCTGCCAGTTTCCTGCAAATGAGAAGAAGGGACTGTTCGAGTGAGGCTTTCATTCCGGGTGACAGCCTCACTCGACCGCTGTCCTGCAAGTAAGGAGTAAGAAGGTCGAACGAGGCTTTCATTCAGGGTAACAGCCTCTCCCATGTGCGGGAGAGGCTGGATTGTGGGAAACGACACACGGCTAACCCAGCACGCGCACCACTGCCGCCTTAAAGATCTTCACCCCGATCTCCAGCGAACTCAGTTCAAAACGCATATCCGGATGATGCAGGCCCGGCACCAGATTGGTGCCCAAACCCCAGAAACCGGCTTTCACCTGCGTTTTTTTCACCGGGTAGTAGAAGAAGTCTTCACTGCCTGGCGTGGATTTGGTGTCGAGCAGCCCTTCTTCCCCCAGCACATCCACGATCGCAGCCCGGATCACCGCCGTGGCTTCCTCGTGGATTTCTGCGGCGGGCATCTCTTTCAGTACCACCACTTCAGCGCTCGCACCCAATGCAGCCACGCTGTGCTGAATCGCCTGCGTCACTTTCTGTTTCAGCACCTCCATCGGCGCGTTCTCCTGCGAACGCAGATCCCATACCACGCGCGCCTCATCCGGCACCGAATTGGTGACACCGGCATCACACAGGAAGCGGGTGGCTTTCACGCTCCATGTCAGGCCCGGCGCCAGATGGATACTGTTCACCGCCTGTACCGCTTGTACTGCGGCATCCAGCGCATTGACACCCAAATGTGGGCGCGCGGCATGAGCAGGCACACCTTTAATTGTCGCTTCCAGCGTGCTGCACGCCGAATAGAGCACGGCTGGCGTGGCTTGTCCGACATGGCACTCTTCCAGTGGACGCACATGGAAACCGAGGATCATCTCGACATCATCCAGCGCACCGCCCTCAATCATCGATAACGCACCCGCACCGAGTTCTTCCGCAGGCTGGAACAGCAGCTTTAGCTTGCCGCGCTTGATCGCGCCCTCTTTCAGCAACTCCTGTGCCGCCGTCAGCACCACCGAAGAGTGCCCATCATGGCCGCAGGTATGGCGTGCACAGGCGACGCCGTTAATGATGTGACCGAGTGCATCCATATCTGCACGTAGCGCCAGTACCGGCCCCGGCATGCCGCTGTCAATTTCCGCCACGATGCCGGTGGTGTGATTAATGCCGCGCGTCACGCTGATGCCAGCCTGCTCAAGCTGGTCGGCGATGTAGGCGGAAGTTTTGAATTCTTCGAATCCCAGTTCCGGGATTTCATGCAGGTAATGGTAATGATCTAATACGTTCGACACCGCTAAGCTCCTGACAAGTATAGGCTCGCCACAGCATCCGCCGATGTACGGCTATAATCAATCCAGCGTGAATGAAAATGAGTCAAAACTGAGAACTCTTCGCATTCAATAAATGAAATAATTCCATTTACAATCAATAAGATAATTTCAACTTTTTGACGAAAAAGCCTTCACAAAAAAGTATAGATTGATGCATAATTCACCGTACTTCACCTGACAAATTAAAAAGGACTCAGCCATGTTAACTGCTGAAATGACCTCTCGCCTGAACGATCAACTGAACCTCGAATTCTTCTCTGCCAACCTGTATCTGCAGATGAGCGCATGGTGCAGCGACAAAGGTTTTGAAGGTGCCGCTTCATTCCTGAAAATGCACTCTCGCGAAGAAATGGAACATATGCAGCGTCTGTTCGATTACGTTAGCGATGCCGGTTCTCTGCCAGTGCTGGGCAGCATTGCCGCCCCTGCCGTTAGCTGGAACTCACTGAATGACGTGCTGGAAGAAGCGCTGAAGCATGAGCAGCTGATCACGCAGCGCATCAACGATCTGGTACACACCGCGTTGATGTCTCAGGACTACTCAACCTTTAACTTCCTGCAGTGGTATGTGGCTGAGCAACACGAAGAAGAGAAGCTGTTCAAAACCGTACTGGATAAACTGGCGCTGGTCGGCAATAAAGGCGAAGGCCTGTTCCTGGTGGACAAAGACCTGGGCCGCATGAACGTCGAAGGCCACGGCCAGTCATAATAAAGATTTCACACAGCAAACAGCAAAACGCCCGGCAATGCCGGGCGTTTTTTTATGCTGAAATCTTACGCTTAGATTGCGACGAGCTTATCAACAACCAGGAGCGTATCAATGCGCCCCTGGGTTGTAACGTCGCCATTTATGGCGAGCTTATTCCAGCTCTTTCAGACGCAGTTCCGAAGGCTGCGGGCGGCCAAAGAAATAGCCCTGGAACAGCGTACAACCCTCTTCACGCAGCTTGGCGAATTGCTCGCTGCTCTCCACCCCTTCGGCGGTGATCTGAATATCCAGACTGCGGCTCATGCCGGTAATCGCCCGGATAATCGCCAGCGCTTCGCGACTGTCACCCATATCGTTGATAAACGACTTGTCGATTTTGATCTTGTCGAACGGGAAAGATCGCAGATAGCTGAGCGACGAGTAGCCCGTGCCGAAATCATCCAGCGCAATCTGCACGCCAATCGCCTTCAGGCTTTGCAGGGTGCGGATATTGCCCAGCGTGTCATCCAGCAGTACCGATTCAGTGATCTCCACTTCGAGGCGTTGTGGAGCCAATCCGGATTCGCGCAATGCGCCTTCTACCACCGACACCAGCGAGCTGTTCTTGAACTGCAGCGGCGACAGGTTAACCGACACTGACTGCTCGGTGCCCCAACTCTGTGCCTCGCGGCAGGCTTCATACAGCGCATAAGCGCCCAGCATGTGGATCAGCCCGGTCTCTTCGGCAATCGGGATAAAATCATTTGGCATGATCAAGCCCTTAACCGGATGGTGCCAGCGCATCAGCGCTTCATAACCAATGATTTCGTCCTCATTGGTAATCGGCTGATAGTAGAGTTTCAACTGACGCCCGGTGATCGCATCACGCAGATCGTTTTCAATCACGCGGCGACTGCGCGCCACATCATCCATTTCCATGGTGAAGTGTTCATAGCGGTTGCGCCCGTTGCGTTTGGCTTCGTACAGCGCCATATCCGCACAGCGCAGCATATGCTCTGGCGTGTTGGTGACCTGTGACGTCAACGCAATGCCCACGCTCAACCCAACGGAAAGGTTGTGCCCTTCAACATTGACAGGCGGACGGATCGCTTCAATCAGGCGCTGTGCCACCACCGCCGCTTCCTGCGCGTTATTGATGTTTGGCAGCACGATAGCAAATTCGTCGCCACCAATCCGCGCCAGCGTGTCATGGTCGCGCAGCGCACTGCGCAGGCGTTTTGCCACCACGCGCAGCAGATCGTCACCAATCTGATGGCCCAGCGCATCGTTAACGTTCTTGAAGTTATCGAGATCGAGACACAGCGTGGCGCTCAGCGCATGGTGTTGGTTATCCTGACGCAGCGCTTCACTCAGCTTCTGCCGGAACAGAATACGGTTTGGCAGGCTGGTGAGGTTATCGTGGTGCGCCATATGGTGAATACGCGCATCGGCTTCACGTTGGTCGGTCACGTCTTCGACAATCAGCATCACGTAGTTTTGACGCATATCTTTGCCACTGATAGTGGTGGCGCGGGTATGCAGAATACGGTCGCCGCCTGCGGTGAGCAGCAGCTGCTCGCGTGAATGGATGCCTTCGCTGCGCAGCGCGATATCCGCCAGGCTGTTGAAATAGTCACTCAGCTCCGCCGACATACATTCGTGCGGACGCTTGTGCATAATCAATGATTTACTGATACCAAACAGCTGTTCGGCTTTGTCATTGACCATCAGGATTTCGCGGCTGATGGCATCTTCCACAATGACGCATGAAGGGATATTGCTGATGATGGTGTCCAGGAAGCCAGACAGCTCGGACATTTTGGCACTCTGCGCCTGCGCCAGATCCCGCGCGCGCAGCAGTTGCTGTTCATTCTCACGACGTTCGGTGACATCACGGGTGATTTTAGCGAAGCCAATCATCTTGCCATCTTCATTGTGGATGGCATCGATCACCACATGCGCCCAGAACGCCGAGCCATCTTTACGATAGCGCCAGCCTTCATCCTCAAAGCGACCGGTCTTCAGCGCGATACCCAGGTTGGCTTCCGGCGTGTTGGCCAGCCGCTCCTGCGAACCATAGAACACCGAAAAGTGCTGGCCGACGATCTCGTCAGAAAGGTAACCCTTTGCACGCTGCGCACCGGCGTTCCAGTTCACTACCCGGCCCTGCAGATCCAGCATATAGATGGCGTAATCAGTCACGCCCTCCACCAGCAGCCGGAAGGTCTTCTCGTACTCCTGCTGCTTGCGCTGCAGCTCACGCTGTTCGGTGCAGTCACGGGTGATTTTGGCGTAGCCAATCAGCTTGCCCGCATCATCACGAATCGCATCAATAATCACATGTGCCCAGAACGCACTGCCATCTTTGCGATAGCGCCAGCCTTCATCTTCGAAGCGGCCGGTTTTGAAAGCGGTGCTGAGGTTCTTTTCCGGAATATGATTTTTACGATCCTGCGCGCTGTAGAAACGTGCAAAGTTCTGACCGACAATCTCTTCAGCCACATAGCCTTTGGCACGCTGCGCGCCGGCATTCCAGTTTTCGACGTTGCCGTCGAGATCAAGCATGTAGATGGCGTAGTCCGTTACGCCTTCAACTAATAAACGGAAACGTTGCTCCTGTTCCTGTTGCTTACGCTGCTGCTCCTGCTGAACCGTGCAGTCACGCGTGACTTTGGCGAAGCCGAGCAGTTCGCCGAAGTCGTCACGAATCGCATCAATCACCACATGTGCCCAGAAGGCGCTGCCATCTTTGCGATAGCGCCAGCCTTCCGTCTCGAAGCGCCCCACCGCTGTCGCGACGGAAAGTCCACGCTGTGGCGCACCGTTTTTACGATCTTCTTCGCTGTAGAACAGCGCAAAGTTTTTACCGACGATTTCGTCGGGCGTGTAACCTTTGGCGCGTTGTGCCCCTGCATTCCAGTTGGCGACGGTGCCATCGGGTTTGAGCATGTAAATGGCATAATCCACCACGCTCTGCACCAGCAGCCGGTACATGACGTCAGAGTTATTATTCATTGTTGTTCGCCTATTGCTGGCCTGGTAAAAATTGCTTCTTAAGAAAAATCCTAATTGCTGTGGAGACTTAAACGCAAAAGCACAGCGCTGACAAGCGTTAATCGTCCACAGACAAAAGTTGGTAGTCAGGTTATCGGCAATGGCGAAAAAACATTCAGCGGGATACTCAATTTATCCTGCTGCGTTGGCGCTGCTCGTGGGGGAAACGGGGGCTATCAAGATGGCATTGCAGGGGAAAATGCGCTTGCCAGCACAAAGGGGCACGCGCCGCTAAAATCGGGCACTCCGCCGCCGCAACAAAGGCTGGTATCACGCGCTGAGCAGCGGTTTTCTCGATCAACCACAGTTGATCGTCAATCGGCGGATGAACATTCCACGGCAGCCACTTTGCCTGCTGATCGGCCAGCAACCTGGCTGCGCGTGTGCCGGGCGCAACGTGACTGCTGAAGATCAGCTTAAAGCCTGGCTGAGCACTCAGCTGCGCGGCTAAGCCGCTGTCGGCCACCGCATCAGCCGCCACAATCACATCTGCAGGTTGCCATTGTTGCGGCTGCGGCTGTTTCAACAAGCGCACCAATCCCAGCGCCGTGGTGGCGGGCAGCTTGTCCATCGCCAGCAGTTGCGCGACCTCACTGCGAATTTGTGGGCAGAGCTGAACCGCCAGACCCCGCGCGGTGAGCTGTAAAGCCACTTCCGGCCCGCGTCCGTGTTCCGGCACGGCAATCACCGCGCCGTGAGCAGCGGCCATCGCCAGCGCATCCATTTGATCGCGCAACCGCTGCGTGCGGTCGCCGTAGGAAGCATCCGTGATCAATAGTTTTGCCGACGGCGGGCAGTCAAACGGCAACAGCAGCGCTTCACGGCTCCAGTCGCCCATGTAGGTGATGCCACCGGCGATGGGCAGATGAAACCACACCGAGCCCGGTGAATGGCCGCTGCGGCCAGTAAACAGATGCAACGGACCAATGGCCGTTTGCCCGCGCAGCGGTAACAAACGTCGCGCATACATCGGCACGGCGACGTTAGCCAGCTGTAACCAGGTTTGCTCGGTGGCGTACACCGGCGGCGAGCCGATTTGCGCCCAGCAGTCGAGCGAGGCCGCGTGGTCAATGTGCGAGTGGGTCAAACACAACGCATCAACGCGGCCAATGGCGCGGATATCCGGTCGCACGCCGGGTTGCGGACCGGCCCCGAGATCCCACAGCAGGCGATAACCTTCCATCTCGACCAAAAAAGCCGCGGGCAGCTTGCCACCCACACCGCTGATAACCGTTAAGCTTGCCATGGTAAAACCCCTTGCGGCAGACGCCGCGCCAGCCGCGTTGCCAGTCCCATCAGCAAACACACGACCAGAATCATCAGGCAGCCTACCGCGGCCGCCAGCGAGGCGGAGCCCCCTTCGTCAAGGAACACGATGGTGGGTCCGATGGTTTGGGTTTGCGAGGTCACCAGCAATACCGAAACCTGGATTTCATTCAGTGCGGTGAGGAACACCAGCACCGTGCCCGCCAGCGCAGAAGGCGCCGCCAGCGGCAGTAAAATATCGCGCATGCGGCGCATAAAGCTGGCACCACACAAGCGTGCCGCCTCATCCAGCGCCGGTTCCAGCTGCGCGAATCCGGCCAGCGTTGGGCGCAACACCAGCGCAAGGAAGTTCGCCAGATAAGCGGCGAGGATGATCCACACCGTGCCATACAGCGACACATTGATGATCGGTAGCGGGCGCAGGAAGAACAGCATCGCCGCTACGCCGGTGACAATCCCCGGCAAGGCATAAGTCAGTTCACTTGCCAGCCACAGGCCGCGCACCAGTTTGGTCCGGCGCCAGCTGAGGAAATACGCCAGGAACAGCGCGGTGGACGTCAGAATCATCGCCGCCAGCGTGGTCAGCCCGAGGCTGGTCATAAAGGCATGGCGCACTGCCGGATAGCCCCACAGCGCGCTGCGGAAGTTCTCCAGCGTCAGCGTTTGCCAGGTGAGCGCCTGACCATATCCGCTGGTGAGTGCAGTGATCAGCAGCGCACTGACCGGCAGCAGCAGCGTTAGCGCCATCCACAGCCAGGCCGCGCCTTCAATCGCCAACCGCCCGCGTCCTAATGGTTGCTGCCACAGACGCGGCGCACCGTTGACGCGCACATCGTGACGACCGCCAAGCCAGGCGCTGGCCGCCATACCCGCCAGCGTGATCACAGCAATCAGCAGCGCGTAAACGGCGGTATTGGGCAAGGCACTCGGGCCAATGCCGTTAAGCTGCTGATAAACCAGCGTAATCAGCGTTGGCACGCGGGCTGGAATACCCAACATCGCCTGAATACCGAAGTTACCGGCGGCCGCAACAAAGGTCAGTGCAGCCCCGGCAAAGATCGCCGGGCGCGCCAGCGGCAGAATGATGGTCAACAATACGCGCATCCGCGAGGCACCGCTGATCTGCGCCGCTTCGACTAAATCAGCCGGTAAACGACGCAAACCGGCACGCACAGTGAGAAACACCAGTGGCGCGTTGTGTGTACCGAGCAGCAGCACGATGCCGCTCAGCGAATAAAGCGGTTGCTCGCCGGGCGCAAACCATGGCAAGCCGAGTGAACCAAACAGCAGCGCTAACGGGCTGGACGGTGCCAGCGCCTGTAGCCATGCGAGCGCCGTGACCTGCGGCGGAATCATCAGCGGCAGGATAAAGGCAAACACCCAGGCGGTTTTGGCGCGCAGATCGCTCAGCGCCACCAGCCAGGCGGCGGCGGTGCCAAGCAGCACTGAAATCAGGGTCGAACTCAAGGCGATGAGCAACGTATTGCCGCTGGCAATCAGCACGCGGTCGCTGGCTATCAGGCGCGACAAGCGCGTCAGATCCGGCACGCCTTGCGGGGCAATCGCCGTCCACAACAGTCGCAGCAGTGGCGCCACCGACAATAAGCCAATCAGCAGCACCATCAGTGCCAGGATCAGCTTTTCACTGTTGAGACGCCAGCGTTGACCGCCACGCGTCGCGTTACGCCACTCGTTGCTCACCACGCTCATGCTTAGCCGCCAAACAGCGCGGTAAACTGATCGCGCACCGTGGCATCTTCCTTGATGGCTTTCGCGACGTCAGGCGTCAGCAGCTTGATTTTATTGATGGGTGTGAAGCCCGCCGGTGCAGAAACACGATCGTCCACCGGACGGTTACCCTGCTCGACCACCAGCTTCTGACCTTCCTCAGACAGCATAAAGTTCACGAAGGCTTTAGCGGCTGGCAGGTTGTGCACCGACTTCATGATCGCTACCGGCTCCGTCACGTAAGACACGCCCTCTTTCGGGTACACCAGATCGACGGGCGAGCCTTTTTTCTTCGCCAGAATCACGTCAGCGTCAGTGATGATGCCGTACTTATCCAGTCCGCTGGCAACAGCTTTCAGCGCCGGACCGTTGCCGCCCTGCGGAGCCACGCCAATCGCTGCCAGCTTCTTGTAGAAATTCCAGCCGATGGTTGGCGTGTTGATATCGGTGTGCAGTTTGTACAGCGCCGCACCAGAGTAGAGCGGGCTTGGCATGGCGATCTGACCTTTGTTGGCCTCCACCGCCAGTGCGTTCCAGCTGTCAATCGGCTGTGCGTGCTGGGTGTTGTAAGCAATCACCGTGGCGATGATTTTGGTACCAAAGAAGGTTTTGTCTTTGTCGTAGAACGACGGATTGATGTGACTCAACGGCGCATCGTTGTAGCTGTAGAGCTGGTTCTGATTTTTCAGGGCACCGAGGTTGATGGCATCGGCAATCAGCAGTACATCGGGCTTAGCGCCACCGCTCATCATCTCGGTCTGCAACACGTTCATCAGCTGCGTGGTGCCGTTACGCGTCCACTCCACCTGCACGTTCGGATAGGCAGCTTTAAACGCATCCACGGTTTGCTGCGCGATTTCCGGTGCCTGTGAGGTGTAAATCACCAGCTTGCCGGACGGGGCATCATCGGCGTGGCTGGTGGCGGCAAACACTAATCCACTGGCTAACATCAAAGCGTTAAAAGACGTGCGCATAGCAATTTCCCTAAGTATCTGAATGTTATGTAGGAAGGATCCAACCGTCGCGTAGCGCCACCCCAAGGGTCGCATCCACAACGGGTAAAGCGGTCTCCGCCAGCTGCAGCGTGATGCTGTGGTCTGGCGCATCAAGTGGCGCAACATCAATCTGGTAATGGCTGCCGCGATAGATCACCCGCTGCACGCGCACCGCAAACTGCGGTTCATCCGGTTCAGCGAGGCGGAAATCCACCGCATGAAAACTGGCTTTGCCGTGAGGCATCGGGCGTTGTTCGGCCGCACAGCGCAAGGTGACGCGCAGACCGCACAGCGTGGCGAGCGCTTTGCCCTCGCCTGTCGGTTCGATATCGCTGACCGGCAGTACTTTGCCGTCATCGATAAACCCCGCCACCATTGCATTCGCCGGTTCACGCCACAGGGTTTGCGGCGTGGCAAACTGCATCACGCGGCCGCCGTCCATCACCACAATGCGGTCGGCCAGCGCCATCGCTTCGTGCTGGTCGTGGGTGATGTAGAGTAAGGTGGCGTGGCTGTGGCGATGGAAGCGGCGGAACTCCTCTTCCATGGTGGCGCGCAGGTGCACATCAAGATTGGCCAATGGTTCATCGAGCAGCACCAGCGTGGGTTTGGCAACCAGACAGCGGGCTAACGCCACACGCTGACGTTGTCCACCGGAAAGATCGGCGGGGCGGCGTGAGGCGAAATTCTCTAACCCCACCAGTTCCAGTGCCTGCTGCGTGCGGCTGTCACGCTCATGGCGCGCTACCCCGTTCACTTTCAGGCTGTAGGCGACGTTTTCCGCCACCGTCATATGTGGCCACAGCGCATAGCTCTGGAACACCACGCCAAGTTGGCGATCTTCTGGCGGCAGGTGCACGCCCGGCGCAGCAAAGCAGCGCTCGCCGACGTGGATTTCACCGGCATCCGCGGTTTCAAAGCCCGCCAGCAGACGTAATAAGGTGGTTTTGCCGCAGCCCGAAGGACCCAGAACGGCGATGAACTCTCCCTGCGCAATCTGCAGCGAGATATCCTGAAGTACCGGCTGGGCAGCAAAGGCTTTGCTTAACCCGCGAAGTGTGATCGTTGCCATGTTTCTGGCCTTTATCTGACAGTCCGGCTAAGACCCTACGACAATCAGATGACGATCCCGTGACATCAACTTGACGTTTCCGTGCTCAAACAGAACGGGAGGCCCGAGAGCCTCCCTGTACCTTACTCGACGCTTTCAGCCTGCAAATGCATGCCGATATAGCGCTCATAGCGCGATGGCTTCACGCGTGACAGATCCACCAGCACCAACCCGTCGATACAGTTGTTGAAATCGGGATCGCTGCCGAAATCGATAAACTGCACCCCGCCCGGCTCACACACTTCGGAATACTGCTTGTAGAGCGTGGGAATCGCGGTGCCGAGGTTCGCCAGCAGATGCTTCAGGCGGCGCAAGTCTTCCGCGTAGTTATCACCGGTAAACTGCGCCAGCACTTCTGGCAGCGAGGCCGGATAGGGGCGACGCGACTTCGCCAGCGGCAACTCGGTTGGGAAGTACATGCGGTAGAACGCCACTAACAGATCGCGCGCCGCCAGTGGCATACCGCCAGAGATCGACACCGGCCCAAACAGATAGCGGGTCTCCGGGTATTTGGCGATATAGGCACCAATGCCCATCCACAGATAATCCAGACCTCGTTTGCCCCAGTAGGCGGGCTGGATAAAGCTGCGACCCAGTTCCAGACCCTGATTGATGATCGGCAGCATGCGCTCGTCGTAGTGGAACAGGCTATCGCTGTAGATGCCTTCCAGACCACGACGTTCCAGCTGCTCGGCACCCGGAATAAAGCGATAAGCGCCCACAATCTCCAGCGCATCGTCATCCCACAGAATCAGGTGATAGTAATCGTCATCGTATTTATCGAGGTCACGACGGCGACCGCTGCCCTCGCCCACGGCGCGGAAGGCGATTTCACGCAGCCGTCCGAGTTCACGCAGCAGCGGCACCCAGGTCGCGCCGTTACGACGCCACAGGTAGATCTGTTTGCCATCCGGCAGCGAGCCCAGACGCTCACTCTCCATCAGCGCTTTTTTCAGTTCGGCACGGTCTTCCGGACGCGCAATCGCCGCTTCAGTCTGGAACAGACCCCGACGGCCCTGACCAATGCGATACAAGTGCTTGCGCAGCCGTTTCGCCAGCTCTTTGCCCGGCGTGTGGCCGTCGTGCCAGTTGGCAAACGGGATCTGCTCGCCAATGTGCAGCTTGATGCGCGATCCACGCTGGCGGAACATTTCGCGCACCAGCATCAGCAGCGCCAGTGGTGAGGCGATTTTGGCGGCGGCATAGAACGCCAGGCTATTACGCCCGACGACGTGTGCCGGAACAATCGGCGCACGAGCACGGGCGGCCAGGCGCAGGAAGCTGTGATGCCAGCGGTTATCGCGCACACCACGGCTGGAGAGACGAGACACTTCACCTGCCGGGAAGATAATCAGCGCCCCCTGATTGTCGAGATGCTGCTGCATGCGCGTCAGCTGTTCGCGACTGGTGCGGTTGCCCATGTTATCCACGGGCAACATCAGGTTGTTAATCGGCTCCAGCATCATCAACATGCGGTTCGCCACGATTTTCACATCACGACGTACCTGAGAAACGGCCGCCAGCAGCGCCAGGCCGTCGAGCGCACCGAGCGGATGGTTGGCGACAATCACCACCGGGCCGCTGGTCGGGATCTGCTCCAAATCGCGTTCACTTAATTCACAGCGCACATCCAGGTGCTCCAGCACTTGCTCGACCATATCCACCCCTTTCAGGTGGCGATAACGGTCAGCAAAAGATTGGAATTCATGTTCGCGAACGGCCCATTTCAACAGGCTTTTTTGCCAGTTCGCGGGGTGATGGCCTGGCCAGTAAGTATCGAGAAGCTGATCAACAGAAAACATCATTCACCTTTTGTGCGCAGAGGTTTATGGCACCGAAGTTAAACAGGCTTGTTTTCAGATTTATGACCAGTACCGAAGCGGAACGGAAAAAGCAGGAGCGGAAAGGAGAAGCACTACAGTGCGCCGCGCTGAATTGATCAATTCATTGCAGCAGCGCGGTTTATCACGCGGGACTGACGCGGCGTTATTGCGGGAAAATGTGCAAGAAGTGACGCCGCTACCGAATGGGGCGCTTTAGGGTAGCGGCGTGATGTCTCGCGCGGATTTGCTCTAAAGTTTTAACGGCGGCAGTTGTGAGAACACGCTCAACAAGCCTTTGCTCCACAGCTGACGAATCTGCGAAAAGTAAGGGTGCTGTTCGGTAATATGATGCTGTTCGTTATCTTTGAAGCTGTCGGTATGATAGACCATCACATCCAGCGGCAGGCCTACCGAAATGTTACTCGCCAGCGTTGAATCCATGGAAATCAGCGCGCACTGCATTGCCTGGCTAAGCGGGGTTTCATAACGCAATACGCGATCAATAATCGGCTTGCCGTACTTGCTTTCACCAATCTGGAAATAAGGCGTATCCACGCTGGCTTCAATGAAGTTGCCCTGCGGATAGATCTGGAACAGGCGCGGCTCTTCACCGCGAATCTGTCCGCCTAACAGCAGCGTGCCACCAAACTCTTCGCCATCACGCTTGATCACTTCACGCAGGGTTTCCCCCACCAATAGCGCAATGTCATACAGCGAGCGCCCATTCAGCAGATTGGGCTGATCGCTGTCGTGGTTATTACGCCGTAGCAAACTCATCACGCTTTGCGTGGTCGCCAGATTACCGGCGCTTTGCAGCACCAGCGTGCGTTCATCATCCACCTGAAACACGTGTAATTTACGGAACGAGGAAATATGATCGACGCCCGCGTTGGTGCGTGAATCCGATACAAAAATCATCCCTGACGATAAACGCATTGCCACACAATAAGTCATAGTCACGCCTGCAAAAAAATATCACTGCTGCGCATGCACCTGCTGCACCGCGGCCATCGCCAGCATATCCTCACCGCCGCCGCCCAGCCGCATACCGCGCACCGGACAAGCATCGAGATAATCCACACCCACCGCCAGACGTAAATGCTGGCGCGTACTGCGCGTATTGTTGGTGATATCAAAGCTGTGCCAACTGCCATCCAGCCAGGCTTCAACCCAGGCGTGAGTAGCAACGTGTTCGACATTGTCCGTATAAAGATAGCCGCTGACATAGCGCGCCGGGATCCCGAGACTGCGACAACAAGCCAGAAACACATGGCTGTGATCCTGGCAAACGCCGCTGCCCGCCGCAAATACTTTCGCTGCGGTATCACTCACCTGCGTGCTGCCAGGCTGGTACGGCATTTTCAACAGCAGCTCATCCATCAGTTTTTCCAGGCTGGCGAGCGGTTTTTCTGCGTGCCAGTAGCGCTGTGCGAAATCGCGAATCGCCGCATCGGGCAGGGTTAATGGCGTGGCGCGCAGAAACACCAATGGCGAAAGGATCGATTCAGGATCGGGGGAATACTCCCCTTCATCCAGAATTTCCACCACCCCGCGCGCGGCAATCTCCAGTTGCTGATGTGGCGTATCCAGCGTCAGCACATGCAACACGTTGCCGTAAGCATCCAGGGTGCGCGTGGCTTCGCACGGTAAATCGAGATCCCATGACAGAATCTGCTGGTGCACCGAGTTCTGCGGCGTCAGGCGCAGATACTGGGTGCTGAGTTTGACCTGATGCTCATAGGCATACCAGGTTTTGTGCTCGATGTTCAGTCTCATTTCGCCTCCAGATAGGTCTGATTGATGCTTTCTGCCAGCGCGTTGGTCTGCGAGAGAAAGTGATTAAGCCAGCTATACAACCCGTCACGCGTCAGACTTTCCCAGGTGCTGAAGCGCATTTCAGCCAACAGCACCGTCACCAGATAGCGTGGACGATCCTCACCGCTGCTGCCGATCTGTTCCAGCTGGTTGGCGATCTCCTCAATGCAGGAGTGCAGCGAACGCGGGCTTTCGTTACGCAGGATCAGCATCTCATTCACCAGATCCGGCATCAGCTGCTGCTTAAAGATGGCGTTATAGGCTTCACGCGCCGACACTGCACGCAGCAAGGTATCGAGGCAGTAATATTCCCGCACCGAATCGGGGTTCTGCTCCAGCAGTTGCTGGTTGACGCTCAACAAGCGCGCGGTGCCGTCGCTGCGCTCCATCAGCGTGCCGATACGGATAAAACACATCGCATCGCCACGCAGCAAAGTGCCGAACATCGCGCCGCGAAACAGGTGTGAGCGCTCTTTAACCCAGTCAAAAAAGCTGTCAGCGTTGGCGCTGGTGATGCCGCGTCGCCGCATGCTACGCATCTCAATCCACGTCGAGTTGATGCTCTCCCACACCTCAGACGACAGACTGCCGCGCACCGCGTGCGCATTGTTCCACGCCTCCTGCCAGCAGCTAAAAATGCTGCTGGGGTTACGATCGTCGAGGGCGAAAAAGTTAAACAGTTGCGGCATGGTGAAACGCCCGTTGAGGGTTTCAAACAGCTGGCGCGTGCCGGTGAGATTGAGCGGCAACAGCAGCTCATCGGTTTGGCTGTTACGCACCGGCATCAGCGAAAGCCGATTGGTGACATCCAGCACCCGGGCAAGTTGTTCTGCGCGCTCCAGATAGCGCGCCATCCAATAGAGGCCACTGGCCGTGCGGCTTAGCATGATGCGTCATCCTCCAGAACCCAGGTGTCCTTGGTGCCACCGCCCTGCGACGAGTTCACCACCAGCGAACCTTCGGTCAGCGCCACGCGGGTTAAGCCACCCGGTACTAAACGAATATCCGCTCCGCATAAGGCAAAGGGACGTAAATCGATATGACGCGGTGCCAGGCCGTTGTCGATAAAAGTCGGACAGGTGGAGAGCGATAGCGTGTCCTGGGCGATGTAGTTTTCCGGGCGTGCTTTCAGCCGTTCGCGGAAATCACTCAATTCTTGCTGGCTGGCCACCGGGCCAATCAACATGCCGTAACCGCCGGCGCCGTGCACCTCTTTCACCACCATTTTACTGAGATTGGCGAGGACGTAAGTTAGATCCTGCGGCTTACGGCACTGCCAGGTCGGCACGTTGTTGAGGATCGGATCTTCATCCAGATAGAAGCGGATCATGTCGGGCACGTAGGGATAGATCGATTTGTCATCGGCCACGCCGGTGCCAATCGCATTGGCCAGCACCACGTTGCCGGATCGATACACCGACAGCAGGCCCGGCACGCCGAGCATCGAATCGGGACGGAACGCCAGCGGATCGAGGAACGCATCATCAACACGGCGATAGATAACATCAATTTTGCAGGGGCCGGCGGTGGTGCGCATCATCACCGCACCGTCTTTGACAAACAGATCGGCACTTTCCACCAGCTCGACGCCCATCTGCTGCGCCAGGAAACTGTGTTCGAAGTAGGCGCTGTTGAAGCGGCCCGGTGTCAGCACCACCACCACCGGATCGTTGACCGGTGAGCTTTCGCGCAGGGTTTGCAGCAGATGCGAAGGATAGCGTTCTACCGGTGCCACATGCTGCTCGACAAACAACTCGGGATAGAGGCGCATCATCATCTTGCGGTTCTCCAGCATGTAAGAGACGCCAGATGGCGTGCGCAGATTGTCCTCCAGTACGTAGTACTCGCCGTCGTTGTTGCGCACCATATCGACACCGGTAATGTGCGCATAGATGTTGCGGTGCAGATCGACACCTTGCATGCAGGGCTGATATTGATCGTTTACCAGCACTTGCTCGGCAGGCACGATCCCCGCCTTGAGGATGTGTTGTTGATGGTAGATGTCATGCAGGAAGGCATTCAGCGCCTGCACGCGCTGGCGGATGCCGCGATCGAGCATCGCCCATTCACCCGCCGGAATAATACGCGGTACGCTGTCGAACGGGATGAGCCGTTCCGCGCCGCCATCGTCACCATAGACATTGAAGGTGATGCCCACACGATGAAACAACAGTTCCGCTTCTTCGCGCTTACGCGCCACGGCCTCTTTGTCCGCCTGTTGTAACCACTCCCAGTAATGCTGATAGTGCGCACGGTGTTCGCCGTTGCTCAATAACATCTCATCATAGAAGTGTGACGCTATCTGGTAGCTTTCTTTCATGATTTACCCGGCGCTTGTCAGAGGACCTGAATCCTCTCCTGCACAAAGTGTGCCAGAGGCTCACGCCCCAAACGGCACACGCGCCCCGATTGCGGAGCAGCGCCGGATAACCCTCAGATTGCACCTTACTGGTGCATCAACTGCTGCGCAATTGGCAGCCAGATATCCGTCATCGCCCCATCGCCCCCCGTGAAAGGATCGCGATGCGGTAAAGGTACGCGCGCGATTTGATCTTTCGCCGCGCGTAAGCGAGAAGGTTCATCACGCACGGTTTCCGGGGACATGCCTTCAGGATAGGCGCCAACGGCGAAAAAGTCGTCTGAGGCGAACACCTGTTTATGGCCGACACCGGCGGGGATCAGCACCGCATCGCCCTCGCGCAGCGTCACCATGCGGCCGCTATCGCCACCAAACAGCACTTCCGCCCAACCGGACGCCACACCCAGCACTTCATGGGTATTCGGATGGTAATGAGTGTAAGGAAAGATCGGTGCGCGCCACGCGGCCGGCCAGCCGTTGGCAGTGAAGGTTTTTTCAAACCATTCGGCGCTGTTGCTTTGCAGCTCTTCATCATAGTCAGGCGCGATGCCCGGCCAGATGATCAGCGGTAGCAGATTATTAGGCACGCCGCCTGAGGGCTGTGACAGCATCAAATGCTGCGGATTATTGGATGAACCTGCAGAAAAGGTACCGGCGGCGAAAGACATCAGTAACAGCAGGCTGGAAGTGTTGGCAGTCATACGCTTTCTCCGGGAAGCCACGTTGCTTAATTGTGGCAAACCCCGACGGCATTGCAATGTGCGCCCGCCGACAAAATTCACATAAAAGAATGATTTACCTTACTAAAGCCAAATTAGTTAGCAACATATTTAACATTTTGTGGGGCCGATAAAACCGTCAGCAAACTGTTATAAAAAAACACTCAGGATCTGTGTCTGATTCGCTTCACTGTTATGTGATTAACTGGCAGGCAGTAACATTTAGAGGTGAACTATGGAAGCGATCAAACAAATTCTGCTCGATGAAATCGCCACGCTGAACCGTGAAGGCCAGCGCGATAATCTGCCACGCTTTAGCTTTTCATTCCTCAAAACCCATCCGGGGCTGTGGGCGATCATGTACCTGTGCTACGCGCTGTGCGTGGCGCTGATCTTCTCCACTGAGATGCTCGGCTGGCCCGCGTTCTGGTTCGCCACCGCCTTTGTATTGGTGATGAGCTTCCTGATGCTGATGGATATCAACCCCAAATACCGCTTTGAGGATATCGACACGCTGGATCTGCGCGTGTGCTACAACGGTGAGTGGTATTACGTGCAGCCGGTGTCCCAGCAGGCGCTGGATAAAATCGTGGAAAATCCCGGCACGCCCGACCGCGTGCGCAGCGGCATCGATCGCCTGATGAAGCAGAAAGGCGAAGTGGATTTTTATGATGTTTATTACCTGACATGGGGAAATAAGCAGGCGGCATCCATCTGATTCATTGCCATTTATTGGAGGTGCGCATTAATGCGCACCCTACAAAATTCTCGCGATTGTGCTGGTTCGCCTAATACGGCAGCGGCATTTATCGGGCCGCTTCTGTATGCCGCGATTAAAGTCAGCCGCATTTATAGCGTCGCCATTTAGGGCGATTCCAGCTGAGCAATCAATTTCCCTAACGTCTCCACCGCCGCCTCGGCGCGGGCATCCCACGGCCAGGCGGTGTTGAAGCGGAAGCAGTGGCTGAACCCTTCACTGCCCGAGAACAGCTGGCCAGGGGCGATGCTGATGCCCTCTTTTAGCGCCAGATGATAGAGCTGCGTGGTGTTGATCTGCTGCGGCAGCGTAATCCACAGGAAATAGCCGCCCGGTGTATCGCTGATCTGCGCGTCAGCAGGCAGCACGCGACGTAAAGCCTGCTGCGCCAGCTGCTTACGTTTTGCCAGCGTCTGGCGCAGTTTCTTTAAGTGCGTGTCGTAACTGCGAGTGCTGAGGAAGTCAGCCAATGCCAGCTGCATCGGCGCGCTGGTGGAGAGTGTGCTCATGAGCTGAATACGCTGTACGCGCTGTGCGTAGCGCCCGGCAGCCACCCAACCTACGCGAAATCCCGCCACCAGATTCTTCGAAAAACTGCCGCAGTGCAGCACATTCCCCTCGCGATCAAAGGCTTTGGCGGGCAGAGGCTTGTCATGGCCGCTGTAGAGATCGCTGTAAACATCATCCTCAATCATCGCGACCTGATAGCGCGCCAGCAAAGACACCAACTGCTGTTTTCGTTCAGCGCTCAGGGTAAAGCCCAGCGGATTTTGCCGGTTGGTCATCAGCCAGCAGGCTTTGACCGGCCAGCGTTGCAGCGCCTGCTCTAGCTCGTCGAGATCGATGCCCTGCTCGACATCGCTGGCGATAGCAATCGCATTCAGTTTCAGCCGCTCAATCACCTGCAAGGCACCGTAAAACGAAGGATTTTCAATCACTACCCAATCGCCGGGTTCAGTCACCGCTTGCAGGCTGAGGTTCAGCGCTTCCATCGCACCGTTGGTGATGACGATATCGTCCGGCGACAGGGTGATGCCCTGTTGGGCATAACGTTGCGCCAGAATTTTCCGTAGCGCTTCGTTGCCAGGCGGCAGGTTATTCAGGGCATCGCTGGGTTTCAGATTGTGTGAGACCTTAACCAGCGAGCGCATCAGCTGACGCTGTGGAAAGAGTTCGGGATCGGGAAAGGCAGAGCCAAACGGCATGATGCCCGGATCACGCGTGGCTTGCAGCACATCAAAAACGAAACTGTTGGTGTCCGCCTGCTCGGTTTTGGCAATCGCCTGTGTGGGCAAACGTGGACGGCTTTCGGCAGCACGCGGCGCTACGTAGTATCCGGATTGCGGTTTTGACAGGATCCATCCCTGACTTTCCAGCACTTCGTAGGCGTGCATCACCGTCATCAGGCTGAGGCCGCTCTGTTCCGCCTGCTGGCGCAACGACGGCAGCTTTTCGCCCGGCGGCCAGATGCGCGCTTCGATCTGCGTCCGAAGCTGATCAACCAACTGCTGATATTTCGCCACCCTGGCTCCGATATGGGGGATAGAGGCGACCATTTTCCCTCACCCTGGGCCTGTCCCGCAAGCGAGAGAGAGCATCGTTGGGCAGGGAATCTACTCTGTACTCAGGTTTTACCGCCCATCCCCTGCTGACAGAAGAAGGGGTATTGAGTTGAGAGACTCATACAGGAAAGGGAATCACACTCAGGCACTCACTTTCTGCCGCGCACAGGCGTGCACCTTCCCCGGCTTGCAGGAGAGGTTGCCATGGGGGCAATCACTGCCCCCTCGCCTTAGGGGAGCTGCACCAGCTGCTGCTCGTTTTCGACAAAATTCGGCAACTCATGGATGCGTTCCGGCGGCACCGGTTTACCCAGCAGATAACCCTGCAACGTATCGCAACCCAGGCCGGTAAGAAACGCTTGCTGATCCTGAGTTTCCACCCCTTCTGCGACCACTTTGAGATCCAGTGACTGCGCCAATGCCACAATGGCAGAGACGATGGTGGCATCTTCTGATTTCGCCTGCAGCTCATTGACGAAGGCACGGTCGATCTTCAACTCACTGGCGGGCAAACGTTTCAAATAGAGCAGGCTGGAGTAACCCGTACCAAAATCATCGATCGAGGCTTTCACGCCCATATCCGTCAGTTGTGTCAGGATACGCACACTCTCTTCCGGATCACGCATCGCGGTGGTTTCCGTCACTTCCAGCGTCAGCAATTCGGCCGGGATCTGGTGCTTCGCCAGCGCCTGCGTCACGGTTTCCACCAGGTTGCTCTGTTCAAACTGCAGCGCGGAGAGATTCACCGCTACCGACCAGTGTGGATGGCCCTGCAGATGCCAGCTATGCAACTGACGACAGGCTTCGTTGATCACCCAATTGCCGATGTTGATGATCATGCCAGTCTTCTCGGCAATCGGCAGGAATTTGTCCGGTGCCAGCAAACCGCGCGAAGGATGTTCCCACCGCAACAGGGCTTCAAAACCAAGAATCGGACCGCTCGGCGCACAGTATTTTGGCTGGTAAAACAGACGTAACTCGCCGTTATCTAATGCTTGCCACAGGTCGTTGTTCAGCTGCAGCTGCGACTGCGCGAGGGTGTTCATCGATGGCTGGAAGAAGTTGTAGCCGTTACGGCCGTTGTTCTTGGTGTGGTACATCGCGGCATCGGCGTTAAACATCAGCTCGCGCTCATCTTTCCCGTCGCCAGGGTAGACCGCGATGCCGATACTCAGTGACACCATCAGTTCATAGCGCGAAATATCGAACGGGCGATCGACCGCTTTCACCAGCGCATCCGCTACCGCAGCGGCATCATTGGGCTCATCGATTTCGATCAGCAGCACAAACTCGTCGCCGCCCATGCGCGCCAGCGTGTGGTGACCTTTCATCTGGCCGATCATACGCTCGGCAACCGCAATCAGCAGGTTGTCACCGACATGGTGACCAAAAGCATCGTTGACCGCTTTGAAGCCATCCAAATCCATAAACATCAGCGCAAACTGCGACTTTTCGCGGTTGGCCTTGTTCATGGATTGCTCCAGACGGTCCTCGAGCAAAATACGGTTTGGCAGGCGTGTCAGGTTGTCGTGCAGGGCCAGTTGCGCCAGTTCACGGTTGGCTTCCGCCAGCGAGTGCGCAAGGATGGAGGTGCGCGCTTGCAGCCGAGCATCCAGCATCGAAACCAGCAAGGTGATACCAAGGATCGCCAGCGTCACCACGGTGACCACTATCGCCAGCCAGTTGCTGTTGACGCCCATGTGCGTGGCATGACTCATCATCGGGAAACTGGCAGCGGCCATACCGGTGTAGTGCATGCCGGCAATGGCGCAGCCCATCACCACCGAAGCGCCGAGACGCAGCATCGTCACGCGACCATGTCCTTCACGCAGGTTAAAGGCGAGCCACAGTGCCGCGCCCGATGCCACCAGCGCAATCACCACCGAAGCGGCAACCCAGCCCCAATTCCAGACGATGCCGGGCGCAAACATCAGTGCGGCCATGCCCATGTAGTGCATGGCGACCACGCCCGAACCGAGTACCAAAGCCCCGCCCGCTAAGCGCCGCCAGGATAAATCATGGGATGAGCACACCAGCCACAAGGCAAAAATCGATGCCAGAATCGCCACCGCCATCGACGTCGCCGTTAGCAGCGGATCGTAACTCATCACCATATCCAGGCTCATCGATAGCATGCCGATGAAATGCATCGCCCAGACGCCCACGCCCATGGCGAATCCACCGCCTAATAACCAAACCAGCGCCACCTTGCCGGTTGAAGAAGCTACGCGGCCCGCCATATCCAGCGCGGTAAACGAAGCCAGCATCGCCACCAGAATGGAAACGATGACGGTAAACGAATCGTACGAAGTCACTAACATAGTGATTTCCCAAGTTAAAGCCGTTGTCACTCAGCTGTGGTGTTATAAAGAAAAAGTCAATGTCATTGGTTTTATTGTGTGATTTATCGGCAGATAACCTGCCGATTTGAGTCTTTGAACGATGAAACCTTCCGATGCGGAAGAAAATAAAAATTGTTTATCAGGCGCTGGTTAAAGGCAGCGGGTGCTCAGCAAACAGCGGCGGTGCATTAAACGCAGCGGTGAATTCACCGATACGCTCCGCTGGTGTCGGCTTGCCGAGCAGATAGCCCTGCAGCGTGTCAAAACCGAGTCCGGTCAGCAAACGCTGCTGCTCCTCAGTTTCCACCCCTTCGGCGACCATGCGCAGATTGAGACTTTGGGCGAGCGTCAGCATCGCGCTCACGACGGTGGCGTCCTCGCTGTCGGCACGCAGGCTGTTAATAAAGGCGCGGTCGATTTTCAGTTCGGTGGCTTCCAGATGTTTCAGATGCAGCAAATTGGCATAACCGATACCGAAGTTATCGATCGCCACTTTCACGCCCAATTGGTGCAGTTCAGCAATGCGCTGCTGGCTGAACTGCGGGTCGCGCATCGCGATATTCTCGGTGATCTCCAGCATCAGCGCGCCCTCCGGCAGCTGATAACGTTGCAGTGCATGACGTAAGCTGTCGATAAGATCACGCTGATGGAATTGCAACGCCGAAAGGTTGACGGACACGCTCCAGTCGCGGTGACCTTCATCGTGCCACTGCTTCAACTGGCGGCACGCCTCGTTGATCACCCAATTGCCCAGCGCCACGATTTGCCCGGTTTTCTCCGCGCGCGGCAGGAACATATCTGGCATTAGCAATCCCCGACGTGGATGCTGCCAGCGCAATAACGCTTCGAAGCCCATCAGCACCGTGCCGCCCGCGCGGAATTTTGGCTGATAGAACAGGCACATTTCCTGATACTCCAGCGCATTCCACAGATCATTCGCCAGCGCCAGCTGATGCTGCGCCACCGCGCTCATCACCGGTTCAAACAAGCACCAGCCGTTACGGCCACTGTGTTTGGTGTGGTACATGGCGGAATCGGCGTTGAACATCATCTCCTGCTGGCTACGACCGTGCAGTGGGAACACTACGATGCCAATACTGAGTGACACCCGCAGCGAATAACGATCCAGTTCAAACGGTGCATCGATGGCATTGACCAACCGTTGCGCCAGCGCCGAGGCCTGCAAATCATTGTACTGCGGACACAGCAACACAAACTCATCGCCTCCAAGTCGCGCCAGTAACACGCCTTCGCCCAGTTGTACGCGCAGTCGCTCAGCTACCGCGATGAGCAGACGATCGCCCACATGATGGCCCCAGGTATCGTTGACCGCCTTGAAGCCGTCGAGATCCATAAACATCAGCGCAAAGGTTTCATCCTGCAAAGTGGCTTGCTTGATCTGTGCCGTCAGTTGCTGCTCCAGCAGCACGCGGTTGGGCAGCGAGGTGAGATTGTCATGCATCGCCAACTGGCGCAGTTCACTGTTGGCGAGTTTGAGTTTGGCGGCCAGACGTGCCGCGCGTAGCTGGGCATCCAGCATGGAAACTAATAGCGTGAGGCCAAGAATGGACAGCGTGATAACGGTCACCCACACCGCCAATCCATCTTCACTGATGCCATGGTGCTGCTGCATGGTGCTCGGCATGCTGTACTCCGCCGCAGCCATGCCGGTGTAGTGCATCCCGGCGATGGCAATGCCCATCACCAGCGCAGCACAAACGCGCATGATCCACACGCTCTCGCCCTGGCGCAGATGAAACGCCAGCCACAGGGCCGCACCTGAGGCGGCATAGGCAATCACCACGGAGAGCGCGACCAGCGGCATGTCCCAGCGAATCGCCGGTTCGATCATCAGGGCATTCATGCCGATGTAATGCATCGCCACGACACCGCTGCCAAGTATCAGTGCGCCACGTACCAGCCGACGTGGAGTTAAATGGCTGCCCTGCACGCCCTGCGCGAAAGCAAAGATGGCAGAGAGGATCGCTACCAGCAGAGAAACCGTGGTGAGGGTAATATCATAACGCATGGTCATTGGCATCATCATCGCCAGCATGCCAATGAAGTGCATCGCCCAGATGCCAATGCCCATCGCGGTGCCACCGCCAATCAGCCACATTTTCGCCAGGCAGCCGCGTGAAACCGCGACGCGTCCCGCCGTATCCAGTGCGGTAAACGCAGCAATGAAGGCCACGATCAATGAAACCGTGACCAGAACGCTATCCCAGGTAACCAGCAGCATGTGCGCTCCTAAACTCAGCCCGCTGCGGAGCAGGTGCTGTATCGTCAAAAAAGTTCAAAGTGTTCGAGAACATTGATTAAGGGTGAGTCATGACCGCACGTAGTGAGGCAGAGGGAGTAACCGATCCAGACAATTCTGGAAACACCGCGCTATGTTTTTGGTTTTTCATGGTCAGTCGCAGTAAGAAAAATTAATAATATCTGATTAATGCACGAACATAGCATTGAACGGTTAATCGCGGTAGAGGGTTAAATCACTCGCTGTTTAGTTTTTTTAACCGGTTGTCATCCCTTGCGATTACTGCGTTATCGGCGAAAAGTGTGAATTGATTAATGAAAAATCTAAGCGCAACGCTCCCAGTGGTGATTTGCTGATCTATAGTAAAGAAAACTGATATAAATCCTAAACCCACCATCTAAGAATATTCCTAGATGTCGGGCACTTACGCGGTAAAGCCGATCGTGGCTCTTGTTTGACTTCAGATTCGTTACATAAATGAATCACCAGGTGAAAAAGCACTGACCTTGGATAATCAGTAAGGAATGATTATGAAACTCAAGCTTTTTCTTTTGGCGTCCAGCCTGAGCGTCGTGCTCGCCCCTCACGCGGCATTTGCCGCCACCACAACGGGAACCATTAATGCGACCCTGACCCTGACCACCGGGTGCCTGGTGAATGGTCAGTCTGCCACCACGGGAGTCAACTTCGGTACCCTGAACTTTGGTAGCAGCGCCGCAACCTTTGATACCCTGAACGCCACGTTGGTCGGTGCATCGGGCAACGGTATTTATGTTCGCTGCACCACCGGCCAGACTTTCAACGTGCAGGTCACCAGCAGTAATGCTGCACCGGCGACCATTTACGGCACCGTTAGCGGCCAGCCGCGCTATCTGATCCTCGGTTCCAATAACACCCAAGGCATTGCCTATACCCTGTATAGCGATGCGGCATTCACCACCGCCATCGCCAATAACACCAACATTGCCGCCAGCGGCACCACGGACCCGACCTTAGGCACTAACTACGCCATTTACGGTCGTGTCGTGGGGGGCGGGTTTAACCCACTGATCCCGGCAGGGACTTATACCGACACCATTAACGTTGCGGTGAACTACTGAGGTCAGTTGTGGGGTAATCAGGGTGGCCGTGGTGCAGCGTTGGGCGCACAATGCAGGCGGCGTTGCCCTGCTGATAGGGAGTGTCTCTGCCTGGGGGTTGCCAACCGCAACCTTCCAGGTCTCTGCATCAGTAGTGGCAGGCTGTGTGGTCTCCGGTACCAATACCGGGGTCTTTGGCACGCTTAATTTCGGCACGCAATCGGGTGTGTCCTCCAGCAGCGTGAGCGCCAGCTATGTGCAAAGCACCACCATCATCCTTGCCTGCACGCCAGGCACCGCCGTTAGCATGAGTATCAATGGCGGCTCCAATTACTCCACGACCCGTAATCTCAAGGTCTCGGGCAACACCAATACCGTGCCCTATACCCTTTACACCAACGCGGCACACACCTCGGCTATCCCAGTGAATAGCGCCGTGGCGCTGAGTTACAGCAACGCCAATAACATTACTTTGCCGATTTATGGCCTGTTAACGCTGCCCGGCCCCACGCGCGCCGGCACTTATACCGACACCTTAACCGTTACGCTTAGCTGGTGACGGCAGTGATAAAGAAGGATGAATAATCATGAACCTGCGCGCCTTGCTACTGTTGTTTATTATGGCCCTAATGCCTGCTGCCCACGCCGCCAATTCGCTGATGATTTGGCCCATCGATCCCGCCATCAATCCCAATGATAAAGCCAGTGAGCTGTGGCTGGAAAACCGTGGGAATACCACCACCATGATGCAGGTGCGCATCTTTAGCTGGCTGCAAGTGGGCGGCCAGGAACAGTATCAGACCCAGCAGCAAGTGGTCGCCAGCCCACCAATGGTGCGCCTCGAACCGGGTCAGAAACAGCTGGTGCGACTCATTAAGCAGGGCGCGCCGCAAGCGGGACGCGAAATGTCCTACCGCGTGGTGCTGGATGAAATCCCTACGCCACGCACACCCGGCGAAAATCAGGCGGGATTAACTTTCCAGATGCGCTATTCGGTACCGCTGTTTGTTTATGGTAACGGCGTTACCAGCGACAGTGCGAAGCCGCAACTCAGCTGGCAACAGGTGGACAGTGGTGGCAAGCGCTGGCTGGAGCTCACCAACCGTGGCAACGGCCATGCGCGGCTGAGTAACGTCACCATTGGTGGTCGCCGCCTGGGCAATGGTCTGTTTGGCTATGTACTGGCAAACAGCAGCAATCGCTGGCCATTAACCAGCAGCGTGAGCGGAGAGTTGTCAGCGGAGGTGAATAAAGGGCACTGGAGCAGCGCGGCCGCGCGTTGATGACGTTTTCGCTGCATCCCTGCACGCTGGCAGTGGCTAGCGTGCTATGCCTGTTACCTCAAATCAGTAGCGCGGAGACCTTCTCCGAGCTACCACCGCCCCCTGCGCTGGAGAACAACGCCAGCGGTCAGCAGTACATGCTGGAGCTGGTGGTGAATCAGAACGCTCGCGGCGATATCGTGCCGGTGGAGCGTAAAAACGGGGACTTTTGGCTGCGCAGTGGCGATTTACAGCGTGCCGGTATCCCTGCGGAGAAACTTCAGGGCGAGCAAATCGATGTGAATCAACTGGCGGAGGTGAAAGCCGAATATGACGAGCGCCGTCAGCGCCTGTTGCTCACCGTTCCGCCCGCCTGGCTGCCCGGCCAGGTGATCGGTAAAGATCAGCGCGGCCCACGCTATCCGGGGCGCGCCAGTAACGGTGCGCTGCTCAATTACGACTTTTACGCCACCCGTACCGATAATGCCGGTTCCCGCCTGTCGAGCTGGAATGAGCTGCGCGTGTTTGGCCCCATCGGACAGTTCTCCACCAATGGCGTCTACACCCAACAACTTGAAGGCGGCGTAAGCGGTCAGCAAGAGGGATATATTCGCTACGACACCTGGTTTAGCAATGAAGATGAGAACGATGCGATCAGCTGGCGTGCCGGAGACCTGGTGACCGATGCGCTGAGCTGGAGTAACAGCGTGCGTCTGGGTGGCGTGCAGATTGCGCGTGATTTCAGCGTGCGACCGGATTTGGTCACTTACCCTCTGCCGGCGTTTTCCGGCCAGGCCGCGGTGCCCTCTTCCGTCGATCTGTTTATTAACGGTTATCGCAGTACGCAAGCCAATGTGCAGCCGGGTCCGTGGTCGCTGACCAATGTGCCGTTCGTCAATGGCGCGGGCGATGCGGTGATCACCACCACCGATGCCGTGGGGCGTCAGGTCACCACCACGCTGCCGTTTTATGTATCGAGCAGCCTGCTGCGACAGGGTTTGTCGGATTACTCCTTCTCTGCCGGTGCCCTGCGTGAAAACTACGGACTGGAAAACTTTGACTATGGCGCAGCGGCAGCCAGCGGATCTTATCGTTACGGGTTAACCGACTGGCTGACGCTGGAGAGCCATGCGGAAGGCAGCGACAACGTGGCCACCGGCGGCGCAGGAGGCTTAGTGAAGCTCGGCAGTTGGGGGGTAGTGAATGGTGCCCTGGCACAAAGCCAGATGGAGGGAAAACCCGGCACGCAATACAGTTGGGGTTATCAATATAACAACAGCTGGTTCAGCCTCGGCACGCAGCATATTTTACGCACTGCAGATTACGGCAATCTGGCGCTGGTTGGCAGCCGGGGCGACAGCGCTAACACCAGTTATTCACTGGCGCGACGCAGTGCACAATACACCGCCAGCGTGTCACTTAATCAATATGGCAGTCTGGGTCTGGCCTATTTTGATATTGCCGGAGGATCAGGCGATCGCACCCGTTTATGGAACCTGTCCTGGAGTAAAAACCTGTGGGGTAACAGTAGCTTGTATATCTCCGCCAGCCGCGATCAGGAACAGGGCGACTGGAGCGGTGCTATCTCTCTGGTGATCCCGTTCGGCGAACAGAGCAGCGCTTCGGTGAGCTACGAGCGCGATCAGCAGGGCAACAACAATCAGCGTCTCTATGTGTCACGCGCCATGCCGACCGATGGTGGCTTTGCTTACGATGCGGCCTGGGCCAATCAGGGCAGCGACAGCGGTAATTATCGTCAGGCGAGCCTGCGCTATCGCAATAACAAAATTGACACCTCCGCCGGATTCTACGGCGATAACGATAACACCACGCAGTGGGCCGATTTCACCGGTTCGCTGGTGCTGATGGATAACCGCGTGTTTGCCGCCAACGATATTAATGATGCGTTTGTGGTGGTGAAAACCGACTACCCCGATGTCACGGTGCGCTATGAAAACCAGGCAATGGGACGCACCGATAATCAGGGCTATTTGCTGGTGCCCTCGATCAGCAGTTACTACGGCGCGAAATATGACATCGATACCCTGGATTTACCGGCTGACCGCACCGCGCCAAAGGTGGAACAGCGTTTTGCAGTGAAACGGAAAAGTGGTTACCTGCTGAACTTCCCGGTAGAGCGCCTGCGTGCCGCCAGCGTGGTGCTGCATGATAAACAGGGGCAACCGTTGCCAATCTCCAGCCAGGTGTTGCGTCCGAATCAGGGTACGGAATATATCGGATGGGATGGCATTATCTGGATGGAGAACCTGAGCGCTGAAAACCCAATTCATGTCGTGACGCCTGATGGGCGCAGTTGTGATACCACGCTGACCATTGCAGACGGCCAGCCAAAAGCGCTGGAAACCTACGGTCCGCTGACGTGCGATCTGCCACCGCCTGCACCAGGTTCGGCGGTCAGCACGGCCAATAATTCACAGTCAGGAATCTCACCATGAGAAAGATTTTTTTGCTGCTGGCGCTGTTTATCTTGCCGGGCACCAGCTATGCGCTTTGTAGTTTATCGGCTCCAGCGGCGACCTTCGGCTCCGTGACCACCTTCGCGGTTGGCTCTACCGTGCAGAACACTTCCAGCACCACCAACGTCAACTGTGGTTCCGGCACGCTTTCGCTGTTGGGCACCGATAACGTCACTTACGCCTTCACCACTGCGACCTATCTCAGCGGCACACGCGCGGTGTTGAAAAGTTCGAGCACCGGCACCGACAGCATTCCGATTCAGATGTGCATCGACAGCGCCTGCGCCACGGAATTGCAGCAGGGCGGCAGCTATCGCTGGAGCTCGGCCTTGCTGCTGGCGCTTGGGAACAGCCTTAACTTTAATATTCCGCTCTATTTCCGCACCCTAACGGGACAGGTGATTGCAGCCGGCACTTACACCACGACGATAACCATAACGGTGAGTTATACGGTATGTGCCGGGTTGAACGTTGCAGGTGCGTGCGTAGGTACGGTGCAAACCAGTACCGGCACCGCGATGCCGATTACCGTTAACCTGATAGTGACGAATGACTGCACCACCATCACCGCCCCTAACGTGAGTTTTGGCAGCGCGCCGCTGGTGGGGAGTTTCTCCACGGTGCAGCAGACCATCAACGTGGTGTGTTCAAAAGGCAGCACCTTCACTGTGGGGTTGAGCAATGGCAGTTACTACAGCGGCACCACGCGCCAGATGGCGAGCGGCACTAACCGACTGGCGTACGACATCTACAAAGGCACCACCACCACAACGCGCTGGGGACCGACCGGCACCGACCGCTGGAGCAGCGCCAGCGCCACCTCTCTGAACGCGGATCTGGTGACGCGCAATTTCACCTATACCGCGCAGATTCTGACGACGCAGAATACGCCAGCGGCAGGGAGTTATACGGATAGCGTGGTGGTGGACCTGTCGTTTTAGGCAGGGCATTGGCGACGCTCTAGTCTGTTAACAAGGACTCGATGAATGAGTCCCCCCACACAAACAAAAAAGCAGCCCCTTCAGAAAGAGGCTGCTTTATTCGAATAGCTTCTTAACGGGCTGTCATGAGACCCGCTGTCAGCCAGGACGTTACAGTGAAGCCCCCACCGGCGTGCCGCCATGGCGCGCCTGATATTGTTTCACCATGCGGCCAATCAGCAGCGTGCCGATCAATCCACACACCGCAGCGAATGACAACCATACGCCGGGCATCGCTTTATCGCCCGTGGCATGGATCAGGTAGCTTGAAACCGCTGGCGTGAAGCCACCAAACAGCGCGGTCGCCAGGCTGTACGCCAGTGAGAAGCCGGTGGCGCGCACTTCAGCCGGCATAATTTCCGCCAGGTAAACCACCATCGCCCCGTTATAGCTGGCATACAGGAACGATAACCACAGCTCCGCTTCCACCAGATGCGCAAACGTAGGTGATCCCACCAGCCAGTGCAGCACCGGCCAGGTGGTCAGAATCATCAGGATGGTGAAGGTGATCAGCAGCGGACGGCGTCCAATCCGGTCTGACAGCGAGCCCATCACCGGCAACCAAATCAGGTTAGAGATACCGACGAACAGGGTCACCATAAAACTCTGCTCATCGCTCATCATCAGCACGGTTTTACCGAAGGTCGGCGTGAAAGCGGTGATCATGTAGAACATCACCGTGGTAGTCACCACCATCAGCATACCC
This sequence comes from Pantoea sp. SM3, assembly GCF_000963995.1. Classification (NCBI taxonomy): domain Bacteria; kingdom Pseudomonadati; phylum Pseudomonadota; class Gammaproteobacteria; order Enterobacterales; family Erwiniaceae; genus Pantoea; species Pantoea sp. SM3. The sequence continues at coordinate 224,337 of NZ_JZRD01000013.1, forward strand.
GCCAGCACCAATGCCCAGTTCTCACCGACCGAGCGCATAATCTGTCCCATAGTTGGATGCTGCTTGCGCTTGCTGAACGCTTCTGTTTCTTCCAGCATGCGGCGGATCCAGAACAGGAACGGCACAATCATACAACCGACCACGAACGGAATACGCCAGCCCCACTCGGTGACCGCTTCCTTCGCCAGTAGATGATTAAGACCGAGGCCAAGCAGCGCAGCGAAGATCACCGCGACCTGCTGGCTACCGGACTGCCAGCTAACATAGAAACCTTTGCGTCCTTTTGGCGCCACTTCAGACAGATAAACCGACACACCGCCTAACTCCACGCCCGCAGAGAAGCCCTGCAGCAAACGACCCAGCAGAATCAGAATCGGCGCGGCAGCCCCCAGCGTGGCATAGCCCGGCACCAGAGCGATGGTGAGTGTGCCCAACGCCATCAAGCCTAATGTCAGTAACAGCCCTTTACGGCGTCCGTGATGGTCAATGTAGGCACCCAGAATAATCGCGCCAAGTGGACGCATCAGGAAGCCCGCGCCAAAGGTCATCAGCGTGAGCATCAGTGAAGCAAAGGGATCATCTCCGGGGAAAAAGGTTTTGGCGATCGCCGTAGCGTAATAGCCAAACACCATAAAATCGTACATCTCAAGAAAGTTACCGCTGGTAACGCTAAAGATGGTCTTGGCACCGCCTTGCGATGTTTTTTGTAAAGATTGACTTGCGCTCATATTGTCCTTCCTGGGTTTTTCTTCCGTTGTAGCGGGTTGTGCCAGGAATAGATGTGATCCGCTTCACCATTGCAGTTTACAAAAGTAAGACCAAAAGTAACAAGAAATTAACATTGGCGGCGGAAGCAAACAAAAAGGGCCGCTATGGATAGCGGCCCTTGTGAGCGATCAGAGGGGGAATTACTTCTTCACCGTCTCCATGCCCATCAAACCAATCTTCAGATAACCCGCTTCACGCAATTGATCCATCACGCTCATCAGCGTTTCATAATCCACTGACTTATCCGCCTGGAAGAAGATGGTGGTGTCTTTCTTGCCTTCGGTCTGCGCCGTCAGCGCATTCACCAGCGTCTCTTTGGTCACCGCATCGTTGCCGATATAGATCTGCTTATCTTCTTTAATCGACAGATAAACCGGTTTTTCCGGACGCGGTTGCGGTGCGCTGGTGGACGCAGGCAGATTAACGCGCACATCCACCGTGGCTAATGGCGCGGCGACCATAAAGATGATCAGCAGAACCAGCATAACGTCGATAAACGGCGTCACGTTGATTTCATGCATTTCGCCATCGCCTACCGAGTCATCGTTTAAACGCATCGCCATAATACTTATCCTACGCGCAGTTTCTGTGCCGCCGCCGGACGGGTCGCTTCATTCGCGGTATCCACGTTGCCGAGATCCAGATCGCGGCTCTGCAGCAGCATCACCTGCGCCGCAACATCACCCAATGAGGCTTTGTAGCTGGCAATCATGCGCGCGAAGACGTTGTAGATAACAACAGCAGGAATAGCGGCAACCAGACCAATCGCGGTCGCCAGCAACGCTTCTGCGATGCCCGGCGCCACAACAGCGAGGTTGGTGGTCTGAGTTTTAGCGATACCGATAAAGCTGTTCATGATGCCCCACACGGTACCAAACAGGCCGATGAAGGGAGCAACAGAACCGATGGTAGCGAGGAAGCCGTTACCGCGACCGGCATGACGGCTGAAAGCCGCAACGCGACGATCAAGGCGGAAGCTGGTACGTTCCTTAATGCCATCAAGGTCTTCGGTACCCGCAGAGAGTTCCAACTCGTTCTGCGCATCGCTCAGCAACACCGCACTGTGGCTGTTGCTGTTGAAGCTTTCAGCGGCGCGGTAAGCATCATTAAGCGAACGTGCTTCGCCCAGCGCCTGCTGTTCGCGTTTCAGGCGACGTTTCGCCCCGCTCAGCTCAGCAAACTTGCCGAAGAAAATCGCCCAGGTGACAACCGAGGCCAGTAACAGGCCAATCATCACCACTTTTACCACGATATCGGCATGCTGATACATGCCCCAAACGGAGAGGTCCGTTTGCATCAAATCACTGGCTACCACGCTGCGTCTCCAACTTCTGTTGCACAGTTCACGATTGAAGCGCGGATCATAGCAAAAAAATTGACCGAAGTGATAGTAGTTCTCATTACTATTTACAATCCAAAAGTGTCTTGTATTTCCACAATTTGGCAAATGATTTACAGAATACTGGCGTCACTCTGATAATCCGCAATCAGGCGCAACCCACTGCGGTGTTTCGTGGTAACGTGGATGTTTTGTGGTAAGTGTCAGGAAAGGCAGTGATGGCAACGAATAAAATTGATACCACGCTGGTTAGCGCGGGACGAAGCAAACGTTACACTCAGGGCTCAGTTAACAGCGTCATTCAACGCGCATCTTCACTGGTTTTTGACACGGTTGCTGACAAAAAACGGGCGACTGCGGGTCGTGCATCGGGCGAGCTTTTTTATGGCCGCCGTGGCACCCTTACCCACTTCTCGCTGCAAGATGCCATGACCGAACTGGAAGGCGGCGCGGGTTGCGCGCTTTATCCGTGCGGTGCGGCTGCAGTATCCAATGCGATTATCTCCTTTGTCGAAGCGGGCGATCACATTCTGGTGAGCGGCGCGGTCTATGAGCCAACGCAGGATTTCTGCACCAAAATTCTCAGTAAGCTGAATGTCTCCACCACCTTCTTTAATCACTGCATCGGCAGTGAAATCGGTGAACTGATTCAGCCAAATACTCGCGTGGTGTTCCTCGAATCCCCCGCGTCCATCACTATGGAAGTGCAGGATATTCCTGCCATCGTGGCCGCCGTGCGCGCCAAAGCACCAGATGCGATTATCATGATCGATAATACCTGGGCGGCGGGCGTGTTGTTTAACGCGCTGGAGCATGGCATCGATATTTCGATTCAGGCAGGCACCAAATACATTATTGGCCACAGCGATGCGATGATTGGCACCGCCGTCGCCAATGAACGTTGCTGGCCGCAGCTGCGAGAGAATTCGTACCTGATGGGCCAGATGGTGGATGCCGATACGGCGTACATGGCCAGCCGCGGCTTGCGCACACTCGGTACGCGTTTGCGCCAGCATGAAGAGAGCGGTTTGCAGGTCGCGGAATGGCTGGCAGGCCAACCGGAAGTGGCGCGCGTCAACCATCCGGCGCTGGCACAGAGTAAAGGCCATGAATTCTGGCAGCGTGATTTCAACGGCAGCAGTGGACTGTTTTCCTTCATCCTGCATGAAAAATTGAGCCGTGAGCAGCTGGCTAATTATCTCGATCACTTCCACCATTTCAGCATGGCTTATTCATGGGGTGGCTATGAATCCCTGATTCTGGCCAACCAGCCGGAAGAGCTAGCGGAGATTCGCCCGGCAGGCGGCGTCGATTTCGACGGTACGCTGGTGCGTTTGCACATTGGTCTTGAACACGTTGATGACCTGCTGAACGACCTGAAAGCGGGCTTTGCGCGCTTAAAACAGTAAATATTTAAACAAAACCTAAACCATTTCGTGCCGCATCGGTGAGATCAACGTCTGCGATGCCACAGATGGTTAAAATAGAATCCTTGTGACTCGATGGGATAGCAGATGGGTGTTTTACATGAGATTGTCCACGCGCTCTGGCATCAGGATTTTGCCGCGCTGGCTAATCCGGATGTCGTGTGGATTGTCTACGGCGTGATGTTTTTAACGCTGTTTCTGGAAAACGGTTTGTTGCCTGCCTCTTTTCTGCCGGGTGACAGCCTGTTGCTGCTCGCAGGTGCCATGATTGCCAAAGGCGTGATGGATTTCGTGCCCACCATGGTGATCCTGACCACTGCCGCCAGCCTGGGCTGCTGGTTGAGTTATTTACAGGGGCGATGGCTGGGCAATACGCGGATGGTGAAAAGCTGGTTGATGCATTTGCCGGCGCAATATCATCAGCGCGCCTGGAATCTGTTTAACCGCCACGGTTTGATGGCGCTGCTGGTCGGTCGTTTTCTGGCGTTTGTTCGCACATTGCTGCCGACCATGGCAGGTATTTCGGGTTTACAGAATGGGCGTTTCCAGCTGTTTAACTGGCTGAGCGGCGCGCTGTGGGTCGGGATTGTGGTCGCCATGGGCTATGGCATCAGTCAGGTGCCGTTTATCAAGCGTCACGAAGATCAGGTGATGGCAGTGCTGATGGTGCTGCCGATGGTGTTGCTGTTTGTCGGTCTGACCGGCAGCATCGTGGTGATCTGGAAAAAACGCCGCCAGAAAACGAGCTAATTCGGTTCGGGTTGCCATTAATGGCAACCCTTCAATGGTTCAGTGCCGTTTCGTCGCGCGCGCATTCATGCACATTTGGCCGTTCAGATGGCGTCAAACAGCAACCCATAGCGCAGTGCCATTTCTTCAATGCACATTGATCTGTATTTGTTCAGGCAGCGTCAAACGGCAACGTTTGGCGCACGCGGCTGGCTTCCTCTCCCGGCGTCACGCCGAAATAGCGCTTAAACTCCCGCGAAAATTGCGAAGGGCTTTCATAGCCCACGCGCACCGCTGCCGCACTGGCTTTCATCCCATCCTGCAACATCATCAAGCGTGCCTGATGCAGACGATAGCGCTTCAGATATTGTAGCGGCGAGGTCTGGGTGACGGCTTTGAAGTTGTGATGGAACGCCGAAACGCTCATGTTCACTTCAGCAGCCAGCATATCGACGCTAAGGCTTTCGGCGAAATGGCTTTCGATGCGGCGTAAGGCGCGCGCAATCTGACTGAACTGGGTCTGACGATTCACCAGCGACAGCAGCGCACCGCCAATCGGGCCGGTGAGCACATAGTAGATAATCTCCCGCACCAGCTGTGGTCCCAGCACGCGCGCATCACGCGGATGGCTCATCGCATCCAGCAAACGCTCGGCAGCGCACAGCATCTCTTCACTCATAAACGCCGAATGGATACCAGAAGTATGCAACTGCGGCTGAAATTGTTCGTCGTCGCCGATATCCATCAACAGATCCTGCAAGCTGGCGATATCCACGCTCAGGCACATGCCGGCCAGCGGCTCTTCCGGGGTGGCTTCGGTTTCGCATTCCACCGGCAGCGGTACGGTCAGCATCAAATACTTCGTGGCGTCGTAATGAAACACCGTGCTGCCGAGATAACCGGTTTTACGCCCCTGAAAAAGAATCACAATGCCGGGTTGATACATCATCGGCGTGCGTGGAAGTGTTTCGCAGGCGTAGATGAGCTTGACGTTTTCCACGGCGCATAGCGGCTTACGCGCATCATTCATTAGCGCGGTCACGCGCTGCGCCAGCTGGCGGCAAAGGGCATCGTTCGGCATGGATCACTCTCAGGCAGCAAAAAAATCAGTGTGCCGTAATGCTGCTCAAAGCTCCACCCTTCAGCAGAATCAGGCAAGATTCTGGCAGAAATGACCAGGGTAAAAGGGCGAGGTGATTGCCACAATGATCCTGCGGTTGAGTTTGTTGACTAGACTTAACCTCAGCGCTTTTACGGTAAGTCACTGCGACAGATAAGGAGCAACTATGGCAGAGCAACCTATTATCAAACTGCACGACGGCAATATGATGCCGCAACTCGGACTCGGTGTCTGGCAAGCGAGTATCGAGGATGCCCGGGCGGCGATTGTTGAGGCCTTAAAAGTAGGCTATCGCTCGATTGATACCGCCGCCATCTACAAAAATGAGGAAGCCGTCGGTCAGGCACTGCAGGACACCGATGTCGCACGCGAAGACATTTTCATTACCACCAAACTGTGGAATGACGACCAGCAGAACGGCCAGCAGGCGATAGAGACCAGCCTGAATAAGCTGCAACTGGAGAGTGTCGATCTCTATTTGATGCACTGGCCGTGCCCGGAAAAAGATCACTACGTTGAAGCCTGGAAAAAGATGATTGAGCTGCAGCAGCAGGGCTTAACCAAAAGCATTGGCGTCTGTAACTTCCATGAAGCCCATCTCAAACGCCTGATCGATGAAACAGGCGTCTCGCCGGTGGTGAATCAGATTGAGCTGCATCCAATGCTGCAACAGCGCACGCTGCATGCCTGGAACGCACTGCATCAGATTCAGACCGAATCCTGGAGCCCGCTGGCGCAAGGCGGTAAAGGGGTATTCGATCAGGAGATCATTCGCGAGTTGGCGAAGAAATACAGTAAGACGCCAGCGCAGATTGTGATTCGCTGGCATCTGGATAGCGGATTAGTGGTGATTCCAAAATCGGTGACGCCGGAACGTATTCGTGAAAACTTCCAGGTGTTCGACTTCAGACTGGAAAAACCCGAGATCAGCGAGATGACTAAGCTCGATAAAGGAAATCGTTTGGGGCCGGATCCCGAGAACTTTAACGGGTAAGTCGGCACAGTTTAACCGCCAGGCGGATACGGCTAGCGCGTGCTTGCCTGCATTGGCTTCACAACAGGCGTGCGGTCATGTGTGGATCGCTATGCATCGTGACCCTGTCAATTTGACGGTCTCTTGTAAGGTGCGCATCGCTGCGCACCTTTTTTCTTAAGGGACGGGATTGACCTGTAGCTGCCCCGCCGTGCCGCGATCGGCTAACTCCAGCGTCTGGCTGTAGTAGACAAACGGGAAGTGATCCGACGAACTCTGCGGGAAGCTCACCAGCAATTCGACATCACCATCCACCCACACCGTATCTTTCCAGCCCCGATCCTCGCCCATCGGCTGTGCGCCATTGACGCTCTTGATCAGGAACATCACGCCCTGAATATGCAGCGACTGCGGGCGATCGGCATGGATAATCCAGCGTTCAAAGGTGCCCTGCTGCACCGTGGTGTCGATGCGGCTCATGTCCCAGAGTGCGCCATTGATGCCCGGCACACTGTCGCCAATGCGGAATTCGCGCGTGCGCACCGCCACACCATCCAGAATCTGATCCGCTAATAAGCGCATCGGCAGATTGTCGGTAACCAGCGGCAGTAAGCCGGTCGGGCGCAGGCTCAGAACCAGCGTGTTGGCGAGAATGGAGGAAGGTTCAAACAGACCGCGCAGGCGATCCATCAGGCCCGCCGCAGTCCCTGCCGTAATTGAGACTTCATCGCCCTGCGACATATCCACCAGCACTTCACGGCGTTCACCGGGTGCCAGCGACAGCGTTTGCACCGCAACGGGCGCAGGCAGGAAGCCTTGATCGCTGGCAATCACGGTAAACGGACGATTATCCGAGAAGCTCAAATCAAAGCGACGCGCGTTCGACGCATTCAACAGTCGCAGACGCACCCAACCACGCGACACCTCGACATACGGATTCTGCACGCCGTTGACCAGCAACGTATCCCCGAGGAAACCGCCGTCTGAGGGTGGGTTATAAACCGGCGTGGCAAAGTTATCGAGACGCTTGTCCTGGATAATCAGCGGGAAGTCATCAACGCCATAGTGCTTAGGTAACGGCAGCGCTTTGCTGACGTCATCTTCAATCAGCCACATGCCCGCCAGGCCGTTGTAGACGTGTGGCGCCATACGATTTGGCGTATTGGCGTGATACCACAAAGTCGATGCACCCTGACGAACCGGCAATACCGGCGCCCAGTCAACGCCGGCTGACATCATGCGCGGTGCACCGCCCATTAAGGCGCCCGGCACCTGCAATCCGCTGACCGTCATCGCTACCGGTTCGTTGAGACGGTTGCTGTAAATCAGCTTCACATCATCGCCGCTGTAGACGCGCACCGTGGGGCCGAGATACATGCCATTAATGCCCCAGACCGGCACTTTATTGCTATTACCGCTAAATGACCAATGGCTGCGTTGCAGCGTCAGAAAGAGCGGCTGGCCACGGCGAGATTCAAGCAGTGGCGGAACAGGAAGCGGCACATCGCCCATCGGGGCCGCAGCGTAGGCGGCATAAGGCATGCTACTGGTCGCCAGCGCAACACCGGCGGAAAGCTGAATAAACTGACGTCTGCTGCAAGACATAAAACTTCAGACCTTTTGAGCGGGGCGTGAAGACGCCGTGTCCATGTTGTTCTTGTTAGTGAGTTTTTGCTGTGATGAGCACGGGGCAGAAACTCTGCCCCGTGGATGGCTAGAGTTTACCGTTTTTTTCGCGTTCGGCGACTTCGGCGTTCAATTCTTCCAGCTTAGCAGACATTAATTCGCGGCAGTGGGTGGCTAATTTGCGCACCGAGGTGGTTTCAAACTGCCTGGTGTCCACTGGCGGCAGCATTTCAACAATCACCAGGCCGTTGTTCCAGCGATTAAGTTTCACTTTGCCGTGGGTATTCGACACCACCACAGGGATGATCGGCACACCTGCTGCTACTGCAGCATGAAACGCACCGGTTTTAAACGGCAGTAAACCACGGCCACGGCTGCGGGTGCCTTCCGGGAACATCCAGAATGAAATCTTCTTTTTATTAAACTGCTCGACCAGTTCACCGATGGTGCCATGCGCTTTGGCACGGTTATCACGGTCAATCAGCAAATTACCGGTCAGCCAGTAGAGTTGACCAAAGAACGGGATCCACAGCAGGCTCTTTTTGCCGACGGTGACCGTGGTCGGCTGCACGATCTTCGCCGCCGTGATCATGTCGTAATTGTTCTGATGGTTGGCAATGTAAATCGCATTGCCATAGTTCTCCGCGTCGGCGGGTTTGCGCAGTTCGACTTTGACGCCAAACACCGTCGACAGGCGACCAAACATATGGCCGAACGTCGCCACATGGCGGGGATTACGCGGTGAGAACAAACACCAGATACTGCCGAAGATGCACACCAAAATCGAATAAACGATAACAATAATCGTGCGTAAAATTAGTAACATAGCTTCCTCAAGTTGGGCAATCCATTGCCTGGTCAGTCTTATTCTTCGCTACTGGCGTCACTTTTCGGGCGCGCTGGCGCGTTCACTTCCACGCTATCAATGCGCTGCAGGCCTCGCGACACGCTGCCACGACGACCGCGATCGGCACGCACTTTTTGCAGATCCTCATCACGCATGATCAGCTTACGTTTGCCGACATACAGAGTGATCGAACTGCCCGGCGGCAGAATCAGCAACCACTGCAGCTTATCCACGCCCGCAGCGGCATCCGCTGATGGAATAGAGATGATTTTATTGCCTTTGCCTTTCGACATCTGTGGCAGATCGCCCACCGGGAACATCAACATACGTCCGGCCTGGGTAATCGCCAGCAGCATATCATCGCCCGAATGCACCGCCATTGGCGTCATCACTTTGGCATTGTCTGGCAACGTTAGCAGCGCTTTACCGGCGCGGTTGCGCGAAATCAAATCGGCAAAGGTACAGATAAAGCCGTAACCCGCATCGGAGGCCATCAACAGTTTCTGGTCGTCCGCTTCCATCAGCACCTGTTCAAACGCGGCACCTGGCGGTGGCGTCAGTTTGCCGGTTAGCGGCTCGCCCTGCCCGCGCGCCGACGGCAACGAGGTCGGATCCAGCGTATAACTACGGCCGGTGGAGTCGATAAAGGCCACGGGCTGATTGCTCTTACCGCGGGCGGCGGCGAGGTAACTGTCACCGGCTTTGTAACTGAGACCGGTTGGATCGATATCGTGGCCTTTGGCGCTGCGCACCCAGCCCATCTGCGACAGCACAATCGTTACCGGCTCGGCACTCACCAGCTCAGTTTCGCTCAGCGCTTTAGCTTCTTCACGCTCATGCAGCGGCGAACGACGATCGTCACCGTAGGTCTGGCTGTCTGCCAGCAATTCTTTCTTCAGCAGGTTACTCATCTTGCGTTCGGACGCCAGAATCGCCTGCAGCTGATCGCGCTCTTTCTCCAGCTCCGCCTGCTCACCGCGAATCTTCATCTCTTCCAGTTTGGCGAGATGGCGCAGTTTCAGTTCAAGAATGGATTCGGCTTGCGTGTCGCTGAGTTCAAAGCGCGACATCAGTACTTGCTTAGGCTCGTCCTCGGTACGGATGATGTGAATCACTTCATCAATGTTGAGGAACGCCACCAGCAAACCTTCGAGGATATGCAGGCGGCGCAGCACGCGCTCTAAGCGATAGTTCAGGCGGCGCGTCACGGTATCGCGACGGTACACCAGCCATTCAGACAGGATCTCCAGCAGGTTTTTCACCGCCGGACGGTTATCCAGTCCGATCATATTCAGGTTAACGCGATAGCTCTTTTCCAGATCGGTGGTGGCAAACAGATGATTCATCACCTGCTCCACATCCACGCGATTGGAGCGCGGCACAATCACCAGACGCGTGGGGTTCTCATGGTTGGATTCATCACGCAGATCTTCCACCATCGGCAGCTTTTTATTGCGCATCTGGTTGGCGATCTGCTCCAGTACGCGCGCACCGGAAACCTGGTGCGGCAGTGCCGTGATCACCACATCGCCGTCTTCTTTCTTCCATACCGCGCGCTGACGGATCGAACCGCGCCCGCTTTGGTAGATCTTACGGATCTCGCTGCGCGGCGTGATGATCTCGGCTTCGGTCGGATAATCCGGGCCCTGCACAATATCCAGCAACTCATCCAGCGTGGTGTTGGGTTTGTCGATCAGCTTCACCGCCGCTTCCGCCACTTCACGCAGGTTGTGCGGAGGAATATCGGTGGCCATGCCCACGGCGATACCGGTGGTGCCGTTCAGCAGGATGTTCGGCAGACGCGCCGGCAACATCTTCGGCTCCTGCATGGTACCGTCGAAGTTGGGGATAAAATCCACCGTGCCTTGTCCCAGCTCGCCCAGCAAAATCTCGGCATATTTGGACAGGCGTGACTCGGTGTAACGCATCGCGGCGAAGGATTTGGGATCGTCCGGTGCACCCCAGTTACCCTGTCCATCCACCAGCGGATAGCGATAGGAGAACGGCTGTGCCATCAATACCATCGCTTCATAGCAGGCGCTGTCGCCGTGCGGATGGTATTTACCTAATACGTCACCCACGGTACGGGCAGATTTTTTGAATTTGGCGCTGGCGTTGAGCCCCAGTTCCGACATCGCGTAAACAATACGACGCTGCACCGGTTTCAGACCATCGCCGATATACGGCAGTGCGCGGTCCATGATCACGTACATGGAGTAGTTCAGGTACGCGTTTTCCGTAAATTTGTGCAGGGCAAGACGCTCTGCACCATCCTGCGTCAATTCGCTCATTAAGCTCGCATCCTCACTTCGTGGCCCGCAACGGCGGGGCATCCGGCGCTCATTTGGCGAGGATAGTACCTTATTCGTGCGAGTTAGTCACAGGGAAGCCAATGACCGCAGGCAGAATCGTATGGCCTTAAATAACGTGATATCGGTTGGAAAATGAAAAAGGAATGAGAGCAATATCACAATTAATATCCCAATTAATATGTGAGCAGGATCGCAATTAATTATTAACGATTTCAGGTGTATTAAAGCTGTCCGTAATCATGGACAACATTTAGTATTGTTGCTTACACCGTCCTTTCCTAAATTTATACTCCATAAGACATCAATATTGCGCTCCTGATTTCTGGCATGAAGAAATAGCTAACGAGGAAATAATCTTAAAAACGCTTTGCCAAAATAAAGGGTGACCGAATGCAAATACTGACTTCGCGACAACACCGTTTAGTCAAACTGCTGTTGCAACATGCTGCACCGCAGCCGATCAGAGAATTAGCCCTACAGTTGGGCGTGTCAGAAAAGACGATTCAGCGCGACTTGCAGTGGCTGGAAAGCTGGCTCGGTAGCTGGTCACTGACGCTGGAGAAAACCCCAGGCCGCGGCGTGCGTTTGCGGGTTGATGATATCCAGCAGCGCCTGCAACTGGAGCAGCAACTCAACGGCGATGAAAGCAGCGCCGATGCGCTGGGGCAAAACAGCCGCAGAGTAAAAATTGCCTCGCAGTTGCTGAGTGACGCGCCGCGTGCAACCTCTATCAGTAAGCTGTCGGAACGCTATTTTATCAGCCACGCCTCGATTGTGAATGACCTGAAGGTGATTGAAGAGTGGCTGCAGCCGCTGGGTTTGACGCTGCAACGTGGGCCAGGTGGCACCCATATTGAAGGCAACGAACAGGCGCTGCGTCAGGCAATGGTCTCCCTGATCAATGATGTGATGCAGCAAAATGTTGCCGGTACGCCGCTGTTGCCGCGTCTCGATCCTGGCAGCCAGCAGGCGCTGGTGCATTATTTTGGCGATGAGGATGTGGCTTTTGTGCAGACGCTGCTGCAACAGATGGAGCAGCAACTCAGTTACCCGCTAGGCGATGCCTGGTATCTGAATCTCTGCACTCATATTCTGATCATGATGCACCGCATGGCGCAGGGGAATGCGCTGGCACTGGCAACGCTGGCCACAATGCAGGATCTCGATCAGCGCATTTTACTGATTGCCCAGCAAATGGTGACGCAGATTGAACAGCGGATGTGCTGCGCCCTGCCCGCCGATGAAGTGGGTTTTATTTATCAATATATCGTGTCATCCGGCATTGTGGTGGAAGAGCGCGGCGATAATGCGCCGATGCATAATCAATTCTCCACCGCAGAGTCCGTAAAAATAACCTGTGAATTAATTGATCGTTTCGCAGCCTTTATTCAGCAAGATTTAGCGCAGGACCGATTATTATTTGACGGCTTACTGGTGCATATAAAGCCACTATTAAATCGACTCAAATATCACATTCATATTCGCAATCCGCTGCTGGAGGATATTCAGCAGGAAATGAAGGGCATATTTTCGTTAACGCAACAGGCGATGCAATTAACCGCTCGCACTTATGGGCTTTCGCCAGTGGCTGACGACGAAATCGGTTATCTCTGCGTGCATTTCCAGGCCGCGCTGGAGCGGCAAATTGCCCATAAACGCATTCTGGTGGTGTGTTCCAGCGGCGTGGGGACATCGCATCTGCTGAAGAGCCGCATCTTGCGGGCGTTCCCTGACTGGGAAATTGCGGGTGTGGTCTCCGCCAGCAATCACGCCGCGTTTTGTCAGAACCAGACGGTGGATTTAGTGATCACCACTATCCATCTCAACGCCGGGCCTATTCCGGCAGTGTATGTGAGTGCATTTTTTAACGATGACGATATCCGGCGGGTGACTGACGCCATGATTGGCAGCCAGCTGCCGGACGGCGCGCACTGCGCGTTGGCTGAACATTAATTGAATGAGGTAAAACCCATGGACATTTCCCGCATTCTGACGCCACGCCGCGTTAACCTGGCGCTCACCGCCACCACCAAAGAAGAAGTGATCAACGAACTGACCGATCTGCTGTATCAGGACGGCGCCATCACCGATCGCGCAGCCTTTATTGAAGATGTCTGGCTGCGTGAAGCTGAAGGCTCAACTGGGTTCGAAAACCACGTTGCCATTCCGCATGGCAAGTCTTCCGCCGTCCAACACACCACATTAGCCATTGGTCGTACCCAGCAGGATATCCCCTGGGAGACGCTCGATGGCAGCCAGGTGCGCTGCATCATCCTGTTCGCGGTGCGACTGGAAGATCAGAACACCACCCATATTCGCCTGTTGTCGCAGGTGGCCAGCGCGCTGGCCGATGATGAGGTGATTGCCCAACTGCTGGTGGAAAACGACCCCAGCAATATCATCCGGCTGTTTAGCCAGTACGCCGAAACCGACCTCTGTTAATCCCCTAACTCTTTGAGGTGACACATGAATATCGTCTGTGTAGCGGCCTGCACCGCAGGCATCGCGCATACCTATATTGCGCGTGAAAAACTGATCAAAGGCGCTCATGCACTGGGCCACACCATCCACGTTGAAACCCAGGGCACCATTGGCACTGAAACCGCGCTGACGCGTGAAGACATCGCCGCCGCTGACGTAGTGATCCTCGCCATTGATGTGAAGATCAACGGCGAAGAACGTTTCCAGGGCAAACCCATTGTGCGAGTGAAAACCGAAGTGGTGATCAAGTCACCGGTGAAATTCCTCGAAAAAGTGGCGGATTCACTGGCGCGTGCCTGAGGAGATCCATCATGAACGACAACAAACGTCAGTACGGACAAGAGATCAAAGGCCATCTGCTCACCGGGATCTCCTGGATGATCCCGCTGATCGTCGCCGCCGGGATCTGTATCGCACTCGGTCAGGTGATTGGCGGGCCGGATGTCGGCAAGCAAACCGGCACTATCGCCTGGATGCTGAATCAGATCGGCGGCTGGGGCATGGGGTTGATCGTGCCGCTGATCAGCGCGGCGATTGCCTACTCGATCGCCGATCGTCCCGGCTTTGCGCCAGGTTTGATCGTCGGCTTTATCTGCGGGCAGATCGGCACCGGTTTTATCGGCGGTATGCTCGGCGGCTTCCTGGTGGGTTACACGGTATTGCTGTTGCGCCGCACCATTAAGCTGCCGCAGTCGATGCAGGGGTTGATGCCAATTATGGTGCTGCCGGTGTTGAGCACCATCATCGCCGGGCTGTTGATGATGACCTTTATTGGCCAGCCGATAGTCTGGCTGCAAAAGGCGCTGATTCATCTGCTGGAATCGATGCAGGGCGGATCGAAGTTTGTGCTGGGTGCGGTGCTGGGCGCGATGGCGACCTTTGACTTCGGCGGCCCCATCAACAAGACCATGTCGCTGTTCGCCGACGGCATGCTGGTCGACGGAATTTATGGCCCGGAAGCAGTGAAGTTTGTCGGCTCAATGATTCCACCGTTTGGCATCACGCTGTCGTATCTGCTGACGCGCCATAAGTACACCAAAGCGGAGAAAGAGGCGCTGAAAGCCGCCTTCCCGATGGGTATCTGCATGATCACCGAAGGGGTGATTCCGATTGCGGCGCGTGACCTGCTGCGTGTGGTCGGCAGCTGCGTGGTGGCCTCTGCCATCGCCGGTGGGCTGATTATGGTGTGGGGCGTGGAAGCACCGGTGCCGCACGGCGGGATGTTTGTAGTGCCGCTGTTCACCAAACCGCTGATGTTCTGTCTGGCGCTGGGAATCGGCACCGTGGTGTGCGGCGTGATGCTGTCGCTGATGAAAAAACCGGTGACGCAGGCAGATGAAGAGTTCGATGACGTGGAAGCCCCTGGCGTCCGCGACGAAGAGATCAAATTTACACTGGAATAAGGAGCCACCATGTTTGCCATGATGAATGACCTGATTCAGGCCGCCGCTAAACAGCAGTATGCCGTGCTAGCGATCAACTGCTTCAACCTTGAAACCGCGCGGGCGGCGATTCAGGCCGCCGAGCAACAGCGCGCACCGCTGATATTAAATGTCTATCAGGGCCACAGCACGCACTTCCCACCTGCCGTCGCGGTGCCGCTGGTGCAGGCACTGGCGAATGCTGCCACGGTACCCGTTGCGCTGGCGCTGGACCACGGCAAGGCCTTTCCGCTGATTGGCCAGGCATTTCGCGCCGGCTTTACCGGCCTGATGATCGATGCCTCTGCCGATCCGCTGGCCGAAAATATTCGCCAGACCGCAGCGGTAGTGAAGATGGCGCACACCGCTGGCGTTTGCGTCGAAGGCGAGTTGGGGCATATCGCCGATGCACCCACCTATGAGCTGGCGGATGCGTCGGTGAAGATGACGCAAGTTGCCGACGTGCTGCCGTTTATTGAGCAAACCGATATCGATTTGCTGGCGATTTCGGTGGGCACTGCGCACGGGCTCTACCCGGCGGGCGTAAAGCCGAAGATTGATTTCCAGCGTTTGCAGGAGCTGCATGCGGTCTCAACACGCCCATTGGCACTGCATGGCGGTTCGGGCACACCCGCCGAGGATATTCGCCGCGTCAGTCAGCATGGTGTGGCGAAGATCAACGTCGGCGCCGCAGTGTTTGATGCCGGTAAAAACGCGGTTGAGCAGGCGCTGAAACAGCATCCGCACGCGGAACTGGCCGATCTGCTTGGGCTGATGGAATCCGCCTGCCGTGAAGTGGTGATTGAGTATCTGAGCTGGTCGGGATCGGCTGGCAAAGCGTAGGGCGCGGACGCCATAAATGGCACCCCTACGGGGCCCCGTAGGGTACGCGTGGAAAAGAACACTCGTGATTTGACGCATTAAACACGCACCTGAAAAGCCGCTTCGATCATCGCGATGTAAAGCAGCGGCAAGATACAGCGCGATAAGTCGCGCAGCAACAGGATGCAGAAGCATTTCCCTTTTTATCCATCATCGGGTCGGCGCACGCGTCGGCTCTGGTAAAACTCACGTTGAGGAAATATTAACATGTTGATTTCAATGAAAGAGATGTTGGCACCGACTCGTGAACACCGCTTCGCCATCGGCGCTTTTAACGTAGCAGACAGCTGCTTTATTCGTGCTGTGGTGGAGGAAGCCGAGGCCACCAATACTCCGGCGATCATCTCGATTCACCCGAGTGAGTTGGAGTTCGTGACCGATGAATTCTTTGGCTATGTGCGTGAACGTACGCTGAAAAGCAAAGTGCCCTTCACCATTCACCTTGACCACGGCGCATCGATTGCGCAGGTGCTGCGCGCCATCCAGTGTGGATTCACGTCGGTGATGATCGATGGATCGCTGCTGCCGTACGAAGAGAACGTGGCACTGACCAAAGAGGTGGTGAAGCTGGCGCATTCGGTAGGCGTGTCAGTGGAAGGTGAACTCGGCACCATTGGCGATACCGGCACCACCGTGGAAGGCGGCGTCAGCAAAGTGATCTATACCGAACCGGCGCAGGCAGAAGATTTTATCCAGCGCACCGGCGTCGATACCCTGGCGGTAGCGATTGGCACCGCGCACGGTATCTATCCAAAAGATATGAAGCCGGAACTGCAGATGCATATTCTGAGAGATATTGCTCAGCGCACCGATATTCCGCTGGTATTGCACGGGGGTTCTGCTAACCCGGATGCGGAAATTGCTGAAGCGGTGACCCTCGGCGTGGGCAAAATCAATATTTCCAGCGATATGAAATACGCCTACTTCGCCAAACTGCGCGAAATTCTGGCGCGTGAAACCTGGTGGGATCCCAACGTGATTTATCCGGAAGCCATTACTGCCGCCAAAGCAGTGATTCGCTACAAGATGAATCTGTTTGGTGGATTGGGTAAAGCGAGTTTGTATCGCTGAGTACGTTTGGGAATTAAGACAATGATGGGCGGCCTGAAGGCCGCCTAAATAAATTTCCATTTTAGCAGGAAGATATTACTTACATAAATCACATTCAGTTATTTATTTAATCAAGTGAAGTAATCTAATAAGATTATTGTTATAGCTGGTTTTTATTTTTTCAAGATAAATGGGATCATTAAGTTCAGTGTCCCATTGCATAGCATCGCCTTTTTGGAAAGCATGACAGCGGCTGGAGTAATGCTTAAGCTCTGTGACCCTAAGTTGGCTGCTAGAAAGATCGCTAATATTCTCTCTCATACTACGCTCCCGAAAAGCCAGAATCTCAACAGGGCAAATTAACTGCACATTACCTAATGAAAAAACCGGCACACCAGTAATGAAAAATCGCTGAGGAATTTTAGAATATGTTCGCGTATTCCATTCATTCCCAGGGAAAAGTGCAGGTGAAAACTTATCGTTTGAAATATAATAGTGATGTGCATGCCAATCAGTGATACCAACCAAACGCAGAGATGAATTAACCACAACATCTGAAAAAGATCTGAATACGGTGAAAATAATAAAAACAACAAAAATCATCGCAAGAAATATATCTCTAAACTTGTAGAAATAACCTCGTTCTTGTGACGCAGAAAACCATGCAACTGCAGGTAGCATAGTAAATACGGATATTATGATTACCAGCAGCATAACCATGCCTAGCTGTGCGTAATCATTATGAATTTCGCCGAAGTCTAATCGTGGGAAAATAAATAATAACGGAAAAATTTGCACCCAAGCTGGAGCAAGTAAGATAGCAGATAAGAGAAACTTTTCGACAAGTTTTCTATGGAATGGAATATAGGTCTTAGTGATATTCAAATCTTCAAAATTAGAAGATTTCAACAATTTTTTCGATAGCATGCGATAGGAATTCGCCGCTGTTAACATCGTCGCTACAACGAATGATAAAAAATGAAGGTAACCATTATCAGGCCATTTTTTTTCAAAACATAAAAATAGAAAGAAAAACCCACACCAAAATAAAATGCTATTATATACACAGATAATTGTAAGATGAGACCCAAACCCTTTGTAAACTCCAATTTCCTTTTGGTATAACTTAAAGGAGAAAATCGTTACAAACGAAGAGGATACAAATAAAGAAAAGAACATAACCATAATTAAAAATGAGAAAATAACGATAACTATCATTGATGGTATGTTATTGATGACATCAAGAAATACGTCTTGACGACCCAAACTGAAGAGATAAAACCAGACAATGAAAATGGCAACAGTACTGATGCCAATAGATGATTTCAATGCTAGATATAGGCCTTCCTTAATACTGACCTTTAAATTTCTAATTATGTCTTCCATGTACCCCTCCAAATCAGAAAAAAACACCAACTGCTAATGATTAGATCAAACCAATTAAAAACATTAAATATAAGACCCCGCGGACCTCGGAGCCTTATAATAAAATATTTTATGAAATTTTAGAACTATAGCCCACTACTACATAACCTTGGGATTTTAAGGCTCACACCTAATTTTTAGGGTGGTAATTATTTAGCAATACCCAACCACTGCGAAGCAATCTGCGCATATTCGCCGGTGGCGGTGCTGAGATGCAGCCACTGATCGACGTACAGTTTCCAGCTCATATCGTCACGCGGGATCATGTAGGCCTTCTCACCATATTGCATCGGTTTATCCGGGTTGATAGCGCACAGCGTCGGGTAGTGCTTCATCTGGAATAATGCTTCGGACGCATCGGTGATCATCACATCGGCTTTCTTATCCACCAGCTGCTGGAAAATACCGACGTTATCGGCCAGTTGCAGTGTCGACTGCGGCAAGTGGCTGTGCACAAAGGCCTCATTGGTACCACCAGCCGGTTCAATCACCCGCACACTCGGCTTGTTGATCTGCGCGACGGTTTGGTATTTGTCTTTATCATCACAGCGCACCAGCGGGATTTTGCCATCCACACCCAGCGGCTCGGCAAACCAGGCAATCTGCTGACGTTTTAAGGTCACGGACACGCCACCCAGCGCGATATCACACTGCTTCGCCACGAAATCGTCACTCATGGTTTTCCAGGTGGTTGGCACCCACTGCACTTTGGCGCCCAGACTGGCCGCCAGTGACTGCGCCATGCTGATATCCAGCCCTTCATACTGCCCATCGCTGCGCAGATAGCTGTAAGGTTTGTAGTCGCCCGTGGTACAGACTTTCAGGGTTTTACTGCTACGAATTTCGTCGAGGTGGGATTGCGCCGACGCAGCGCCACTCACCAGAAGTAATGCACTCAGTATCGCGGTTTTCATGATTTCTTCTTTTTTATGTTGATGTCGGTTTGCGCGCGGATTGTTGCATAGCCCTGCGCATTGTTGCTTTATTAGCAAAAGTCTTGTGATCAATCACGCATTTTTTTGTTCCGCCTGCGCGCGTAGAGTGTGCGCCATCAACGGGAAACAGAGCGAATCATCCATGAGCAATATTTTAATCATCGACGGCGGAAAAACCTTTGCCCACTCGAAAGGCGAACTGAACCATACCCTCACAGAGGTGGCGGCCAGCCAACTGCGCGATTTGGGCCATAACGTGGTGGTCACCCTTGCCGACAGCGACTACAACGTGGCAGAGGAAGTGCAAAAATATCTCGACAGCGACGTGGTGATCTATCAAATGCCTGGCTGGTGGATGGGCGAGCCGTGGACGGTGAAAAAATACATTGATGACGTGTTCACTGAAGGTCATGGCTCACTGTATGCCAGCGATGGCCGTACGCGCAGCGACGCGGGCAAAAAGTACGGTTCTGGCGGTTTGATTCAGGGCAAAAAATACATGCTGTCGCTGACGTGGAATGCGCCGCTGGAGGCGTTTACCGATCCTGAGCAGTTCTTTGAAGGCATAGGCGTGGACGGTCTCTATCTGCACTTCCACAAAGCCAACCAGTTCCTCGGTATGGAAGGTTTACCGACCTTTATCTGTAACGATGTGATCAAGATGCCGGACGTACCGCGCGATATCGAACGTTATCGGACTCATCTCAGCCAGATCTTTGCTTAACTGTAAGCACACCGGGAAAAGAGGAAGCGCTATGTTAACCGTCGTTGCAGAAATTTGCGTCAAGCCAGGCCGCCGTCATGTGGTGCTGGAAGCCATTAAGACACTGATCCCTACCGTGCTGGAAGAGGAGGGTTGCCATCAGTACGACGCGCTGGTTGACCATCAGGCGCAGGTGCCGTGGAAGCAGAATTCACCGGATTCGATCTTTATGCTGGAGCAGTGGGAATCACTGCGCCATCTTGAGCAGCATCAGCAGATGCCGCACATGGACGCGCATCGCGCCACGATCAAAGATGATGTGGTGGACGTGAAAATCCTGGTGTTAGAGCCAGCGCGTTAATCGCCCAAGCCTCTGCCTGTGCAGGGGCTTTTTTATAGCAGGCGATCTTGCTCTATTTTTTCGCGCAGAAAATCGAGAAAACAGGTAATGCGCGAGGTAAGGGACTGGTTGCGGTAATACACGGCGTGAACCGGCAGACGCCATTCGCGCGTTTCCTGCTCCAGCACCTGCACTAAATCGCCCCGCTCGCGATCTTTGCGGCTGACAAAATCAGACAAGCGTGCAATACCCTGCCCTGCCAGCGCCAGTTGACGTAAGGTTTCTCCGCTGGAGGCCGACAGGGTCGGCTTAATTTGTAAGAACTCACCTTCACGCTGCCACACTGGCCAGACGTTATGCGCATCCAGCTGGCTGAATCCCAAAAGCTGATGGGCTGACAACGCCTCAACCGTTTCAGGCTCGCCATGCTGTTGCAGATAAGCCGGGCTCGCCACTAAGCGCGTCGCGCTGCTGCCCAGCACGCGGGCACGCAGCGTGGAATCACGCAACTCCCCGACGCGAATCGCGATATCGGTCTGCTGCTCCAGCAAATCGATCATGATGTCGTCGGTGTTCAACTCCAGCTGAATCAGCGGGTAACGCTGTCGAAATTCCGCCACCAGCGGCACAATCACATGCAGCATAAAGGGTGCGTTGGCATTGATGCGCAATCTGCCGGAAGGAATATCGCGGCGCTGGGCAATCTGCTCTTCCGCCAGTTCTACCGACGAGAGGATCTGGCGCGCATGATCGAGGAAGATTAACCCTTCCTCAGTGAGTGCGAGACGCCGCGTGGTACGGTGCATCAGGGTGGTTTGTAATTTGCTTTCCAGCCGACTCAGCGCCCGGCTGATACCAGAACTGGTTTGATCGAGTTGCTCGGCCGCCGCCGTGATTGAGCCAGTATCCACCACCGCCACCCAGGCGCGCAGTTCTTCCAGTGTGATTTTCACGTTCCTTTCCCCGTAAAAATTTGGCTTGGCCTAAATAATCTGGGACGCCGTAGCGTCCCAGGTCATCAAGCTTCCAGGTCGGCGAGGTCGCCTTTTTCCTGTAGCCAGTTACGGCGGTCTTCAGAACGTTTTTTCGCGAGCAGCATGTCCATCACGCGCAGCGTCTGCTCAACATCATCATCGCTGACCGTCAGCTGCACCAGACGACGGGTGTTAGGGTCGAGCGTGGTTTCACGCAGCTGCAGCGGGTTCATCTCACCCAGACCTTTGAAGCGCTGCACGTTCGGTTTGCCTTTCTTACGCTTCAGCTGCTCCAGCACGCCCTCTTTCTCGTCTTCATCTAACGCGTAAAAGACTTCTTTGCCGAGATCGATGCGATACAGCGGTGGCATGGCGACATAAACATGGCCATGTTGCACCAGCGAGCGGAAGTGCTTCACAAACAGCGCACACAACAAGGTGGCGATGTGTAAGCCATCGGAGTCCGCATCCGCGAGGATACAGATCTTGCCGTAACGCAGCTGGCTCAGATCTTCACTGTCGGGATCGATACCGATCGCCACTGAAATATCGTGCACTTCCTGCGATGCCAGCACTTCGTCTGACGACACTTCCCAGGTATTGAGGATCTTACCCTTCAGCGGCATGATCGCCTGATAATCACGATCGCGCGCCTGCTTGGCCGATCCACCTGCGGAGTCCCCTTCCACCAGGAAGAGTTCGGTGCGATTCAGATCCTGTGCGCTACAGTCTGCCAGTTTGCCCGGCAGTGCCGGTCCGCTGGTGAGCTTTTTACGCACCACTTTCTTGGCCGCGCGCATACGGCGCTGAGCACTGGAGATCGCCAGTTCGGCCAGCATTTCGGCGGCTTGCACGTTCTGGTTCAGCCACAAGCTGAAGGCATCTTTCACGATAGCCGAGACAAATGCCGCGCACTGACGCGAAGAGAGACGCTCTTTGGTTTGACCGGCGAACTGCGGATCCTGCATTTTGACCGACAGCACGTAGGCGCAGCGATCCCAGATATCTTCCGCAGACAGTTTTACACCGCGTGGCAGGATATTGCGGAACTCGCAGAACTCACGCATCGCATCCAGCAAGCCCTGGCGCAGACCGTTGACGTGTGTCCCGCCTTGCATGGTGGGAATCAGGTTGACGTAGCTTTCCATCAACAGCTCGCCACCCTCAGGCAGCCACAGCAGCGCCCAATCCACCGCTTCAACATCACCCGCAAAGCTGCCGACAAACGGTTTTTCCGGCAAGGTGGGGAGGCCGTTGACTGCTTCAGCTAAGTAATCAGAGAGGCCGCCATGATAGAGCCAGGTCTGCTCGGTATCATTGACCTTGTCTTTGAACACGATCTCCACGCCCGGACACAGCACCGCTTTGGCTTTCAACACATGCGTCAGGCGCGACACCGAGAAGCGTGGGCTATCGAAGAAACTCTCATCCGGCCAGAAATGCACGCGCGTGCCAGTGTTACGTTTGCCGACCGTGCCGGTCACCGTCAGATCCTGCACTTTATCGCCATTTTCGAAGGCAATATCGTAGACCTCGCCATTACGGCGCACGGTGACTTCAACACGTTTTGACAGGGCGTTGACCACCGAAATCCCCACGCCATGCAGGCCGCCGGAGAACTGGTAGTTTTTGTTGGAGAATTTACCGCCTGCATGCAGACGGCAAAGAATCAGCTCAACCGCTGGTACACCCTCTTCCGGGTGAATATCCACCGGCATACCGCGACCGTCATCGATAACTTCCAGTGACTGATCGGCATGCAGGATCACTTCCACGCGTTTGGCGTGACCAGCCAGCGCCTCATCGACACTGTTATCGATCACTTCCTGGCCCAGATGGTTTGGGCGCGTGGTATCGGTGTACATCCCCGGACGACGACGCACCGGTTCAAGGCCGGTTAAGACCTCAATGGCATCGGCATTATAACTTGATTGGCTCATCGTAACTGTCTGATTAGCAATAGGAATAGGGGTCCATCTCGCAGCAATCAGGGAACATTTAGTCCCAGAAAATCAATGATCTGCGCAAAATGGCGTTCGAATCCGATATAAGCATGATTGCCACCCTCTTCGACCATTTGGCGGCATGCGCTGTAGTATTCCAGCGCCTGGCGGTAATCGAGCACTTCATCGCCGGTCTGTTGCAGCAGCCAGAGTAAATCGGGCGCTTCGAGAGGGTCAATCTGCATGACTTTCAGATCGTAAATGTGGCGTGACTCTAACACATATTGCTGGCCGGTGTAGGGATTACGGTTCTCGCCGAGATAATCCACCAGCAGCTCAAACGGCCTCACCGCAGGATTGACCACCACCGCAGGCAGCATAAAGCATTGCGACAGCCAGGTAGCGAAGTAGCCCCCGAGCGACGATCCCACCAGGCCAAGTGGCTCACCGGCGTACTGCATCACCAGCTCTTCCAGCATGCTGGCGGCTTCGGCGGGAAACGTGGGCAGCTGTGGCACCAGCACGTTGATGTGCGGATGCTGTTGCGCTACCCACTGCTGCAGTTGTGTGGCTTTGGCCGATTGCGGAGAGCTGTTGAATCCGTGCAGATAGATCAGCGCCGCCATCGCTTAGTAGCCCTCGGAATCTAAATCGGGGCGGAACAGATCGCTTTGCAAACGATTCACTTCGGTTTCCAGTACGCCGTCGGCCTTCAGGGTTAACCAGCGCCAACCCGGTGCCACGTCATCGATGGCGAAGTTGGTGCAATGCGGTTTGAACTGCACGCAGGTCGAAGGAGAAGCCAGCACGCGACGACCATGCCAGTCGAGATCTAATTCCTGATGAATGTGGCCACACACCAGATTACGCGCACGCGGGAAGTGTTGCAGCACCGCTTCTAATTGATGGGGATTGCGCAGGCTATGCTGATCCAGCCAGGTACAGCCGGAAGCGAGCGGATGATGGTGCAGCAGCACCAGCGTATGGCGCTCAGGATGCTGGCGCAGCGCCTTGTCGAGCCACTCGAGTTGGTACTCGCTCAACAT
The DNA here is from genome assembly GCF_000963995.1 of Pantoea sp. SM3. Taxonomy (NCBI): domain Bacteria; kingdom Pseudomonadati; phylum Pseudomonadota; class Gammaproteobacteria; order Enterobacterales; family Erwiniaceae; genus Pantoea; species Pantoea sp. SM3. The sequence goes on from NZ_JZRD01000013.1 coordinate 248,678, forward strand.
GCCATGCGGCACACCAAAGACCTGGCTATCGAGCAGCACCAGCTGCCAGTGTTCGCCCAGCAGCACATGTTTATCGGAAGCGATTCCGGCATCGGCAAGTGTATTGACCATCGCGGGCTGAAAATCGTGATTCCCCGGCAGCCAGACACACGGCTTTGGCAGGCGTGAAATGCCCGCTACAAAGTGTTGATAAGCTTCGACGGTGTGATCCTGGGCGAGATCGCCGGTGGCGATAATCAAATCATAATCGCGCTGTTGTGCCATGATGGCGTCCAGCACCGCATCAAAACTCGACCAGGTATTTACCCCAAGCAGCGATTGATGTTTTCCTGCAAAAAGATGGGTGTCCGTGATTTGTAAAATCCTGATATCGGCCCCATTTGCCGCAGGAAGAGTAAGCAGGCTATCCAAAGCGTTTCCTTTCTCTCCACGCCATAGTTGTATGCTATCAGCAGACCGGCACTGCTACAGCACCGTGCGCCAGACAATAGCGCAACCAATCTGCAAGAAACTGGTTAATCTGATGTTTTTCATCGCGCTGATGCAGTTTTTTATTAGGGTAATCATAGCGCGCTTTGAAACGATAGATCTGCTGAGTGGAACACACTTCAGCGACCATCGCATCATGGTACAGCCGAACGGACATGGATGGCAGGCTCCAGTAGCTCACTGCCGGGGCCACCTGGCGAATCTCCACCAGCGTGGTATAACGCGTCGACTCTTGAATAGTCAGCTGATAACGGGCGCCGCTCACCTGATAGATCACCGACGCGCCTGCCTCGTCATCACGCGGCAGCAGGCGACGCAGTTGGGCGAAATTGGTTTCGCACAATCGCATCATTTCGGGAAAGTCAGGGGTATAGCGCTGTTTCATTTTAGCTTCCACTCTTGTCGTAGTTTTTCATGGTGCAACGCCAGCCATTGCAGGGCGATGACAGATGCCGCGTTATCAATAATCCCCTCTTCCACCCAGCGATAAGCCTGTTCGCGGCTCACCACATGGACAAGAATATCCTCATTCTCTTCCTCCAGCCCGTGATTTCCCTCTGCCAGGCTGGCATCCACTTCGCCCACCAGCACCGACAAACGTTCAGACGTTCCGCCTGGGCTGGCTAAGTAATTCACTATCGGTTTCACACGCCCGACCTTGAGGCCTGCTTCTTCTATTGCTTCACGTCGCGCCACATCTTCCGGCGTTTCACCGGGTTCAATGATACCGGCCACCATTTCCAGCAGCCAGGGCGTTGGGCTGGAATCATAAGCCGGGATGCGAATCTGTTCGATTAGCACCACTTCGTCGCGTAAGGGATCATAGGGTAGCAGCACGGCGGCGTGTCCGCGCTCAAAAACTTCGCGTACCACCTCACCGCTCATCTCGCCATTAAAGCGGCGATGCCGGAAACGGTAGCGGACAATGGAAAAAAAACCATCGTAGCGTGTATCGCGTGCAATAATTTCTACATCGTTTTTTGTGAAAGTCACAGGGGATTTTTTTTCACCCGCCATCATCTGGTTCCTTATGCAGATTGGGATGGAGCGAAGAAAAGCCAACCCTTGTGCTCCGTCCGAGTGGTTCTTTCTGAATTATTTACGTAAATTAGGGGAAGAAGGCACGTTCAGCCAACTTATCTCTGACGCCGCCTCTGTAGAATCGGCGATTATTTTTTGGCTTACCTGCAGCACTACCAGTGCAATTTGCTGCAACAAAAGGAATGCAAATGAAAAAACTGCTCCCACTTTTTATTGGGTTGAGCCTGGGCGGATTTAGCCTTGCCAGCCAGGCAGAGAACCTGTTGCAGGTTTACCAGCAGGCGCGCCTTAGCAACCCGGATCTGCGTGCTTCTGCCGCTGACCGTGATGCAGCCTTTGAGAAAATTAACGAAGCGCGTAGCCCTTTATTGCCACAGCTCGGTCTGGGCGCAGATTATACCTATAATAATGGTTACCGTGACAGCAGCGGTCTTCATTCCAACACGACCAGCGCTTCTCTGCAATTAACACAAACCATTTTCGATATGTCGAAATGGCGTGCGCTGTCGCTGCAGGAAAAAACCGCCGGAATTCAGGATGTCACCTATCAGGTCGCACAACAGGATCTGATTCTGAACACCGCAACCGCTTATTTCAACGTGTTGAAGGCGATTGATACCCTTTCTTACACAGAAGCGCAGAAACAGTCGATCTACCGCGAATTGGATCAAACCACCCAACGCTTCAACGTGGGTCTGGTGGCGATCACTGATGTGCAGAACGCCCGTGCGCAGTATGACAGCGTGCTGGCCAACGAAGTGACCGCGCGTAACAACCTCGATAATGCGGTGGAATCGCTGCGTCAGATCACCGGTATGGATTATCTGGCACTGGCTTCACTGAATATCGATCGTTTCAAAACCGCACGCCCGGATGCCGTTGCTTCCTTGCTGAAGCAGGCTGAAAGCCGCAATCTCAGCCTGTTATCTGCACGTTTGAGCCAGGACCTGGCGCGCGAGCAAATTCGCTCTGCTGAGTCGGGTCATATGCCAACGCTGGATCTGACGGCCTCTACCGGTGTGTCTAACAGCAAATATGGCGGCAGCCGTGCTAACCAGAGCGCTGGCACCACTGACTCCATCACGGGTTCCAACCAGGTTGGCCTGAGCTTCTCCCTGCCGCTGTACAGCGGTGGTTCGGTGACCTCGCAGGTGAAACAGGCGCAGTACAACTTTGTTGCCGCCAGCGAGCAGCTGGAAGGCGCACATCGTAGTGCAATCCAGACCGTGCGTTCTTCGTTCAACAACGTTAACGCGTCTATCAGCAGCATCGATGCTTACAAACAGGCCGTTGTGTCTGCTCAGAGCTCATTGGATGCGATGGAAGCCGGTTATCAGGTGGGTACCCGTACCATCGTTGATGTGCTGGATGCGACCACGACCCTGTTCAACTCTAAGCAGCAGCTTTCTGATGCGCGTTACAGCTACCTGATTAACCAGCTGAACATCAAATATGCGCTGGGTACCTTGAATGAGCAGGACCTGCAGCAGCTGAACAGCACGCTTGGCAAGGAAATCACCACCGCTCCAGAAGTGGTGGCACCGGAAAACAGCCAGCAGGCTTCACGTGTCGATAATGGTCCGAAAACTTCGGCACCTTCAGCCGCCGCGAAAGCGCGACCGGCTGCCGCACACAGCAGCGGAAATCCTTTCGGTAATTAATCCCTTAAGGGGCCGCTTGCGGCCCCTTTCGCATTCAAACGTATAACAACGTAAAGATCCCCCAGCCATCCGGCTTCTCGCTTCATTTTCCACCACTCATCACCTATCCTAAGCCCCACCTTTGGGCACAGGATGAAAATAATGAAACGGACTAAACATATTCGTCATGCCGCTTTTCGTAAAAGCTGGCAGGCACGCCATTTAACGCCAGTTGCACTCGCGGTGACCGCAGTGTTTATGCTGGCTGGCTGCGAACAGAGCGATGAGACAGTATCGCTGTACCAAAACGCGGATGATTGTGCGAAAGCTAACCCTAGCCAGAGCGCGCAATGTACCACTGCATATAACAATGCGAAGAAAGAAGCCGAACGCACCGCACCGAAATACGCCACGCGCGAAGATTGCGTCGCAGAGTTCGGTGAGAATCAGTGCCAGCAAACACCTGCTCAGGCCGGTGTCGGCACCACTAACAATGCCGAAGCGCAGCAGAGCGGTAGCTTCTGGATGCCGTTGATGGCCGGTTACATGATGGGGCGCATGATGGGCGGCGGCGCGGGCTTTGCGCAGCAACCGTTGTTCTCACCGAAAACCCCGAACAGCCCGGCTAACGGTCAGTTTGTCGATGCTTCAGGCAAAAACTATGGTGCCGCGACCTCAGGCCGTAGCATGAACGTGCCGAAAACCGCCATGGCACCTAAGCCAGCGACCACCTCCACCATCACGCGTGGTGGCTTCGGTGAGAGCGTTGCGAAACAAAACACTATGCAGCGCAGCAATGCCACCAGCACCAATCGCAGCAGCACTGGCAGCAGCCGCTCGATGGGAGGCTAAGCCGCAGTATGCAACGTATTGCTATCAGCGAACGTCCGGACTGGCGCGAAAAAGCCAACGAATATGGCTTCCAGTTTCACACCATGTACGGTGAACCTTACTGGTGTGAAGACGCTTATTACCAGTTCACCCTCGCACAGGTTGAGCAATTAGAAGATACCACCGCTGAACTGCATCAGATGTGTCTGCAGGCGGTGGAAAAAGTGGTGAACAGTGATGAACTGCTCACCCGCTTCTGCATTCCCAAACACACCTGGGACTTCGTACGAGACTCGTGGAAGCTGCGTCAGCCGTCGCTCTATTCCCGTCTGGATTTAGCCTGGGACGGTAAAGGCGATGCCAAGCTGCTGGAGAATAACGCCGACACGCCGACCTCTCTGTATGAAGCGGCCTTTTTCCAGTGGATCTGGCTGGAAGATCAAGTCAATGCGGGCAACCTGCCACAAGGCAGTGACCAGTTTAATAGCCTGCAGGAAAAGCTGATTGAGCGCTTTGCCGCGTTGCATCAGGAGCACGGTTTTAACTGGCTGCACTTTGCCTGCTGCCGTGATACCGAAGAAGATCGTGCCACAGTGCAGTACATGCAGGATTGCGCCACCGAAGCCGGCCTGCCGAATGAATTCCTGTATATCGATGATATTGGGTTGGGTGAAAGAGGCCAGTTTACCGATCAGCATGACCAGGTGATCAGCAACCTGTTTAAGCTTTATCCGTGGGAATTTATGCTGCGTGAAGTGTTCTCCACCAAGCTGGCAGATGCCGGTGTGCGTTGGTTGGAACCGGCGTGGAAAAGCATTATCTCGAATAAAGCGCTGCTGCCGCTGCTGTGGGAAATGTTCCCTGACCATCCCAATCTGCTGCCCGCCTACTTTGCCGACGACAAAAATGCCCCGCAGATGGACAAGTACGTGGTGAAACCGCTGTTTTCACGTGAAGGTGCCAATATTCGCATCATCGAAAATGGTCAGGAGATCGCCCGTGCTGAAGGTCCGTACGGCGAAGAGGGAATGATCATCCAGCAGTTCCATCCGTTGCCGAAGTTCGGCGACAGCTACACCTTGATCGGTAGCTGGCTGATTGACGATCAACCCGCTGGTATCGGCATTCGTGAAGATCGCGCGCTGATCACTCAGGATCTGTCACGCTTCTACCCGCATACCTTTATCGAATAAATGCTGTGCCGCCCGTCAGACGCGGGCGGCCAGTTGATTAACTTACCTGCACCGAAAGCATACTGATTGCGCCCATCTCCATCCCTTCCACCGGAATGCTGATCGACTCTTCAGCTGCACGCGCACCGAGAATATACAGCAACGGCAGATAGTGTTCTGGCGTTGGGTTGGACATCTCTGCACCTTCGTGCTGCAGATAATTCACCAACGGATGATCTGCTGCTTCACCGGCAAAGCTCAAATTCTCACGCACAAATTCATTGAAGCTTTCTGCCCATGGATAGCTTGTGGCGGCACCCTGCCAGCGCAGCATACGCAAGTTATGCACCACGTTACCGCTGGCGACGATCATCACGCCTTCGTCACGCAGTGACGCCAGTTTGCGACCTAATTCGAAGTGCCATTGCGCCGATTGCGTCCCATCGATACTTAACTGCACCACCGGGATATCGGCTTGCGGATACATTTTTGCCAGCACGCCCCATGAGCCGTGATCAAATCCCCACTCCTGGTCGGCATGGACGTCAATCGGTGCCAGCAGATCGATCACTTGCTGTGCCAGCTCTGGCGAGCCCGGAGCCGGATAACGCACATCAAACAGTGCCTGCGGGAAGCCACCAAAATCATGGATGGTGCGGGGATTATGCATGGCCGTCACCGCCGTACCGCGTGTGTACCAGTGTGCCGACACTGCGAGAATGGCGCGCGGACGTGGCAATGTTGCACCCAGATGCTGCCATGCGCGGGTATAGGTATTGTCTTCCAGTACGTTCATCGGACTGCCGTGACCCAAAAACAGGGCGGGCATACGGTTGTGGCTCATGATGGTTCCTCTGACGAAAGTGTCGCTTTATTAGCCGCTACGATACGCGCTTTCGTGCCGGGATTAACGCTGATAACTGTGATGATCTCTATCAGGAAATTTGAATAAGAATTTGTGCGGTGGATAGGCGGTGAAAATGGGGTTTAAAAACGTACTTAAGCGCTATAAAAAATCCGCAGCCTGGAGAAGCTGCGGATTTTTTGGTGACGATAACTGAGGCTTAGCTTGCCTGGCGCGTTTCACGCTCGCGGCGATAAGCCACCAGATCTTCAATCGTCACGACCGGCATATCGTGTTGTTTGGCAAACACAATCGCTTCTGGCGCATGCGCCATGCTGCCGTCGTCATTGGTCAATTCACACAGCACACCGGCGGGTTTGAAACCTGCTAACGTCACCAAATCGATGGTGGCTTCAGTGTGACCACCACGCGTCAGCACACCACCTTCGCGCGCGCGCAGCGGGAAGACATGGCCTGGACGGTTGAGATCGCTCGGCTTCGCGCCATCTGCCACAGCGGCACGAATCGTGGTGACGCGGTCAGCGGCAGAAACACCGGTGGTGACACCTTCCGCGGCTTCAATGGTGACGGTAAAGCCAGTGCCATAAGAGCTGGTGTTGGTTTCTACCATCATCGGCAGATCCAACTGCTGGCGGCGCTCTTCAGTGATGCACAGGCAGACAATGCCGCTGCCGTGGCGAATAGTCAGTGCCATTTGCTCTACAGTCATGGTTTCGGCGGCAAAGATCATGTCACCTTCGTTTTCACGATTTTCATCGTCGAGCACCATCACACCGCGACCGTTACGCAGCGCATCGATGGCGCGTTCTACACGCTGTTCCGGCGTGCCAAATTCAGAAAGAAGCGTCTGATTCATGGTAAAAAACCTTATAAAAAATATATGAGTTACCAGAACCAGGGCGTGCTTAGGAGTGCGCAAATAATACACATGGCAAAAACGTGACGCGGGCGTAAGCCCGGCTGATGTCGTTACCCTCTCCCATCCGGACTCTAACCGTCGGCCCCGGAATTACACCGGATCTGCTGACCTTTCACTTTGCAGCGAAAGCGCTCGCGGGCTTTCAGCCGAAGCTGATTTACCGCCGGTGGGGAATTTCGCCCCGCCCTGAGAATAAGCGAGGTCACTATAACGCCAATCATCTGGACGGGCAATCGACAAAAGCGCAAATGCTTTTGCATTTACTGCGATGCGGAATTCAGGTTTAACCTTTTCGTTTCAGGCATTACACTTAACCTTTGTTGAGTCGGAACACGTGCTGTTATCAGCCACCGCAACCAGGAAATCATCATGATCGACACGAAAAAAATTGAACAACTGGCTCGCCAGGTCCATGAAGCCATGCCAAAAGGGATTCGCGACTTTGGCGACGATGTCGAAAAGAAAATTCGTCAGGTATTGCAGGCGCAGTTAACCCGCATGGATTTAGTTAATCGTGAAGAGTTTGATGTGCAGACGCAGGTACTGCTGCGCACGCGTGAGAAGCTGGCCGCACTGGAACAGCGCCTGGCAAAACTGGAAAGTGAGAGCCCAGCCGCACCGGCACCCGCGGTAGTGACACCGGATCCGGCGGGTAAAATCGACACTCCGCAGTAAACCACTGACTCGCCGGGCGTATATCGCTTGCCAGCACCCGTTGAGCATACATTGCTCGCAGACAATAACAGGCGGCCTTTTGGCCGCCTGTTGAGTTAGTATCCACTTGCCCTACGCTCGCCGTGAGTGGCTGCGAATCGTCTGAACTCTCAGAGTTTGCCGTTAGTGGCTGCGAATCATTGGAAATCCCAGTGCTCGCTTGTAGTGACGGCGAATCATCTGGGATCTCAGTGCTCGCCGTTAGTGGCTGCGAATCGTCTTGATGATGTTAGTGGTGGAGATACCGTCTTCGAAGTTCAGCACCCGCACGTCACCGCCGTTGGCCCAAACCTCTTTACTGCCCGCAATATCTTCCGGCTTATAATCGCCGCCCTTCACCAGCAGATCCGGTAACACACCCGCAATCAAACGCTGTGGCGTGTCTTCTTCAAACAGCACCACCCAATCCACTGCTTCCAGCGCACCGAGCACGATCATACGGTTTTCCTGCGGGTTAACCGGACGGGTTTCGCCTTTCAGACGTTTGGTGGAAGCATCACTGTTTACCGCAACAATCAGACGGTCGCCCAGCTTACGTGCGTTGGCAAGATAGGAAACGTGGCCCGCATGCAAGATGTCGAACACGCCGTTGGTCATCACCACTTTCTCACCGCGCTGACGCGCCAGCGCCACCGCTGCTTTAAGCTCGGCTTCGGTCATCACACCAAACCCGCTGTCGGGACGAGCATGAATGGCATTTTCCAGCTCAACGGTGCTCACAGTTGAAGTCCCGAGTTTGCCCACGACCACGCCCGCTGCCGCATTGGCAAGGAAACAGGCTTCTTCCAGGCTGTCTCCGGCCGCCAGCACGGCGGCCAGCACGCCAATAACGGTGTCACCTGCACCGGTGACGTCAAACACTTCCTGCGCCTGCGTCGGCAGATGCAGCGGCGCTTTGCCCGGTTGCAGTAACGTCATGCCGTTTTCAGAGCGGGTGACCAGCAGCGCGGAGAGCTCATAATCGGCGATGAGTTGCATGCCGCGGCTCACAATCTCTTCCACGGTTTTGCATTTACCGACCACGGCTTCGAACTCAGACAGGTTAGGCGTCAGCAAAGTCGCACCGCGATAGCGCTCAAAATCCGTGCCTTTCGGGTCGATCAACACCGGCACGTTGGCTTCACGCGCCAGCTGAATCATGGTTTGCACGCTGCTTAACGCGCCTTTGGCGTAATCTGACAGCACCAGTGCACCGGCCTGCGCCAGCGATTGACGCATACGATCGTGGATAGGCTGTGGATCAACCTGCTCGAAACCCTCTTCGAAATCGAGGCGGATCAGCTGCTGGTTGCGCGAAAGCACACGCAGTTTGGTGATGGTGGGATGGCTTTTCACCGCGACAAAATCACAGTCGACTTTGACCTTTTCCAACGTCTCGCTCAGCACACGTGCCGCATCGTCTTCACCCGTCAGGCCAATCAAACGCGAGCCCGCACCCAGTGCAGCAATGTTCATCGCCACGTTGGCCGCGCCGCCAGGACGCTCTTCGATGGTATCGACTTTCACCACCGGTACCGGGGCTTCAGGCGAGATACGGCTGGTTGGGCCATACCAGTAGCGATCTAACATGACATCGCCAACAACCAGCACAGCGGCTTTGCCAAAAGCGGGCAGCGTTACTTTCATTCCAAAGACTCCAGACTACGGTCAAAATTATGCGCGGATAATAACATACCCCGATGATACTTCGAGCCACAGGTGCGTGGGCTGCGCGCCTTCCTGTATGCCGGGTCACTAAGGGGGCGAAGCGTTATTTTACGCTTCCGCGCTATCAGATTCGGTGGCAGCCAGCCAGCGTTGCCAGCTGCGATGCACGGCAGCCCGCTCAGTAGCAAAAGATTCCGGCGCAACGTGCCCCGGCAGCTCCTGCAATGCGAGATGATGCAATGCATCACGCAGCGTGACATATGCGTGAGTCAGCGCCTGCGCTTCCTCTGCATCCATGATCTCCTGACGCGCCATCAATTCAAAAATTCGCACATTGTCCGACCAACGCGTCAACGCAGGCTGCTCTGCCGCGTAGCCTAAGACAAGATATTGCGCGATGAATTCAATATCGGTGATGCCGCCTTCATCGGTTTTGATCTCCCAGCGTCCTTTGTGTTTGTTGCTAAGATGGGCACGCATTTTCTCGCGCATCTCTCGCACTTCTTTTTGCAGTGCAGGACGCTCACGCGGCAGGCAAAGAATGCCGCGACGGATGTCATTGAAACGATCGCAGAGCGCCGTCTCACCAAACACAATACGCGCGCGCACCAGCGCCTGATGTTCCCAGGTCCAGGCTTCATTACGCTGATAATCATCGAAGGCGGCAAAGGTACTCACCAGCATGCCCGCCGCGCCAGAAGGACGCAGGCGCGCATCGACTTCATACAAGATGCCAGAGGAGGTGCGCGTGCTAAACAGATGCATTACACGCTGCGCCAGCCGCAGGTAGAACTGGCGGCCATCAATCACGCGTTCGCCATCGGTTTCCGCATCGTCCGGGCAGTCATGCAGGAACACCAAATCCAGATCCGAGCTGTACCCCAACTCCCAGCCGCCCAGTTTGCCATAGCCGACCACGGCAAAACCGCGCTCGCTGTCGCTGGTGAGGTGCGAAGGACGTCCATAGCGCTGCACCATCATTTGCCACGCTTGCTGCACCACCGATTCGATAATGGCTTCTGCCAGCCAGGTTAAGTGATCGCTCACTTTCATCACCGGCAGCGTTTCAGCGATATCGGCCGCGGCAATGCGCAGATGCTGCGCCTGCTTGAACTGGCGCAGCGCTTCCAGTTGCTGTTCCTCATCATCGGTGGGAATGCGCAGCAGATACTGGCGCAGTTCATCACGATAGGCATCGGTAGCCGTGGGTTGATACAGCGTGGCGGGATCGAGCAGTTCGTCCAGCAACAGCGGATAACGTGCCAGCTGGCTGGCGACCATCGGCGAGGCGGCACACAGGCGGATCAGATGGCGAAGTGCCCCGTGATATTCCGTCAGCAGCTCCAGATAGGTGCTACGCGTCAATACACCGAGCAGCAGCGGTGTCAAACGGCCCAACACCACATCAGCATCTTCACGTGGACAGACTTCGCTCAGCAGGCGCGGCATCAGTTGATCAAGCGCCAGACGCCCACGCGGGCCGATGGTACGGCGGCTGACATCCTGGCGGAAACTGTTCAGCGATTCGAAGAGCGCATGACGTTGCGCTTCGTTCAGCTGTGGCACAACAGGAATGAGATCGCTCTCCTCCAGCGTGTCCTGCCACAGACCAGCAAATTCTGCCAGCTGCGGTTGATCGTCCACGTCTGGCGCATCATCACCAATGAGTTCATCAAAGATGCTGCGCACCCCCGCCATCTGCTGTTCAAGTTGCACCATCAGCGCATCCCAATCCGCCGCGCCCATCGCCCAGGCTAAACGCTGACGATCAAGCGGGTTTTCCGGCAGGGTTTGCGTCTGCTCATCATTGATGCTTTGCAGCAGATTTTCCAGACGACGCAGGAACAGATAGGCCGCACGCAAATGTTCCACCTGCGCCGGACTCAGCAAAGCCAGTTCACCAATCGCCTGTAGCGTTGGCAGCAGGGAACGGAGCTGAAGTGAGCGCTCACGTCCACCACGAATGAGCTGGAACACCTGTACGATAAATTCGGTTTCGCGAATGCCGCCTGCGCCGAGTTTGATGTTGTCTTTCAGGCCACGGCGCCGCACTTCACGGGCAATCATGCCTTTCATGTTGCGCAGCGACTGAATCACACTGAAATCGATGTAGCGGCGATAGACGAACGGCCGCAGCATCTGCTGCAACTCCTGGCTCCAGTGGCCCTGATCGTCGCCCATCAGGCGCGCCTTAACCATCGCATAGCGCTCCCAGTCACGCCCCTGCTCCTGGTAGTAATCTTCCAGCGCAGCAAAACTCAGCACCAGCGGGCCACTGTCACCAAACGGGCGCAGGCGCATGTCCACGCGATAGACGAAACCATCCACGGTCGGCTGATCCAGCACTTTGATCAGGCGCTGGCCCATGCGGGTAAAGAATTGGGCGTTATCGAGTTCACGACGGCCACCTTGCGTCACGCCGTTTTCCGGCCAGGCAAAGATCAGGTCGATATCGGAAGAGAAGTTGAGTTCGCCGCCGCCCAGCTTGCCCATGCCGAGGATAAGCATGGGCTGCGCTTCACCGGCTTCATTGCACGGCGTGCCGAAATCGCGGCTGCAATCCTGCCACACCCAATCACGAGCGGCAGCGATGAGAATCTCCGCCAGCGTGCTGAGTTGCGTCAGGCTCTGTTCGGTGCTGGCGTGTTGTAGCGCCTGCATCCACGCCATACGCACCAGCATATGGCGGCGGAACAGACGCAGTTCGCGCATCAGGGAAGTTTCATTTTCCACGCCCGCCAGCGCCTGTTTCAGCCAGGTGCTGTAGTGCTGCCACTCATCTGGTGCAGGCGGTTGCTGCTGGAGTTGTTGCCACCACTCCGGATGCTGCTGCAGGTTATCAACGATAAAGTCACTAAAGGTTAGCGCGCCCGCCTGCTCTGCCGTAAAGGCGGAAGGCGGCATATTCAGGCGCTCGGCCACGTTAGCTAACTGCGCCTGCATCAGCGCCGGTAACGGTAACAACATCTTCCCTCCCTGATTCGATTGTGCGTCCGGCTTAGCGTTTCACTCCGCTATTCAGCCAGAACGGCGATGGCCGAATGGCCAGATTAACCAGTTGAATCAACCCGCGATCCTGCTGGATGCGGATCGCATGCTGCAGTTCCTGCCAGCCTGCCAGCCAGACATTCACCTCTTCCGCTGGGTAAGCCCCTGCCAGCAGATGCACCGCTAGCAGCTGGCGATTCAGGCGCGTGGATTTGTCCTGGAATTCGTTAAACAGCTGCACATCGACGAAGGTCTCACGCAGATCGGCAGCAATACGGCTGAGCATGATGTCGCTGAAGCGTTTGAACGAACCCTGCAGCTTGCTTTTGCTCTTATCATCCAGCCAGTTCTGCCATTGTGACTCCACTAGCCAGTGAGTAAGTGCTAACTGAGCACCAACAGAGACAGGCGAGAAACAGGCGGTTTCCGCATCAATTTCCGCATCCGCTAACAGCTCATCCAGACGCGTCAGTTTCTGACGCAGATCGCTGCTCGCTTTGCGCGGTACCAGCGCACCAAACAGCGAAAACGCCTGACGCAGGGTTTCCAGCGCATCCATCACCGCTTCTTTGGCATCGGCATTTCCGCGCAGCCAGACTTCTTCGTGGTACTGCCACTGATTAAGACCAGCGGTCATCGCATTGACCATGCCCTGCTCTACGGTGGCTTTGGCGCCGATTTTTTGCAGCGCTAACGCACGCAGTGGACGGGCAGGATTGCCCTGAGCCAGCTGATAACCGCGCGCCGCTTTGCTCAAACTGCCCAGGCGCAGGCCGCCAGCGGTGATCAAGGCTTCTGCGAACTGCAGCATGTCGGCACGCTGGCCGCTTTTCAGCTCCAGCTCAACTTCATACAAAGGCTCGCTCAATTCGCCTGCGGCGACGTCTCCGCGATCAAACGCCACTTCAATTTCGCTCTCACCAAACTGCACCAGCCAGGCTTCACGCTGGAAATGGGTGCTGAACAGCGGTTGCAGGCGCTGCTGTAATGCCGCGACATCGGTGCCTTCTGGCCAGATTTCGGCCGGCAGCTGGGCGATATCCAGCGTAGGCTCAGTGAGGTCGACGTTATATTCCGGGCGCTGATGCAGACCGCCGACGGTTTTTCCGGCGGCCTTCAGCGTCATCTCATAACGCTGATCGACACCGCGGATGCGCAGGCCCATATCCCAACGACGTAGCTGATTGTCATCGGTCTCAAAATAGATGTTAGTCAGCTCGCGTGCGGCGAAGTGCTGATGTGGCCACGCGGCAAGGGTTTCACCGAGTTTTTCGGCGGCTTGTGGTGTGGCAATGAACTTTAATTCGATTTCGATGGTCATAATTTTTTATTCAATACGCTGCTGGCACTTACGAGTTTAATCTGGCGAAGAGTAATGCACCGGAAGCCCGCTGTCTCCGCTTTCTTGTGCTTTTACGACCCTTTTCGCACCAGATTGAGACCAGGATAGTTCTCATTCAGATTTTTGAGAAGCGTCTCCAGACTGTGCCGGTAATTTTACGCCATTAAGAAAAAACGACATCGAATGAAAAAAATCACACTTGCTGCCCTTTCTTTGCTGGCATTTAGCGCCATCGCCCCCGTTCATGCTGCTGACGAAAAGCGTTATATCTCCGATGAATTATCCACTTGGGTACGCAGCGGTCCGGGCGATCAATATCGCTTGATTGGCAAGCTGAATGCCGGAGAGGAAGTCACCCTTTTGCAGGTCAACAACGATTCCCAATATGGTCAGATTCGTGATGCCGAAGGGAAAACCAACTGGATCCCACTGTCCCAGTTGAGTGCCGAACCTAGCCTGCGCACCCGCGTGCCGCAGCTGGAGCAACAGGTCAAAGATCTCACCGCTAAGCTGGCGAATATCGACAACAGCTGGAATCAGCGCACCTCTGAAATGCAGAGCAAAGTGGCGAACAGCGACGGCACCATTGACGGCCTGAAAGCGGAAAATCAGAAGCTGAAAAATGAGCTGATTGTCGCGCAGAAGAAAGTCAGCGCCGCGAACGTCCAGCTGGATGACAAACAGCGCACCATCATCATGCAGTGGTTTATGTATGGTGGCGGCGTGTTGGGTGTCGGCTTGCTGCTTGGTTTGGTATTGCCGCACATGGTGCCACGCCGTAAGAAAAACGATCGCTGGATGAACTAAACCACCACGCCGATTTGTTCTTTTCTTCAAGGGGATCGTAAGATGCCCCTTTTGGCGTGCCCGATATTTAGCCAAAGTATGCAACAATAACGCAACATGCGTGCACGGCGCGCAGAATACATTGCCTCTGGAGTGGTTGAGTGAAGACGTTTCTGGTCGGTGGCGCGGTGCGTGATGCCTTACTGCGTTTGCCGGTAAAAGATAGAGATTGGGTGGTGGTCGGTGCCACACCTGAAGCGATGCTGGCACAAGGTTATCAGCAGGTGGGCCGGGATTTTCCGGTTTTTTTGCACCCACGCAGTCGTGAAGAGTATGCACTGGCGCGTACCGAGCGCAAAAATGGCAAAGGCTACACCGGTTTTGTCACACAATTTGCCCCGGACGTGACGCTGGAGCAGGATTTGCAGCGCCGCGATCTCACCATCAATGCCATTGCGCAGGCCGACGACGGCAGCTTAATCGACCCTTATCGCGGGCAGCAGGATTTGGCGAATCGCACCCTGCGCCATGTCTCCGCCGCCTTTAACGAAGATCCACTGCGCGTCCTGCGCGTGGCGCGTTTCGCTGCCCGTTTTGCCCACCTCAATTTCCGTGTCGCGGATGAAACTCAGGCCTTAATGCGTGAGATGGCGGAGAGCGGCGAGTTAGCTGACCTCACGGCCGAACGCGTGTGGAAAGAGACCGAAAAAGCCCTGCTGACCCGCAATCCGCAGGTCTATTTTCAGGTATTGCGTGACTGCGGTGCGTTGCAGGTGCTGTTCCCGGAGCTGGATAACCTGTACGGCATTCCGGCGCCGATCAAATGGCATCCCGAAATTGATACCGGCGTGCACGCGTTAATGACGCTGACGATATCTGCCGCCCTTTCAGATGAGTTGGACGTGCGCTTTGCCACGCTGTTCCACGATGTCGGTAAGGCGCTGACGCCGCAGGAAAAATGGCCGAGCCATCATGGTCACGGTTTAGCTGGCGTCCCGATTGTCGAAGCACTGTGCCAGCGGCTGCGCGTACCCAATCAGGTGCGCGACCTGGCGTTAATCGTCACCGAATTCCACGATATCGTCCACACCATTGAGCGTCAGTCAGCGGAGTCATTGGTGGCTCTGTTTGATCGCATTGATGCGTGGCGCAAGCCCGATCGCGTAGAGAAGATGGCGCTAACCAGCGAAGCCGACGCGCGTGGCCGCACCGGAATGGAAAGCCTGGCCTATCCACAAGGCGATTATTTGCGTCAGGCGTTTGCACTGTCTCAGGCGGTGCCGACGAAGGATGTGGTTGCAGCAGGTTTTAAAGGTCCAGCCGTGCGGGAAGAGTTGACGCGTCGTCGGGTGATGGCGGTACAGGAAGGGTTGATCAACGTGCGGCCAGCATAACTGGCCGCACGCCGCGCTTACATGAAGATGGCGTAAACCGCCGCCGCCACGATAAAGCGATAGATAGCGAACGAGACAAACGAAATACGCTTAATCAGTTCCAGGAACACTTTGATGGCCAGCAGCGCTACGATAAAGGCGGTCACGAAGCCGACGGCGAACATCGGGAAATCCTGCATCGTCAGGAAGCCCATGCTCTTGTAGAGATCCAAGCCGGTCGCACCAATCATCATCGGCACCGCAAGGATGAACGAGAACTCCGATGCGGCATAACGACTCACGCCCATCAGCATACCGCCAGAAATGGTGGCACCCGAACGCGAGAAGCCCGGCCACAGCGCCAGACACTGGAAGCAGCCAATCATAAATGCCTGGCGGTAAGTGATATCATCGATACCTACCGCTTTAGGCTGTTTCGGCTTGAAGTACTCAGCGACCAACAGCAACACACCACCAACGACCAGCGCGTACATCACGTTAATCGGATTAAACAGGCTTTTGATTTGATCGTGGAGCACCAGACCAATCACCACCGCGGGAACCATACCTAACAGGATGTGAATCAGCGTCAGTTTCCCGGTTCCGGTGCCTTCATGCGGCTCCTTACCGAAGTGAATACCAATCAGTCCGAACAGGCGGCGCCAGAACATCACCACTACCGCTAAAATTGAACCCAGCTGAATGACAACTTCAAAGGTTTCAGCTTTATCACCCTCAAAACCCAACAGATGGCCAACAATGATCATATGGCCCGTAGAAGAGACCGGCAGGAATTCCGTGAGGCCTTCCACAACCCCCAGGATTGCAGCAACCCAAAGCTGGTGAATATCTGCCATCAAAATTTTTCCTCTATCCGTTTTAAACAGTAAAAAGGCGGTCGCAAGGTGCTACCGCCTAAAATTATGCCTGCGCCACGCTGAAGGAAACCTTAAGAAAATCGGCAACTTCGCGTCCGTTAGCGCAACGGCCTCAAGTGAGACACAACATAATTTGGTTTGGTTTCATTGTGATGGCAATCACGGATGATTTATTTAGGAATAGTCCCGCGCTCAATACGCACGCCAACGGTCACTGCCTGGGCCACCGCGCCAGGTTTCCCGACCTTGATACGTACACCGGGAGTTTTGAAACGATTCATCAACAGATCGGCAATTTCCTCCGCCACGCGTTCGACTAAGGCAAAGCGCTGGCCCTGCAGATGATTGAGGATAACCTCGGTGACATCGGCATAGCTCAGACAGTCGTTCACATCGTCACTCACCGCGGCACGACGGTTGTCCCACGCCATTTCGACATCGAGCACCAGCTTCTGCTGCATGCCCTGTTCCCAGTCGTAAACGCCAATGGTGGTGAACACGGTGAGTTGTTCTATAAATACGATATCCATGATGTCAGTCTCTGTTTTTGGCTAAGCCGGATACCACTTCCGGCGGATTATGCGTATTATCCACGCTTATCGAGAACAAAACGACCCAAAAGGAACGGTACGACGCTATGAGTGCTATCGCGCTTGGTATGATTATTTTCGCGTATCTTTGCGGCTCGATTTCCAGTGCGATCCTGGTTTGTAAACTCGCGCGCTTACCCGATCCGCGTACCGCTGGCTCCGGCAACCCAGGCGCGACCAACGTGTTGCGCATTGGTGGCAAAGCCGCTGCGGCTGCGGTACTGATTTTCGACGTGGCAAAAGGGATGATTCCGGTATGGATCGCCTATCTGCTGCACGTCACGCCGATGTATCTCGGCTTGACCGCGATTGCTGCCTGCCTCGGCCATATCTATCCGGTGTTCTTCCGTTTTCGTGGCGGTAAAGGCGTGGCGACGGCGTTTGGTGCGATTGCGCCGATTGGCTGGGATTTGACGGGATTGATGACCGGCACCTGGCTGCTGACGGTACTGCTGAGCGGCTACTCCTCGCTGGGTGCGATAGTCAGTGCGCTGATCGCGCCGTTTTACGTGTGGTGGTTCAAACCCCAGTTCACCTTCCCGGTTTCGATGCTCTCCTGTTTGATTCTGTTGCGCCATCACGACAACATCCAGCGCTTGTGGCGCGGCCAGGAAAATAAGATCTGGAAGCGGAAGAAGAAATAAAAAAACCGGCGCGATGCCGGTTTTTTCGTTTTAGATGGCGGGCAATTCTGCCAGTGGCCAACGTGGCCGGACGCTGACGCCCAATCCACCACGCGTACCGCCTTTCAGCCGCACCATGCCCGCATAGGCAATCATTGCGCCGTTATCGGTGCAGAACTCCGGACGCGCGTAAAACACCTCACCACCGCGTTTTTGCATCATCTCGGCCATGCGCTCACGCAGCGTGCGGTTGGCGCTGACACCACCGGCAATCACCAGGCGTTTAAAGCCGGTCTGATCCAGCGCGCGTTTGCACTTGATCATCAGCGTATCCACCACTGCATCCTCAAACGCACGAGCGATATCGGCACGCGCCTGCTCATCGCCGTTATGTTCACGAATGGTGTTAGCGGCGAAGGTTTTCAAACCCGAGAAGCTGAAATCCAGCCCTGGGCGATCGGTCATCGGGCGCGGGAATTTGAAGCGACCCGGCGTGCCCTGCTGCGCCATGCGTGACAGCATCGGCCCGCCTGGATAATCCAGACCGAGCAGTTTGGCGGTTTTATCGAAAGCTTCACCCGCCGCATCGTCAATCGATTCGCCCAGCAAAGTGTATTCACCAATGCCAGTGACGCTGATTAACTGCGTGTGACCGCCGGAGACCAGCAGTGCCACAAACGGAAACTCCGGTGGATTCTCTTCCAGCATCGGTGCCAGCAGATGGCCTTCCATATGATGGACTGGCACGGCAGGCACATTCCACGCGAACGCCAGTGCACGGCCGACAGTCGCCCCGACCAATAGCGCACCGACCAAACCTGGACCGGCGGTATAGGCCACGGCATCAATGTCTTTTGCGGCTAATCCGGCTTCTTTCAGCGCAGCCTGAATCAGCGGAACGGTTTTGCGCACGTGGTCACGTGAGGCCAGTTCGGGCACTACGCCACCGTAATCGGCGTGCAGTTTGACCTGGCTATATAATTGATTCGCCAACAGACCGGACGCATCGTCATAAATCGCGATGCCGGTTTCATCGCAGGACGTTTCAATACCCAGAACTCGCATAGCTTTTATCACCCTCTTCTTGCGGCACGCAGTGTAGCACAGGCGAATCACACGCTGGACGACTTTGCCAGGAAAAAGTGTTTTTCTGTCGCACAAAGAGTGCGCTATACTCCACGGCCTGAAAAAACCGGCAGCCGCGATGGCATATGTCTCTGTTGGTTCTAAATTGTTCATGGTGCTTTACAACTCGGCTACGGCTGGAGTAAAATGCTGCACCATTTTAAAAGTGCTGGCGCCGCAGTCAGCAGCAAAACCGAATTTATCGAGGTAAGAGTTACATGCCGGTAATTAAAGTACGTGAAAACGAGCCTTTCGACGTAGCACTGCGTCGCTTCAAGCGTTCTTGCGAGAAAGCAGGTGTTCTGGCGGAAGTTCGTCGTCGTGAGTTTTATGAAAAACCAACGACTGAGCGTAAGCGCGCTAAAGCGTCTGCTGTTAAGCGTCACGCCAAGAAACTGGCTCGCGAAAACGCACGCCGCACTCGTCTGTACTAATTTCTTTCGGAAGTTCGCTTCCGCCGCGTGTTAAACGCAGACAGAGTCAAGTAAGAGGCCGTGCTTTCCGAAAGGAAGCGCGGCTTGTTGCCGTTTATGAGCTGAAAAACCGGGGCTTATGGCTGGACGAATTCCACGCGTATTTATCAATGACTTACTTGCCCGCACGGATATCGTGGATCTTATCGATGCCCGCGTTAAGCTGAAAAAGCAGGGTAAGAACTATCACGCGTGCTGTCCTTTTCATAACGAGAAAACCCCCTCTTTCACCGTAAGCGGTGAGAAGCAGTTCTATTACTGCTTCGGCTGTGGCGCCAAAGGTAACGCCATCGATTTCCTGATGAATCACGATCGTCTGGATTTCGTCGAAAGCGTTGAGGAGCTGGCCACGCAACACGGCTTAGAAGTGCCGTATGAAGCGGGCAACGGCCCCAGCCCGATGGAACGTCATCAGCGTCAAAGTCTGTATCAGCTGCTGGAAGGCCTCGACGGTTTCTATCAGCAAAGCCTGCGTAACCCGCAAGCGACATCTGCACAAAATTATCTCGCCACACGCGGTCTCAGCCAGCAAGTGATCGATCACTTCGCGATTGGTTATGCGCCAGCAGGCTGGGATAACGTGCTGAAACGTTTTGGTCAGCAGAAAGAAGACCGCGAATCCTTAATGGAAGCGGGCATGCTGGTCAGTAACGATTCCGGCCGCACTTATGATCGTTTCCGTGATCGCGTGATGTTCCCGATTCGCGATAAGCGTGGGCGCGTCATTGGTTTTGGTGGACGTGTACTGGGCAACGATACGCCGAAGTACCTGAACTCGCCGGAAACACCGATTTTCCATAAAGGCCGTCAGTTATATGGCCTGTATGAAGCGCAAAAGAATCATCCGCAGCCCGCGCGTTTGCTGGTTGTAGAAGGCTATATGGACGTGGTGGCGCTGGCGCAATTTGGCATCGATTATGCCGTTGCCTCGCTGGGCACCTCGACCACCGCTGAGCACATTCAGCTGCTGTTCCGCTCTACCGACACGGTGATTTGCTGTTACGACGGCGACCGCGCGGGGCGCGAAGCCGCATGGCGTGCACTGGAAACCGCATTGCCTTACATGAATGACGGTCGTCAGCTACGCTTTATGTTTTTGCCTGATGGCGAGGATCCGGACACGCTGGTGCGTAAAGAAGGCAAAGAGGCGTTTGAAGCGCGGATGGAGCAGGCTTTACCGCTCTCCACGTTTTTATTCGACAGCCTGATGCCACAGGTCGATCTGAGCACGCGTGACGGTAAAACCAAGCTGGCAACGCTGGCGCTGCCGTTGATTAGCCAGATCCCCGGTGAAACTTTACGCATTTATATGCGTCAGAATCTGGGTAATAAACTCGGCATTCTGGACGATAACCAGTTAGACAAGCTGATGCCAAAGCAGGCAGAAAGCGGCACTGCGCCAACGGCTCCCCCGTTGAAGCGCACCACCATGCGCGTGTTGATTGCGCTACTGGTGCAGAATCCGCAATTTGCCGCCATCGTTCCTACGCTGGATGGGCTTGAGCAGTCAAAAATGGCGGGTTTACCGCTGTTTGTGGAGTTAGTCAGTCGTTGTACTGAGAATCCTGGCCTGACGACCGGACAGCTACTAGAGTTATATCGCGGGACAGAATTTAGCCAGCCCCTTGAAACGCTGGCCACCTGGAACCACATGATAGTGGATGAAGAAGCAGAAGCCGTGTTCCAGGATTCACTGGCGAGTCTTTACGACTCAGCCCTTGAACAGCGCCTTGAAGCGCTTATCGCACGCGATCGTACTGAAGGCCTGAGCGCTGCCGAACGCCGCGAGTTCTGGGCCTTAAGCCAGGCATTAGCGAAAAAATAAGATTTTTACCAGACCAGAACGTTGAAGGCTGTTAAAGCCGCCGTTTTGGTTTGATCGTTCGGTCTACGCAGTTAGCGCACCGGAGCGAGAGGCGTTAACGTCGCAGCCAGTTTTAACGCTGCCAGCGCACAGCAACCGGAGCGTACTGAAGTACGTGAGGATTGCGAGCACTGCCAGAGTTAAAAATGGCAAGTAAGTTAGCCTCGAAAGAAAGAATTCAGCGGCTTAAGTGCCGATATATGAAGGGTCGATACCCTGGCCGCGTTGAAGGCAGCGGCAAAAGAACAACGCCTTCACTGTTATAGTTGGCTCGCTGCCGACCGACACCAATCTAATTAACAGAAGTGTGGATACCGTCTTATGGAGCAAAACCCGCAGTCACAGCTTAAGCTGCTTGTCACCCGTGGTAAGGAGCAGGGCTATCTGACCTATGCTGAGGTCAATGACCATCTGCCGGAAGATATCGTCGACTCCGATCAGATCGAAGACATCATCCAGATGATTAACGACATGGGTATTCAGGTTGTTGAAGAAGCACCTGATGCCGATGATCTGATGCTGAATGAGAACAGTACTGATACTGACGAAGATGCCGCAGAAGCTGCCGCGCAGGTACTCTCTAGCGTTGAATCTGAAATTGGCCGTACTACTGACCCTGTGCGTATGTATATGCGCGAAATGGGTACCGTTGAGCTGCTGACGCGCGAAGGCGAAATCGACATCGCTAAGCGTATCGAAGACGGTATCAACCAGGTTCAGTGCTCGGTTGCCGAATATCCGGAAGCCATCACCTATCTGCTCGATCAGTACGATCGTGTGGAAGCGGGCGAATCTCGCCTGTCTGACCTGATCACCGGCTTTGTTGACCCGAACGCGGAAGAAGATATCGCGCCAACCGCCACTCACGTGGGTTCTGAACTGTCTGAAGAAGACCGTAACGACGACGATGAAGAAGACGAAGATGGCGACGACGACAGCTCTGACGATGATAACTCCATCGATCCAGAACTGGCGCGCGAGAAGTTCAACGATCTGCGCACCCAGTACGAAACCACCCGTACCGTGATCAAAGCCAAAGGCCGCAGCCACGCTGATGCCGTTGCAGAAATCAATAACCTGTCTGAAGTGTTCAAACAGTTCCGCCTGGTGCCGAAGCAATTCGACTACCTGGTGAACAGTATGCGCGTCATGATGGAGCGCGTGCGTACGCAAGAGCGCCTGATCATGAAGCTGTGTATTGAAATCTGCAAAATGCCGAAGAAGAACTTCATCACGCTGTTCACCGGCAACGAAACCAGCCCAAGCTGGTTCAAAGCGGCGCTGGCCATGAATAAACCCTGGTCAGAGAAACTGCTTGAAGTTGAAGATGATGTGACGCGTTCACTGCAGAAATTGCAGCAGATTGAAGAAGAGACCGGCCTGACCATCGAGCAGGTTAAAGACATCAACCGTCGCATGTCGATCGGCGAAGCCAAAGCGCGTCGTGCGAAGAAAGAGATGGTTGAAGCAAACTTGCGTCTGGTTATTTCTATCGCCAAGAAATACACCAACCGTGGTCTGCAGTTCCTCGATCTGATTCAGGAAGGTAACATCGGCCTGATGAAAGCGGTTGATAAGTTTGAATACCGTCGTGGTTATAAGTTCTCAACTTATGCGACCTGGTGGATTCGTCAGGCTATCACCCGTTCTATCGCCGACCAGGCACGTACCATCCGTATTCCGGTGCATATGATTGAGACCATCAACAAGCTCAACCGTATTTCGCGCCAGATGCTGCAAGAGATGGGCCGTGAGCCAACGCCGGAAGAGCTGGCTGAGCGTATGCTGATGCCAGAAGATAAGATTCGCAAAGTGCTGAAAATTGCTAAAGAGCCGATCTCAATGGAGACGCCGATTGGTGATGATGAAGATTCACATCTGGGCGATTTTATCGAAGACACCACGCTGGAGCTGCCGCTGGATTCTGCTACCTCAGAAAGCCTGCGTTCAGCCACCCACGACGTGCTGGCGGGTCTGACTGCGCGTGAAGCGAAAGTCCTGCGTATGCGTTTCGGTATCGATATGAACACCGACCACACGCTGGAAGAGGTTGGCAAACAGTTTGACGTTACCCGTGAGCGTATTCGTCAGATCGAAGCCAAGGCGCTGCGTAAGCTGCGTCACCCAAGCCGCTCTGAAGTGCTGCGTAGCTTCCTTGACGATTAATCCTCGTTAAGACGAAAAACCCCGGCTTGCCGGGGTTTTTTATTGCCTTCAAAACGGCGTCAGCCCTTTTTCCTGCATCATTTTGCGCGCGTTATCGCTCTGCAAATACTTCACAAACTGCGCTGCCGCCTGCTTCTGCTGGGTGCTACGCGTAATCACCGCACCGTACAAAGTATCCTGCTGCACCGCCGGCGGGATTAACCCAACAATGGTAATCCCCTTCACCGCCTGCAATTCACTGTTCTGCTGGAAGCCCAGCTCCGCTTTCCCCTGCGCCACCGCTTCACCCACCGGCGTGGCGGGGATCACTGACACTTTGCTGGCGGTCTTCGGCCCCAACTCCAGCTTGCTCAGCATCTTGCCTTGAATATATTTGCCGCTGGCACTGTCTGATATCGCGATGCTGGAGGCTTCCGTGAGGACCTGTTTGAATTTCGCCACTGTGCTGATATCCGGCGGCGACATGCCCTGCTTCACCGCCATAGCGATATAAGAGTGCGCCAGCACCTGATGGCTGTTGCTATCCACAAATTTGGCCTGCTCCAGCGGCTTGATGGCGTAATCGACCATCACCAGCACATCGGCATTATCCTGACGCTTCAGACGATTAGGGATAGCCCGTGGCGTATCGCCCATCGAGGGTGCCGCTTCCAGCTGTAGGGTATTGCCGGTTTGCTGCTGATAATCCTGCTTCAGGCTCTCTATTACCGGATACATGCCACCGGAGCTAAATACTTTCAGCGTTTCCGCTTGTGCCGTCTGTTGCGCCATCACCAGCAGCGCCGCTAACGCGATTGTGCGTTTCATCTTCCCTCTCTTTATTTGCCATAAAGATTTGGGTTTAGTCAGAAACCACAGATTGAACAACTTCAGGTCCGCGTTAAGCGGAGCACGCTCACGCGTTATTCTGTAACCAATCATGAAGTTGGCGATAAGCTGCCGCCATCTCCTCTATCGTCGCGCGGTTCAAACCGCTGGGATTGGGCAGCACCCATAAGCGCGTTTCACCCAAGGTTTGCAGCTGCTCGCCCCACTCCACTTTGCGCTGTCGGAACGCCTTTTGGAACGCATCTTTGCCCAGTACCGCCAACGCACGCGGCTGATAGCGTAAGATCTTCTCCTGCAAACGCGCCCCGCCATCGCGCAGCTCATCACCCGCCAACTCATTGGCCTGAATGGTGGGACGCTCAACCAGCATAGTGATGCCACAACCGGTTTCCAGCAGCCGCTGCTCCTGTTCCGGTTTCAGCAATTCGCGGGTAAAACCGGCCTGATGGATCACCCTCCAGAAGCGATTAGCCGGATGAGCAAAGTGGAAGCCGGTGTGCGCCGATGATTTGCCCGGATTGATACCACAAAACAGCACCTGCAAATCCGGCGCAATAATGTCCTGAATATCGTGCTCGCTCATGCGCTCTCCAGCCCTGCCCTTTGCTTCACTGAGCGACGACTCACCGCCAGCATATTGCGCGCTTCCTCATCATCCGGACAGGCACGCGCCAGCGCCACCGCACCGACCATTTCGGCCAGCATGCTGACGGCGACGTCATCAGCCTGAGGATGATGCATTTCGTTGAGGGCCTGCGCCAGCCGTTGCCGCACTGCATCGCGACGTTGCGAGAACAGCGTGCGTGTTTCAATCGGCAGATGGGCAATCTCACTCACCAGCGCAGGCATTGGACAGCCTTCTCCCGGCGTATTGCGATGATGCTCAGAGAGATAGTTATCGATCAGTTGTGTCAGTCGCTCGGCGGGATCGACCAGGCTGGTGATGGCCGCAAAGCGCTGCGCCGAATCAGCAAACATCTCGGCAATCACCGCCTCAACCAGCGCTTCTCGCGAATCAAAGTGGGCGTAGAAGCCGCCGTGAGTTAAGCCCGCGCGCTTCATCAGCGACGCCACGCCAATGCCTTCGGTACCGCATTCGCGCATCACCACCGCTGCCTCATCCAGTATGCGCTGCCGCGTGCGCGCCTTGTGGCTTAGCTTTTCCATCTCTCACCATCCTGCTCATCGTTAATGGCAATCAGTGTAATTATTACGATCATCATATTCCAGCTTGACGAAAAATATGATGATCGTCATATTAAGTTCCATCAGATATGACAACCATCATTTACAGGAACCGACCATGACACAACAACTGGCTTTGATTACCGGCGCATCCAGCGGCATTGGTGCAACTTACGCGAAACAGCTGGCCGCACGCGGCAGCAATTTGATTCTGGTGGCGCGTGATGCCTCACGGCTTAACCAGCTGGCGCAATCGCTGCAAGAGGCACACGGCATTGACGTCCGCGTGCTGGCAGCGGACCTCACGCAAACGGATGATCTGGCTAAAGTGGCACGTGAACTGCGTGACAACCACGACATCACGATGCTGGTTAACAATGCGGGAATGGTGGTGGAAGGTGAATTTACCGACGCCGATATTCAGCCGATTCAAACTATGCTGTCACTCAATATCATCGCGCTGACCGAACTGGCCCACAGCGCTGCACAAGCCTTCCGTGCACGTGGGCAAGGCACCATCGTAAACATCGCTTCAGTGGTTGCACTGGTGCATGAGGTGATGAATGGCGCCTACAACGCCAGCAAAGCCTATGTGCTGTCACTGACGCGCAATATGGACCGCGAGTTAGCAGGCAGCGGCGTGGTGCTGCAAGCCGTGCTGCCCGGCTTCACGCGGACGGAGATCTTTGATCGTGCCGGGAAATCGATTAATGACATCCCGGCTGAGAAGATGATGGAAGTCGAGGATCTGGTCGCGGCAGCCTTGAGCGGTCTGGATGCGGGCGAACTAATTACTATCCCTTCCGTGGAAGAGATGAGCCTGTGGCAGAAGCTTGATGAAGCGCGTGGCGCGATGATCCCGTACATCTCATTGAATAAGCCCGCATCACGTTATCTGTAAGCTTTGGGCGTTGCTGAGGCAAGGTGCGTGGTGTGCCTTGCCTCATAAAAACAGCAATGGCTGGGTGTGGGCTGAGCGTTGATATGCTGTGAAAAAGGATTTTTGCTTGGAGATCAATGACTCAGATATTGTTCTAATTTTCACCAACCGATTGACGAACGCTGGATCACCCCTCCGAGATACTTTATAATCCCCGCTCCGCTGGCCCCTTAGCTCAGTGGTTAGAGCAGGCGACTCATAATCGCTTGGTCGCTGGTTCAAACCCAGCAGGGGCCACCAAATTTAGTGATGTAAATCATGCAGTTAAGCCACCTTTTGAGGTGGCTTTTTTGTTTCTCGCATTCACCATTGGCAGCAAAATGGCAGCACTTTTTTTAACTGCCATTTTTTCTCTACTACTGAGAGTAAAAAAGCAGCAATCGTAAGTTTGATAAAGCCCAAGTGCGGTGAACACATGATGAATCACATGCATTTCTTACATCTACTCTACCGGACGGGTAGAACCTATAACACTTAAAGATGTTCAATCGTGCATTTACAGATACGGTTGCTTACAATCACACTATTAGTTTATAAGTCCGTATATGACCACACCTATGTAGATTTTTAATGAAAATTTATATACAGCATATTGAATTATTGCTTGATAAACGTTAGTTTGGTTGATAGAAAATCATTAGAAAATTTACCATGCCTATTCCTACGTAAAACAAAAAAATATTGACTTGAATTTATTTCAACCTAGCCACCTAGAGTGAATATCTTTACCAGAAACATCACATTTTAAATAAAGCATGATTATTAACTCTGCATTGCATCGTCTTGAATTGCGCTACCCAGCATTATTCCCACAAGAGGCACTAATAATGGCAAGGAAATTAATAATATTTGGAAATGGTCTTGGTATGGCATTAGATCCTGCTCACTTCTCATTAAATAGAGCATTGACAGAAATTTGGAATCGGCCTGATTTTTTGACTGATGCCCAAAAGCAACTTATTGAGCGTTGTCTCCAGAGACAGGGGCCTCCAGAAGGAGAACATGAAATGGATACGCTTCATCAAGTTGTTACGTATTGCAAAGCTCTAACTCATATTGGAGAGGGGGATGTTCACTGGCTTACTGAAGATGGAATAAATTTCCCTGATATTACCGCTAAGTATATCCATAAAGTTGCAACCGAATTACATAATTACGAAAATTTTTTACCTCATCAATTTGAAGATTCACTCGTCCAATTTGTAAAAAATACACGCAGTCATATTGCGACATTAAATTACGATAAATTATTGTACAACTCATTTATTGATAACGGTATTTTTGATGGATACAGTGGATATCTAGTTGATGGTATGTTAAGAAGTGGATTTTCTTCAGATGCCTTAGAACGTAGATTTGGCAATAGATTTGGCTATTATTTACATTTGCACGGCTCACCTCTTTTCTACAACTGGAATGATAATGTATATAAATGTTCACGTGCTGAACTAACACTTAATGAAGATGAGGCCAGTGAACATATAGTTTTGACTCACATTAGAAGAAAACCTTCAGTAATTGCAGCATCTAGTGTTCTTTCTACTTACTGGAAATATTTGCAATTTACATTGCATGAGTCGCAAGAAATCATATTATTCGGATACTCTGGTTTGGATGATCATCTAAATATGCTTATTCGGCCTTACCTGGATTCTAAGCCTTTAAGAGTGATTGAGTGGAGCGGTGCAGGCGAGCAAAATGCACGTGAGACATACTGGCAGAATTTGTTAGGGTCTAGAGTTACTGTCACAAGACTAGACAATATCACTGAGTTTATAGATTGGTAGTATGATGACAAATAAAAATTGAGCGTAGACGACCAAATATCATGAATATTGAATAAATATTTTATGAAAATAATTTCCCTGCGCTGTCCAAAAATAAAACAATCACCAAACTTTATGCTCATTTGAAAATGAGATTAGACAACCATTATATAGCCCGCACTCTACGGGCTATTCAAAACATCACATGAATTATAACCACAGCGGTTGCTGCTGATTTCTTCCCGGATGCGGCGGCACCGGTTTAACGCTACCCGGTTTCATAATGATCTCAGACACTGTCTCATGCGATTTAAACGTACAGCTGCAATTAATGTTCTGGCACTGGTTATAACGTTCTTTAGTTGTTGCTGATACCT
The DNA here is from genome assembly GCF_000963995.1 of Pantoea sp. SM3. Classification (NCBI taxonomy): domain Bacteria; kingdom Pseudomonadati; phylum Pseudomonadota; class Gammaproteobacteria; order Enterobacterales; family Erwiniaceae; genus Pantoea; species Pantoea sp. SM3. The sequence continues at coordinate 277,300 of NZ_JZRD01000013.1, forward strand.
GAAAGCTGCTGCGGGTATGTGCGGCGTTCCCGCACAAAGGGCAATTCATCATAATGTTTTCTCCAGAACCCAATTGAGATAAATATTACTCAATTTAACCATTTTGAGATAGCACTATTCCATTTCAAGTGAATATATTTTCACTTCAAGTTCAATGCTGGTCGTGTAGCCGTTCTCCGCGGTCAGTCCATACGTTATCCGCCAGGCAATGAAAAGCGCCAAGGGGCCGGACAACTTCCGCAATTTGTTTATGTAATCGTCGAACGGAAAGAAAGACGGGATTCAGATAATCCCACTGTCAGAAGTGGCGGCTAAGGATGAGTTTCTAAATATCAAGAACGTGAGTCGTGACGACATGATGGCCGCACACCGTGTACCGCCGCAGATGATGGGGATTATACCCAACAATACCGGTGGATTTGGCTACGTGGAAAAAGCGAGTAAAGCATTTGTAAGAAATGAATTAATACCCCTGCAAAAAAAATCGAAGAACTAAATAGTTAGTTCAAAGACAATGTAATAAATTTTAATACGTATAAGTTCGACTAAGTATTGAAACGGAAATTTAGAGGCACCTTTTAGGCGCCTCTAAAATTAGCCAGCATATAAAAGTCTTTTCTTTCTAATATCTTCACTAAAAGTTTTCGAGTTCAAGTCTATTAAGTCTAAATCTCTAACCTTCCTAGAAGCAGTATATTGACTCGTATCTAACATGTATGCTTCAAATACAAGTCCATCGGCGCCTTTCTTAAGAGTTACCCTTGACTGAACTAAATGCACCAATCTTAGGTCTATTAATTGGTTGATGGCTTCTCTTTCCGGGCCTGTCATTTTTATATCGACCAAGAATATATTGCATTTTGCATCATTAATGCAGAATGAAACTAATTTGGTGAAAGCATCTTCTAAAGCTATACGATCATCGTCAGCATCTAATTTGAACTCTTCACGTTTAATGTCGCCATATTCACCGGTTGCAAGGTTAACATCCTCGGCACCTATGCGCGGTCCTCTGTGATGCTCAGGACCTCTTTCACGAGCATGATTTATAGCTTTAGTAAAAATCCCAATAAAATCACGAGTTACCCCACCAGAGGCAATGATCAGCCTATCAATTGCAGTTGTATTCAACAGACCATTAACAGTAATAGGGGGGGTCTCATTCATTAAGTTTGCGAGAATCTTTTGCATGAAAGTTTTCAATGTTGAAAATTTCTCTAAAGAAATATCAATATTGATTTCTTTGGCATCATCTCCTAATTTTACACCCGTTGGCGGATCAGTGTGGACGTACCATTCACTTCTATGTTTAATTGTGCCAATCTTAAGCCAAAGCCCATTCCCTTTAGCTATACGATGGAAATAATCGATAACTTTAGCTTGATCACTTCTTCTTATATGGTATAAGTCATCAAGTATAAGGTAGGCTGGCCCTTCTGACAAAATTGAAAGCTTATTAAAGAAACGTTGGAATTTTAAAATGTTTTGATGCAAGTACTCAGTTTTAATAGATTTGTAACCTTCACTTTTCTCAAGTGTTGCACCGCCACCCTTTTTAAACGCCCCACCTAATTCAATAGGGCTGTTTTTAATTCCAGCAGAGCCAGAAACTTCATAGCTCCCTGTTGAAATCTTTTTACTCTGAATGTCGACTTCTTCAGGTTGTAAAAGTTTATTCTCTAAATCGGAAATTATTTGCTCTAATTCTTTAATAACTTCTTGTGTGCCCTGTTTTTTAAATGGTTTTCTTTCGGGAGCTCGCCCAAAAAAACGGTTCCAAAAAGTAGTTTTGGTTGCAGGAGTTAGGGCAGCTGTTTCTAACCAAGTATGAAATTCTTGCAAACTTTTAATCAATACACTGATAAGAACATCAGGGTAAGAATGACCTTTAAAAGTTTCCATATCAACGAAAGATATGGGCCGCCTATCAATAGTAAGGTCAGCAACAACTTTTCTTAAGAGTGAAGATTTTCCTGAGCCTCGTCGTCCAAAAATCAAGCTGTGTTGCTTGGCCTTTGATTGAGCTAAAACACCCGGAGCTGGCTCTATAAATCGCTTAACATTTTCTGGCGTAGCTCTCATCGCCTCATCACAAAGTATTATGAGGTTATCCACCTGCTCAAGCCTCAGCTGAGAAAGATCATTTTTAGACATATCAACATCCCTTTAGGAAAAATCCCAACCTACCAATCATTCAAATTTTCATCAACATTTTTGATCTAAGCTCCCAGCGCGCGCTCGTACCTCCGCCACGCCTGCCCGCTTTGCGTAGTGGTTTTCATGCACTGCATGACATAAGTAAAAGCCCGCCAGAACAGGCGGTCCGAGAGAGATGCGATCCTTTTTGGGTCATGCGAATTCATGCAGCATAGACATGCACGCTCGCGCTAGTCATTAGGACCATGCATCCCTACTCTAATTGATGCATTGACCGACTGTATTCATGGTTACGTAACCGCGCCATAAGCTTATCAGTTAGCTCTGCAACCCGCTCAATTGCCATGCTCTTTTCTAACTCTGCGCAGTCACTCACAGCAACAATTTTCAAAAAAACAAATCAATGTGCTGGGACTTCACCGACTCCAAAAGAAAATCCTGCATGTTGCCTCCCACTCAACAATTAACTGTATATAAATACAGCACATAAAACTCACAATAATGTGAAACTCTTTTTTATCTTTCAATGGGATTGCTCCAGATTCTCACCGGTCCAATTTAGCCTCCTTAAGCCTTCCATTCTGGTAAAAAGCCGCCTCCTCGCCCCCGCATTTAGGCTGCATCCTCTGGAAAGGAGGCTAATTTCTTCCTCGTGCCCCTCAAAACCACGGGCTTTTAGTTCCAGCTCTAACCGTCGGCGTTCCGCCGATCTGCTGGAACTGACGAATGCACCAGCGCGATGCCCACGCGCAAACGGCCTTCGCCATATCACGCATGTTGGAGCCGGTTACGCCTCGTACGGTAAATTTAGAGCTGGCGTATTTCAGGGCGATGTTTAATGAGCTGCGCCGATTGGATGAATGGACCGCGGCAAACCCATTAGAGAACGTGCACGAGTTTAAGATTAATGAATCTTAGATGGCGTATCTCTCCATTGAGGAAATCAGAATCTTGCTTACTGAGTGTGACAACAGCAGATCTAAAGATCTGACGACTATTGTGAAAACCAGCCTGGCAATAGGAGCACGATTAAGGGAGGCCGAAGGCTCAAAGGGCAACCAAATCCGCGCCGGTCAGATCATATATGTGAAAACTAAAGGCAAGAAAAGCCGCGTGGTGCCGATAACTGAAAAATTACAGGCTGATCTGCCATCAAGTAGGAAAGCGCAGGTACTCTTTAAACCATGCTATTAGCGTTTCGCAAAGCCATGTAACGGGCCGGCATAGAAACACCTGCTGGGCAGTTGACGCACGGTCTAAGTCACACCTTTGCTTCATCATTTCATGATGAACGAGGGAATATCCTTGTGCTTCAGGTAATTTTGGGACATACATATATTAAAGTCACAATGCGCTATGCACACTTTGCACCGGATCATCTTTCAGAAGCGATGTTATTCAATCCATTACAGCAGATGGATATGTGACTTAAATCCCTAATAGCTATTTAGTTATGGAGAGAATATGCCGACAATCGGAGAAAGAGTTAAGTACGCAATCGACCACATGGATCGCGGAGAAACCTACGCAGCATTAGAGCATGCTTGTAATGCTCTTGATGTAACATCACAACGATACTACGAGCAAAAAAAGAGTAGTCGTAGTTATTTCAAAAATATCATCAAAAAATATTCTTGGCTGATTGAGTTTATGTCTCTTGGAGGAATAAATCTCGATGAAACTACATTTGACAACTTTCCAATCATCGAGGGTGTACGTCAACCAATTCTAAATCCAGATTTTTCAGATTTAATGTATCATGTTGTAAGGTGTGGTCTTATTCATAATGATTCTTTATCAAACGGATTTTCATTCCATAAAGAAAAAAAGGTTTTTCTCGCACAAAAGACGATTATATTTCCTGAGAGTGTAGTTTGGGGAATACTTTCAATTTCTATCTTTTGCCCTATAAATAAAGACCAAACTACTGCACCAGGCTATTGGATAGGATTTTTTGAAAATCGGTTAGTCATTAACGATTTTTGGGGTAATGAGGGCATAGCACATCACCTTGCTAACAGATATCCCCTTCCAAGAGTAACTTTGACCGATTTATCCAAACTCAATAACGATCAGTAGGTTCAGAAAAATTGGCAGCAAAGTGGCAGCAGAGCACAACGCTATGTGCCACTTTTCATCAATATCTGTTCTTTATACAACCACAAAAAATCAATAGCTTAATTATTTATCTCACTTCAAATTGGTACTCATAATCGCTTGGTCGCTGGTTCAAACCCAGCAGGGGCCACCAAATTTAAGAATTTGAAACAGTAAGTTAAGACACCTTCTACGGTTTTTATTTGTTTTGGTGTTTTTCGGTGACGATGAAATGGCGAAGGATTTTTACCACCACTACCTCTAAAGCTGGTATTCAGAGCTTATCCTTCTCTCCGCCTTGGCACAAAATGATCACCTGCTCATCCAATGCGTGACACGGAAGGGATCGGTAGCTTCCGCAACCTGTTCATCTACGCGCCCAACGGAAAGCCGGACGGCATCAAGACTCTGCCGCTCAGTAAAGTGGCGACGAAAGATTATTTCTTTAACATTAAGAAGTCCAGCCACCATGTTTTGCTATGTTCGCACCGCGTCCCACCGCAAATGGTGAGCACCATCCCTGACAACACTGGTGGGGTTGGTGACGCGGTAAAGGCATCGCAGATTCTCGTCCGAAATGAGTTGATGCTACTGCAAGAGCCTCTTAAGGAAACCAGTAACTTGCTGCGCGAAGAAGTGATCACGTTCAGCCATTATTCGCTGGAAGCGACCGCAAAAAGCTAAAGATTGAACGCTTAGCTTTACAGGCGTTAATTATTTACCCAGCCAGCGTCCGGCCTGAGCAGACTCAATCAACAAACGGATAGTAATTGGATCATGTGGTGCCGAGAAATCTTCCGGGAAATACTCGTTAAACTTGATCGTGCTGGGGTTGATGCCGAAACTGTCAGCGTACCGTTCAAACAGTTCATAAGCGTCAATGGGATCCATGCGAAAGTCGTTGTTAAGGTCAGTATCAAGCCCAAGCTTATAACGTCTTAATGTGAACAAACTTTTTCCGTTATAATCTTCAACCAGCGCAAATACAGCCTTCTCTATATCCTCGTTTACCATATCTTGTCTTCCTTATGGGCAATACGATTATATTTTACAATAGTTTTCCAGCCTATCTCCGCCACATCAGCGGGCAGATACAGCCAGCCTTCGTGGCTACTAATATAGGCAATGCCCATTACCTAACGCTAATACGGAGCATCAGGATTAAACTGTCGCTGGAGCCAGTTGGGCACCTCTTCAAGTCATCTCAAATGACTCTACAATGCCCGTTATACCCGTGACGATTCAGCAAATCTACCGATCCGTAGCTAGCTTAACGGCTATTGAAACGTGTTAAACTGTGCAGAAAATTGAGCAACGTCTTGAAAAGTATCAAGCGTAGCCAAAAATTATCGGTTTAGCGCGCTAATTCGGAAAATATCGTAAATCAGATGTATCATCGACGTATAGTTACCCAAAACTCAGCCTGAATAGCCTTCTAAAAACACGCTTTATGCCAAATAACAAACGGTAACCTCACAAAGATAGACTAAAAATTCAATGCCATGAATATTGGTAAGCACTATTAAGAGGAAATAATGGGATGCTTTATACGAGATTTTTGAAAAAATGAAGAGAGCATTTCTATGGTTAATTCAGTCATTTATCTACCTCATACCCCTCGCGGCTGTAGTAGCAGGGATCTACATTTTCGTCCGCTACATTCCAAATTACGCGACCTTCCTTAGCATATCCTGGGTGATCGTGGTTTCCTTCATCTACATAAAATACAACAGATGGTATTGAATATTTCCAACACCATCTGTCAGCACTCTCTTCTAAATCCCAACCCGAATCATCGATGATCGAGCTTCCCACATGTGAAGGGGCGAAACCGTAACCTAGCCCATCACTCCCCTTCCAACCCGCAAACCTGCCACCTCACCGAACTCACGCCCTTCTCCAGGCTAATCCGTCCCACCAAACTCTCCAGCTGATCCGTCATACTCGGTTTCCCCAGCACTTCCGCATTCACCTCCATACGATGAGGCGGATTCATATCCTCGCTGTGCAGTGATTGCAGACGTAACCCGCTGCCGCCGAGGCTATGCAGCATCAGACTGCGCACCTGCACTTCATCCTGTGCCAGACAGATAATTTGCACCTTGTAGTGCTGCACCACTTCTTCCGCAGGCACCAGGCTCTGGCGATTAATCCCTTGGGCCAAATCGCGCAGCAGAATGTTGGCGCACAGAATCACCATGCAACCTATCGCTGCTTCCAGCAGCAATCCCATGCTACACAGTACGCCCACGGCGGCAGTACACCATAGTGTTGCAGCAGTATTCAGGCCGCGTACGTTGAGGCCGTCGCGCATGATCACCCCGCCACCGAGAAAACCGATGCCGGAGACCACATAAGCCGCCACGCGTGAGGCATCAGTCGCGATGCCGGGTACGCTTTGCGTCATCAAAACAAATAAACAGGCGCCAGTGCTGACCAGCGCGTTAGTGCGCAAACCGGTCATACGTTGGCGAAGCTGGCGCTCGCTGCCAATCAGCGCGCCCAGAACCAGCGCGACGGTGACGCGCAGTAAAAATATTTTCCAATCCATCATAAACCTCACTCCGCTGCTTCAGGCAGGCGGAACTTCAGGGGGGTGTAAATGGATTACAGCCGGTGCCGCTACCGCTGAAACTCAGCAGCATCACGCAAAAAAACAGGGGGAGATTCTGGAAGGAAATCCACCGTCTTAACGCACGGTTAAGACAGCATTGAAGGCTATCTTACCGCAGGGACCTTTTGTAATCGTTCGGGACAGGTGTCCAATGCAGTTATCCTCTTGGGGTAAAATTCGGCGCGATTGTAAACCTCGCGCCGGTTAATTGCTATCCAACTGCGCTTCTGTTTATCAAATGTTTACGCAGTTGCATCGCTCTCAAGCTGTATTAGCAGCTCAGGAATCGCCTCCATTTCGATGTAATGCGTGGCGTGAGGAAAATCCTTTTCCTCGCCGATAAATACGGCGACTTCCGCATGGCTAAGCATGATGAAATCATTTTGATCGTTACCAAACGCGGTATATTTCTCGCTGCCAATCAGCTCACTCAGGGCGCGGTATTTATTATTCCCCTGCGGTGTGATGTCATAGAAACCATCGCTACGATGGGTATGTACACTGACATTTTCAGCTTCAACTAATGCTAATACTGATGCTTTGTGTGCATCGGAAAGCATCAGGATTTTCGTCACGCCTTGTTCCATCAACGCCTGCTCGCTGATCTCTTCGCTGCTGAGCGAGCGAATGTATTCATGGAAAGGGTGCGTTCGGCTGGAGAACGAAAAACTCCATTCGCCATCCAGCACATAAGGGATGTCCAGAGCGGTCAGATGTTGCAAGACCTGCTTCACAAACGCGGGATTAAGTGTATGACTGGTTTTAATTTCACCCGCCTGATAGGCCATGCCGCCATTGCAGCCAATAAAGGTTGCCGTATGCAGTTCATCAGAAAGCATCGGCAGCATATCGCGCACAGGTCTGGCAGAGGCGAAAATTAACTGATGTTGTTGCTGTAATCTGGCAAGGCTTTGGCAGAGTTCGGCCTCCACTTTTAAGCCACCTTTTGAGATGGTGCCATCAATATCAAATACGTAAATACCCATTAAATCATCCTTAATTTGTTGGCCATCATTAGCCGTTGGCGAAAATATCACCTCCTGATTGCCATGTAAAACTCAGGCTGTCTGAGCTGAATCCGACCGTGCTATCTTACCCACTCGCTATACCGCAATCGGATCAAGACCAATGGCAAAACAACGTGTAGGAATCGTGTTTGGTGGCAAATCGGCCGAGCATGAAGTGTCGTTACAATCAGCAAAAAACATCCTCGAAGCCATCGATAAGAGCAAATACGAGGTGGTGCTGCTGGGCATCGATAAACAGGGCGAATGGCATCTGAATGATGCTTCCGGTTTCCTGCTGAATGCCGATAACCCGGCGCTGATTGCTCTGAACCGTTCTGGCGAAAATGTTGCGCTAGTGCCGGGCAGTGCTTCGCAGCAACTCATTACTCGCCAGCAGGCGCAGCCACTGTCACAGCTGGATGTGATCTTCCCGATCGTGCACGGTACGCTGGGTGAAGATGGATCGCTGCAGGGCTTGTTGCGCATGGCGAACCTGCCGTTTGTCGGATCGGATGTGCTGGGCTCGGCGGTGAGCATGGACAAAGATTTCACCAAGCGCTTGCTGCGTGATGCCGGCTTAAACGTCGCGCCGTGGATCAGCGTGACTCAGGCACAGCGTGCGCGTCTGGATGCGCAAGCCGTGGTCGATCAGTTCGGTCTGCCGCTGTTTATCAAACCGGCCAATCAGGGATCGTCTGTCGGCGTGAGCAAAGTGGATCACATCGACGATCTGGCGGCAGCACTGGATCTGGCCTTTACCTTCGATCGCAAAGTGCTGATCGAGCAAGGCATCAAAGGCCGCGAGATTGAGTGTGCGGTGCTGGGCAATGATGAGCCCGAAGCCAGCCCGTGTGGCGAAGTGGTGGTGCATGATGCCTTCTACTCGTACGACACCAAATACATCAGCGCCGACGGTGCACAAGTGGTGGTGCCCGCTGCCATCAGCGAGGAAGCCAGCGAAGCAATTCGTGCCGTGGCGATTCGCGCATTCCAGTCGCTGGAGTGCTTCGGTATGGCGCGTGTCGATGTGTTCCTGACCGAGAGCGGCGAGATCGTGGTGAACGAGGTGAATACCCTGCCGGGCTTTACCAATATCAGCATGTATCCGAAGTTGTGGCAGGCGGCAGGATTAAGCTACAGCGATTTGATTACGCGCTTGATTGAGCTGGCGCAGCAGCGCCATCAACAGAGCAGCCTGTTGAAAAGCAGCGTTTAACCATCAATTTCCAGGTGCGCAGCAATGTGCACCCTGCGACGGTAAAAAAACTTCGCCATTGATGGATGTCGAAACCAACTCGCATCAGGCAATTGTGAGGTCTTCATTAAGTTACAACCCAACATCAATCCACCTGGTGGTCGCCTCTCATGGCGACCATCACGCTCTTCACGCCACGTCATTCACCATGCTGCGCGGTTCCATCGCTGGAGAGGTTTGGTTACGGCCATTGCGTTTCGAGAGGTAGAGATTTTTGTCCGCGGCCGACACCAGGCGGTTAATCACGCCCGGCCATTCCCGCTCACTCAGCGCACTGCCGCGCGCCAGCCCTAAGCTGGCGGTGACCGTCACCGTGTTGCCCTGAATCCAGAACTTCTCTTTGACCATCGCCTGACGTATCGCCTCGGCCAGCTGATAAAGTTGCAGATGGCTGTAATCGAACACCACCACCACAAACTCTTCGCCACCAAAGCGACACACCATGCCGCGATTGCCCACCACGCGTTGCATGCGGCGCGCAATCTCTTCCAGCACGCCATCACCGGCATCGTGACCAAAGTTGTCGTTAATGGCTTTGAAATAGTCGACATCCAGCATCACTACGCCCGCTTCGCGCTGTAAGGAGAACGGCTCCTGTTTCAGGCTTTCATACAGGCCGGAACGCGACAGCAGCTGGGTGAGGAAATCGAAATTCGCCCGCAGCGCCAGACGATGATTGAGCTGGCGAATCGCATCCATGCTCACCGCCACCAGCAGCGGGCTGAGTGCCACGGTTGCCACACCCAATCGCGCCGAGGTGAGATGGCTGATCGGCAGCAGTGCATCATCGCCCTGAATATTCATTACGCCATGGGAAACGAGAACGATCTCAGTGATACCGGTAATCAGGATCACCAGGCTTGTAACAGGAATCGGTAACACGATGGCACACCAAATCAGCGCCGGCACCGGGAAGGTTAAGCTACCTGCCCCGCCAATCATCGCCCCCATAGTCAATGACAGCACCACCGCCGCCAGCGGCAACAGTTTGCCGGGATGCAGTAAGGTGCGCGCTGAAACGTTGCGCAATGAGCGCGCCAGCATCACCGGCAGCAGCATCAGGGAAGTCGAGAACTGCTCGCTAAACCAGTCGCCCCATGCCACCACAAAGCGCGCGTTGAAATCGATATCCTGCGCCCACGCGCCCCAGGTGGCGCAGGCTGCGGCACCAAGGAAACAGGCCGGGAAGATGCGCATGGCGTTGAACACCTGGCTGTTGGCCGAGGGCGGCTGCAGGTGTTTGATCAACATGCTGACCGAAACGAGGATAAACAGGATATTGGCGAAGTTCACGGTCACCGCAGGCAGCGCCCAGCCGGAGAACACCGTGTCGTTAAATATCATCGCGGCAAAGCACACCAAATAGCTGGACGTGGTATGCAGGAAGGGGTTGCGCACCATTAAACCGGCAATCAGCGCGTTCACCGGCCAAAACAGGGAGAACTCCTCCGGAATGCGCAGATGACTGCCGATAAAGCAGAAGAAAAGCGTAATCAGGAACAGCGAGAGTGCATTCTTTTTTAAATTATTCTCAGCAAACAGCTTAACGCGCATACGTCTGAACCCTGTAACCTGGAAATCGCTGCCTTCTGCCCACGGGCATCAGCAAGCATTTAACCTGAAATAACTGTGCGTTGATTCGGCAATTAAGCGAGTTTTCGTCATCCTACTCTGCGGCTGGGCCGCGCTCAATGAGCCGCATCGGCGAGATGTGAGCGCGCTAGCAGGGTTGAAACCCGAGAAACAAGGATGAGAGCTGCTGCAATTATGCCCTGCAAATAAAAAAATCGGATATCCGAGATATCCGATTTTTACGCTAAAAACCAGTTTTTAAGCAAAGCGTTATTGCTATTTCACCGCAACGGGCCACTGACTCAGACGAATACCACGATCGCGCGCGTTTTCGCCGAAATCCTGCAGTACCGCTTTGACGTCCGGATCGAGATACTCGGCGTTATCGTGATCGACAATCACCGTGCTGTTTTCCGGGATCTCCGCCAGTAATCCCTGCAGTTTCGGGTTGTGCATAAAGGTGAGATTTTGCTGGAAGCGCAGCACGTAGTGATCGTCATAGCGCGTGAGTTGCAGCGCATTACGGTGGCTTTTGTAGATGCTATAGAGAATCTGCGTGGCGATACCGATACCAATCCCCGCCAGCATGCCGAACACAATGATCCCGCCGATGGTGGCGAGGAACGGCACGTACTGCTGAGCGCCCATGCGGAACTGTTCAATGAACAGACGCGGTGTCGCCAGCTTATAGCCGGTATACAGCAAGACCGCGGCGAGGCTGGCTAAAGGGATGGCATTGAGCAGATCGCTGAACCACAGACCGCATATCAGCAACAGCGCGCCGTGGATCAGAATCGACAGTTTGGTCTGCGCCCCGACGCTGACGTTCACCGAGCTGCGCACGATCACCGCGGTAATCGGCATCGCACCGAGAAAACCCGCGGTCAGGTTGCCGATGCCCTGTGCGAACATCTCTTTATTTGGCGAAGGTGCCGGATGCTGCGGACGCAGTTTTTTCAGCGCCTCCTGACTCAGCAGCGTTTCCAGGCTCGCGACCAGCGCCAGGGTGACGGCAACCACCCAGACAGAAGGATTTTGCCACGCCAGCCAGTCCGGGGTTTCCAGTTCCGCCACCAGCGCTGACAGGCTGTCAAAGGCCGGCAACGCAATACGCGGCAGCCCTTCCGCCAGGCTTGGAAACAGGCGGTCGCCAAACACCGTCGCCATGCAGCCGAATAACACCGCCACCAGCGGCCCCGGGATCCAGCCAAGCAGCTTGACCGATTTCACCATCGGCGTGGTCCACAGCCAGAGAATCACCAGACCGATGCCCGCGACCAGCATCGCACTCAGAGAAAACTGAAACTCACCGTTTACCAGCGACACCAGTTCAGCATCACCTGCGGCGCCGAAAGCCACCGGGATCTGCTGCATAATCAGCAAAATACCGATTGCCGCCAGCATCCCTTTGATGACGCTGCCCGGCACCAGCGAGATAAAGCGACCGGCACGCAATAATCCGAGCAAGCACTGCAACACGCCCGCCAGAATTAGCGCGGTGAGGAAAGCGGAGAAGCTGCCGAGCGTCTGGATTGAGGCCACCACAATGGTCACCAAACCCGCAGCCGGGCCGCTGACGGCAAAACGCGAGGGACTTAGCGACGTCACCAGCAGGCCACCGATCACCCCGGTAAGCAACCCGGCAAACGGCGGTAACCCGCTGGCCTGCGCGATGCCGAGACACAGCGGCAGTGCCACCAAAAACACCACCAACCCGGCAGGAATATCCTGACGCAGCGTATTCAGATTCATGGCGCCCATTCCTCTGCAGATTGCTGAGTAAGCTCTTTGAGATGACCCGACTGCAGGTCGTACACGCAGCCAAACACATCCAGCGTCTGTCCCGCCTGCCAGGCTTGTCGCACTGGCTCGCATGCCACCAGATGAGCGAACTGGGCGATGACGTTGGCTTCCACTAAGCGGTTGAGTTTGCTGCTCTCCTCTTCTCCAATGCTGCTGGCGTGATATTCCACCAATCCTTGTCGCAGGCCACTGCGCAACGCGGCGATGCGTCTTGCCAGCGCCGAATCCTCTTTTGCCAGCGGGCTGGCGGGTAATCCCAGCGCGGCCTGCACACCGCCGCAACCGTAGTGGCCGCACAGGACAATGCGCTCCACGCCGAGATAGAAAATGGCGTATTGCAGCACGCTCATCAGGTTGTCGTCATCGGGCACCACCATATTGGCGATATTGCGATGCACGAACAGTTCGCCGGGATGCGAGCCGGTCAGCACCTCGGCAGGCACGCGGCTGTCCGAACAACCAATCCACAGCGAATGGGGTTTCTGCTGATGCAAATATTGTTCGAAATAATCGGGATTACGCTCGCGGCGCTGTAATGCCCAGCTGCGATTTTTCGCTAATAAGGGTTTAAGTGTCGTCACAATTATCTTCTCTCTACGTCCAGAAATATCGCTTTCGGGCAAAGTCACGGGCATAAAAACGCCAGCACGACGTTAAAAGGAGGGTGAAAGCAGAGCTTCCTCACAGAAATTGTTTATAGACGCTTAAGCATGATGTTGCACAGAGAATATTTTTACGCATCACGAATTCACATCCTTTGTAAAACAAACGTCAGGAAGTGTCGATTAAACGTAATTTAATGCAAGCCAGAAAGAATAGATAAAATCAAATACATCCCATTAAAATCAATTGATTAAATAATAAAATAAAATTTTCATCTCAGATGAATCAACAAAAATATACAAGCACTGTTATTAAGCCTTTGCACTAGTATGGTGAATTAACGATGCGGGACTGAGAATAATCCTAATTATAAAATTGATGATTAGCGTTATTCGCTGGGTAAATGATTTGTTCTCGATATTTTCCGCTGGAGATTAATCTATTATCCGGCAAGAGATCAGGAAAATAATAAGGAGAATAATAATGACGATGAAAAGTAAATATTGCTGGCCCTGAAGAAAAGAATGCAGCGCCTGCCAAAACAGGCGCTAATTCGCTTGACGAATTATTTACCGTTCCACGCTTTCATACGTTCTTCACGCACCTGAAGCTGCTGTTCCGGCGTCAGTTTGTTGTAGTTCTCCGCCATGCCGCTTTCCCAGTCGCCGTACAGCGGGTTAGGCAGCACGATAAATTGCGTACCAAAGTGCTGATGATTGAGGCTAACGAACTGCTGGCGCTGCGCATTGCCCTGATGCCAGGTCGCGCCGCCAAAGTCATTCAGGTTATCGCCCACGTACAGCACCACGTTGTAGCCCGCATTTTTAATCGCATCGAAGCGCGCCTGCTTATTGGAGTTTCCGGTGCTGAGACGCACGGTTTTGTCGCTCACGCCGCTGAAGCCCAGCTTATTGAGGTTATCCACCGTGGCGGCGTAATCCTTCTGGTCGCGGTTCGAGACATAGAACATGGTGCCGCCGTGGCTGTTGACGTAGTTCGCGAACTCCACCGCGCCCGGCACGGCGGTGGCCTGACGCGCCTGAGTCCAGGCTGACCAGGTTTTGCCAGAGAACGGCTGGCCATTTTTCGCCTGCCATGCGCTATAGGCACTGTTATCGATCATGGTTTCATCGAGATCGACGATCACCGCTTTCGGTTTGCCCGTCAGCGATGGCGCGGCATCAAACGCCATACGCGCAGTGTTAAATGCCTGCCAGCTTAATGCCTGATACTCACCGGACTGCTGGAACCAGTTCACTGCCAATACCGATTGCTGGCCAAGCTGCTGCTGCGCCTGCTGTTTGGCCGGTTGCGCGCATCCTGTCAGCAGCAGCGCAAGAATGCCGGACGCTGCCAGCAAAGAGGTGTTTTTCATCAGATCATCCTTAAGTGATTATGGTCAGTTTGTGTAAAGCTTTAAAAATGTAGCAGTTAACGTAAGCTGTGGGCAGAAGAAAGCTGCCGCCCTGTCAAAGGAGACACTTATGTCACATGCCGGACCGCGTTCAACGCTGCTTGATGCCCTGCCGTGGCTCGATTATGCCTTCCAGCCAGCAGGCCAACCGGTGCCCCCGGATGCCGCCTATGGCCAGCAGCGCCATAGCGCCCAGGTGGTACTGGCAACACAAAATCTGCCGCCGAAAAGCTGCGAATCCGATGGCGTAATTGGGGAAAACCAGCTGCCGGTGGCGGTGTATACCGCAGATTGCTTACCAGTGCTGTTTGCCGACACGCAGCAACATCAGGTTGCGGCGGTGCATGCGGGTTTGAAAGGCACCTTAAGCGGAATCCTCAACAGTGCGATTGATGCGCTGCTGGCGCGCGGTGCCCGCACTGAAACGCTGCATGTCGCCATCGGCCCGGCCATCGGTCCGTGCTGTTATGAGCTGGGCAAAGATTTAGTGTCGCAGATGCAGCAACGCGCAGATTTGCCTGCGTTGCAGTGGGCAAGCGAGCAACCGCACAATAGCGCGGCGATCCGTCCGCAGGCGCGGGCGCATCATCAGGGCGTGTGGTTTGATTTACCGCATCTGGCGCGAGGCTTGTTGTTACAGCGCGGCATTCCGGCTGAACAAATCGAAGTGTTAAACGTCTGCACTTATTGCATGGCGGAGTCGGGATCGAGCTATCGCTACAACACCCATTTTGACAGCGGCTATCAATCGCGATTTTCGTGGATTCGCTGTCGCGACTGAGTGGCTGCACGTCCCTGTGCAGCCCGTTGCATCAGTGAATGATGGCGTTAAGTGCCAGCACACCGGCCAGACCGAGAATGGAGATCAGCGTCTCCATCACCGTCCAGGTTTTCAGGGTTTCTACCACGCTCAGGTTGAAGTACCCCTTAAACAGCCAGAAGCCCGGATCGTTAACGTGTGAGGCGATCACGCTGCCCGATCCCACTGCCAGCACCATCAGTGCCGGATCGGCATGGGTCACCGCGATAATTGGCGTGACGATCCCGGCGGTGGTGATCGCCGCCACCGTGGCCGATCCCAGCGCGATACGCAGCATCGCTGCCACCGTCCAGCACATCAGCAGTGGAGAAAGCGACGATCCTTTCATCATGTCAGCGATATAATTGCCGACGCCGCTGTCCACCAGCACCTGCTTAAACGCACCGCCACCGGCAATGATGAAGACGATCATGGCGATGGCGGCAATCGACTCGCCGCACATATCCATCACTTCTTCCATCTTGCGGCCGTTGCGCAGACCCAACGTGAGTACGGCGATCACCACGGCGATAAACAGCGCCACCGCCGGGTTACCAATGAACTCAAAGAACTGGCGCAGCGGGTTTTCTTTGGGCGTGGTCAGCTCAAACACCGCCGCAATCGCCATCAGCACCACCGGGATGATGGCGGCAAAGATACTGATACCGAAACCTGGCATCTCTTCTTCAGTGAAGATCTTCGGGTTGTACAAGCCTTCCGGCGGTGACTTCTCAAAGCTCTTGAGGAATTTCGAGAAGATCGGCCCGGCCACGATCACTGTCGGAATGGTGATGATCATACCGTATAGCAGCGTGGTGCCGAGATTCGCGCCAAAGATGGTGGCAATCGCGGTTGGACCGGGATGCGGCGGCAGGAAGCAGTGCGTCACCGAGAGTGCAGCCACCATCGGCACGCCGACGTACAGCAGCGGCAAACCGGCCGCAGCGACGATGGTGAACACCAGCGGCAGCAGCAGTACGAAGCCCACTTCGTAGAACATCGCCAGACCAACGATCAGCCCGGTGACCACCAGCGCCCATTGCAGCCGCTCTTTACCAAAGGCGGCAATCAGCGTGGTCGCCACGCGTTGTGCCGCACCGGTATCCGAGACCAGGCGTCCGAGCATGGCACCGAAGCTGAGGATCATCGCTAATCCACCGAGCGTCGAGCCGATACCTTTCTGGATCGAGGCCATCACGTTGAGCGGCGTCATCCCTTCAGCGATACCCACCACCGCCGAGACAAACACCAACGCAATAAAGCCGTTGACCTTAAATACAATCATCAATACCAGCAGCAGTATCACACCCAGCACAATAATGGTTATTGGCATTTTTTATTATCCTTAGGAATACAGAGGGGTGATTAAGGTTTAGGCGCGGCCCGACGAAAATGCCAGCCGCACCATGGGATTACACGGCGACGCGCATACCGCCATCAACGAACAGCAAGTGACCATTGACGAAATCAGACGCGCCCGAGGCGAGGAACACCGCAGCCCCGATCAGCTCTTCCGGTTTACCCCAGCGCGCCGCTGGCGTGCGTTTGGTGAGCCAACCGGTAAAGGCCGGATCGTCGGCCAGCGCCTGAGTCATTTCCGTGACGAAGTAGCCCGGTGCAATGGCGTTCACCTGGATGTTATGGCGCGCCAGCTCGACGCACATACCGCGCGTCAGCATGGTGACGGCGCCTTTAGAAGCGGCATAAGGCGTAATGGTGTCGCGGCCCAGCTCACTCTGCATTGAACCAATGTTGATGATCTTACCGCGCTGGCGATCGACCATTTTTTTCGCCACGGTTTGTGACACCAGGAACACTGCCGTCTGGTTAACGGCAATCACATCATTCCAGTCCTGTTCCGGGAATTCGAGGAACGGACGGCGGCGCTGGATCCCGGCGTTATTGACCAGAATATCAATCGGTCCCCACTCGGCTTCGATCTCATCCACCGCCTGCTGCACCTGCGCAGACTGCGTCACATCAAAGGCTTTAGCGTGGGCACGTAAACCCAACTCACGCAGTTTCGCCGCGCCCTGCTCTGCACCCTGCTCCGTGGTGGCGTTGACGATCACTTCCGCCCCGGCTTCACCTAAACCCCGCGCCAGCAGAAAACCAATGCCGCGCGCCGATCCGGTGAGTAATACACGCTTGCCTTCGAGGAAAAATAACTGACTCATCACTGCTCCTTAAAAGGTTAACTGGACTTTCGCCGCACGGGTTTTATCGCCGGCAAACTGCAAGGCCGCGTCGATGTCCTGCAAATCGTATTCACCGCTGAACAGCGGCAGCGGATTGATCACACCGTTCGCCAGCCACTCAACGGCGGTGTTGAATTCATGGGTAAAGCGGAAGGAACCGACCAGTTGAATCTCTTTGGCAATCAGCGCCATGATCGGGAAGTTCGGGATAGTGCCACCCATACCGACCTGCACCAGCGTCCCTTTGGCGCACACCACATCAAGGCAGCGCTGCAGCGAGGAAGGATGGCCAGAAGCTTCAAACGCCACATCGAAATAGCCTTTGTCGGCCAGATAAGGCGTGAAATCGCCCTCGGCGGCATGGATCACATCGGTCGCGCCCATCTGCTGCGCCATCTCCAGCGAACGCTCGCTGATGTCGCTGCACACCACAGAGGCGGCACCGCGCGCTTTCGCTGCCGCCGCAATTAAGCAGCCAATCGGACCGACGCCGGAAATGAACACGTGCTTGCCGGTAAGATCGCCCGCCTGATGCGTGGCGTGAATGCACACCGCCAGCGGCTCGGCAAACACCATCACGGTTTCATCCGCATCCTGTGGGAAAGGCACGCACTGTTTGCTGTCCACCACTTTGTATTGGGTGAAGCCGCCGTCGACATGCGGCACATACATCGCACTGCCGAAAAAGCGCATGGAGGTGCACTGGTTTTCCTGATCGCGCTGGCAATATTTGCACTCGCCGCACGGTTTGGAGGGATTGACCGCCACTTTCTGATTCGGCTTCAGGTCCGGATTATCACTTTCCACCACATGGCCAATCACTTCATGGCCCAGGATCATCGGCATTTTGACTTCGAAGCTACCGACTTTGCCTTCCTGATAGTAATGCAGGTCAGATCCACAAATGCCGCCGCGCGTAATACGCACCAGCGTGCCTGTGCCGTCCCAATTCACCTGTTGCGGTGCGACGCTGACCTGTTTTTTCCCGGTAATCACGCAGGATTGCGTTTCGATATTCATGGTTTCCCCATTTGTTGCTGTTGCAATGGGGGCTATCAAAGCGGGATCAGGGGCTAAAAACTGTGAACCAGATCACTCTAAATCATGTTACGAAATAGCTGTTACCTGGAACGTGAACTGCTCGTACAGAAGATGGAAGCGGGATCACTGTTTGCTGGGGAAAATCAAGACCCGTCTTGGGGATCAACCGCAGTGAGCTATGTCATTATCGCCGCACCCTCACCCGGGATTGAGTCTGACAGGAGTTATAACTATAGAGCTAAATCATTAGCCCTCATCTTCAAGCTGTTTCAGGGTGCACAGGTCTCTTCCCGTGCCGGGCGAAGGAGTCCGAACCTTTCGCCTGCGACCTGTCGCCCTGCTTTTTTTGAGGTTTCTCACAGCCTGAACAACACGAACTTCCATCCCAACCAATTCCCGCTAGAGTTAACTCATCCGACCACTTCCTGAGACTGTGTTCATGACTGAGCATTACGCCCACCTGTTTGCCCCGCTGGATCTGGGATTTACCCAATTAAAGAATCGTTTTCTGATGGGCTCCATGCACACCGGGCTGGAAGAACACACTGATGGCGCCACACGATTAGCCGCGTTTTATGCGGAACGCGCGCGGGGAGGCGTGGCACTGATTGTGACCGGCGGCATCGCACCCAACCCACAGGGCGTGGTGGCACACGGCGGCGCCATCCTCAATCAGGAGAGCCAGTGCGACTGGCATCGCACCCTGACCGATGCGGTGCATGCAGAAGGCGGCAAAATCGCGCTGCAAATTCTGCATGCCGGGCGCTACAGCTATCAACGCGATTTGGTTGCGCCTTCAGCGTTGCAGGCACCGATTAACCCGTTCACGCCTCGTGAATTGAGCGATGGCGAGATTCGTCAGACCATTGCGGACTTTGCCCAGTGCGCCAGGTTGGCCCAGCAGGCCGGTTATGACGGCGTCGAGATCATGGGCTCCGAAGGCTATCTGATTAATCAGTTCCTGGTAGCGCACACCAATCACCGCGACGATGAGTGGGGCGGCGATGTGCAGCGCCGTCGTCGCTTTGCGCTGGAGGTTACGCAGGCGGTGCGTGAAGCGGTCGGCCCAGAATTTATTATCATCTTCCGTCTGTCGATGCTCGATTTGGTGAACAACGGCAGCTCACTGGAAGAGACGCTGACGCTGGCAAAGGCGCTGGAACAGCGCGGTGTGACGCTGTTCAACAGCGGTATTGGCTGGCACGAAGCGCGCATCCCGACTATCGCCACTTGCGTACCGCGTGCCGGTTTTGCGTGGGTAACGCAGCATTTGCGTGAGGCGGTGTCCGTACCGGTGATTGCCACTAACCGTATCAATCATCCGCAGGTGGCAGAATCGCTGCTGCGCGATGGCATTGCCGATATGGTGTCGATGGCACGTCCGTTTCTTGCCGATGCAGCCTTTGTGCGCAAAGCGCAGGCCGGGCAGCCGGATGCCATCAACACCTGCATCGCCTGCAATCAGGCCTGTCTCGATCAGATCTTTGTCGGCAAAGTCACTTCCTGTCTGGTCAATCCCCGCGCCTGCCACGAAACCCTGATGCCGGTGATCCCTGCTGAGCAGCCTAAACAGATTGCGGTGGTCGGTGCTGGCCCGGCGGGCATGGCGTTCGCGCTTCAGGCGGCTGAGCGCGGGCATCAGGTTACGCTGTATGAAGCGGACGCACAGATTGGCGGCCAGTTTAATATTGCGCGTCAGATTCCCGGTAAAGAGGAGTTTAGCGAGACGCTGCGCTACTTCCGTCATCAGCTGGAGGCACAGGGCGTGGCGATTCGCACCGAGCATCGCGTTAGCGCTGACGAGCTGGAAAGTGTGGATGAAGTGGTGATCGCCAGCGGTATTGCGCCGCGTCAGTTGTCGATTCCCGGCATCGACCATGCCAGCGTGCTCAGCTATCTCGATGTGATTCGCGATAAAAAGCCGGTCGGCCAGCGCGTGGCGATTATCGGTGCGGGCGGCATTGGCTTTGATACCGCCGAGTTTTTGCTGCATCAAAACGCCCACGAAGATTTCTATCAGAGCTGGGGCATCGATCAGAGCTTACAGGCGCGCGGCGGGTTAGTCCGTCCGCAGCCGCTGGCAGCGGATCGGCAAATCTGGCTGTTGCAGCGTAAATCCGGCAAGCCTGGAGCCGGGCTGGCGAAAACCACCGGCTGGATCCATCGCGCCAGTTTGCAGGCGCACGGCGTGCAGATGTGGGGCGACGTCGAGTATCTGAAGATTGATGATGCCGGATTGCACCTACGCCATCAGGGCGAGCCGATCACGCTAGCGGTGGATAACGTGGTGATTTGTGCCGGGCAGGAACCATTGCGTCAGCTGGCGGATGAGCTGGCCGCACGCGGTAAAGCGGTAAAGCTGATTGGCGGAGCCGATGTGGCGCAGGAGCTGGATGCTCGCCGCGCCATCGCCCAGGCCACTGAGCTGGCGCTCAGCGTCTGATTAACGCAGTTTGACCGAACGCAGCACCACGAACTTGGCGTTAGACGCCACCAGCTCACAGTTGCCAAACAGCTTTTTCATTTTGACGTGATAACCTAGGTGGCGGTTGCCGACAATACGCAACTCGCCGCCATACTGCAGGCAACGTTTGGCATCACGCAGCATTTGCCAGGCGAGATGATCGGTCACCGCGTGCTGCTGATGGAACGGCGGATTGCACAGTACCGCGTGCAGACGATCCGACGGGAAGCCACTCAGCACATTGTTGACGCGGAACTGGCAGCGCGCCAGATCCTGCGGACGGTTCACTTCCACGTTCAGCTTGCTGGACGCCACGGCCATGTAAGATTCGTCATAGAACAGCACGTCCGCCTGCGGGTTCTGTTCCAGCGCCAATAGACCAATCACGCCGTTGCCGCAGCCAAGATCGAGGATTTCCCCTTCAATATCTGACGGCAGATGCTGCATAAAGAAACGCGCACCCACGTCCAGCGATCCGCGAGAGAACACGTTGGCGTGGTTGTGAATCTGGTAAGAGGAATCGTCCAGCGGCCACACCGTGGTTTCCGACACTTCTGGCAGCTGAGGTGCGCTGTATGTGCAGTAGATCAGACGGGATTTTTTCCACGCCAGGGACGTTTTGCTCTCACCGAGGATGCGATCGAACAGTTGCTGCGTGGAGTTGTGGATGTCTTTGGCTTTGGCCGCGCCGAGGATCAGCGTGTCAGCCGTCACTACTTTACGCAGTGCGCGCAGTTGATGCTCCAGCAGAGCCAGCGCTTTCGGGATTTTAATCAGTACAACAGCAGGCGCAGCAGGCAGCGGCGCCAGGCTATCGATAAAGTGCACCTGATCCTCGTCCATCTCATTAAGACGCAGATTCTGTTTCGCCGCCTGCTCGCTCAGCAGCGAGTCGCTGACGTGCCACACTTCACGGCCATTCAGTCCGCAGGTCAACGCACCAAAGCTGTCGTTGAACACCAGCACCGGTCCTTCTGGCAGTTCTTGCTGCAACAGATATTCATCGGCGGAATCCCACGCCTGTAACGGGCTTTCTTCACGCATCGGCGGGAAGCGCTGCAAGGTCAGCGTGCGATTGGTCAGTTCAAGTTGGCTCATGGAATCTCCGGCGTGGTACACTTTGCGCGATTTTCGCCCTAAAAAGGGGGCGCAGTATACTGTCTTTCGTCGGGAATCCCAATGTCATTAATCTATCTGCAGGGTTATCCTGAAAACATCCTCGAACAGGTGCAGTTGCTGATTGATAATCAGCGATTAGGCAGCTTTTTGCAGGAACGCTATCCTGACACGCACGATATTGTCAGTGACCGTGCGCTGTATGATTACACTCAGGCAATGAAAAGCCGTTATATGCGCAGCGCACCACCGATCAGCAAAGTGATCTGGGATAACAAAATCAAGGTGATGAAACATGCGCTTGGCCTGCACACCGCCATCTCGCGCGTGCAGGGCGGCAACCTGAAAGCCAAAGCCGAGATTCGTATCTCCACCTTCTTCCGTCTGGCACCGGAACCGTTCCTGCGCATGATCGTGGTGCACGAACTGGCGCACCTGAAAGAGAAGGATCACGACAAAGCGTTCTACCAACTCTGCTGCCATATGGAACCGGATTACCACCAACTGGAGTTCGATGCGCGCCTGTGGATGACGGATCAGGCGATGCGCGGTAACGCGGCTTAAAGAAACTCCTGCGCCTTCTGAATCAAACTGGTTTTGGTCAAGGCGCCCATAAAGCGGCGCTCCTGCGGGTTGTTGAGTACCGGCAAGCGCTCCAGCGTCACCCGCGCGAATGCCTCCCAGCCTTCACGCATGCTCTGGTTCTGATAAATGCACGGGAAGTTATCATCCATCACGCTGCTGACCGGTGAATCCAGGGTGATCTCCTGCGATAACACTTTGCGCGAGATGTCATGGATCGAGACGACCCCCAGAAACTGCCCCGCACTGTTGATCACATACACATAGCGTTCGCGCTTCAGTGAACTGACTGCCAGCGCCTGACCTACCGACTCTTCAGGCTGCAACGCGGCGCCGGGGATGATCAGTTGGTCAACGCGCATATTATCGAAATCAAATTTGGCCTCTGAACGGCTAAAGTGATTGCTCACCACCGGATAGGTGCTGGCAGATTGCAGTCGATACACCACCATGGAGGCCAGCACTGAGGCGATCATGATCGGGAATAACAGGCTGCTGTTGAGCGTCATCTCCAGCACCATCAGCATCGCCATTAACGGTGCCTGACTTACGGCCGCTAATACCGCCGCCATACCAATCGCCGCGTAAAGCAGGGTATCGCCAACCGGCAGATGAAGTGCCACGCCCATCTGCGCCAGCGCCACGCCAAGCAGCGCACCAATCAGCAGCGAAGGCGTAAACAGACCACCCACCGCGTTCGATCCCACCGACAGCGTGGTGGCCAGGGTTTTGAGCACCAGCAGGCCAATCAATCCGGCCAGCACATAGTGACCATCGATGATCTTCACGATCACTTCGTAGCCGTTGCCCAGAATATCGGTGGAGATCAATGCCAGAAAACCGACGGCTAATCCGCCAAGCCCCAGGCGTGCAGGCAATGACTTAACACGACCAAATAGCATTTTGCTGCGGGCAATCAACTTGATCAGCAACCAACCGGCTAAACCGGCCACCAAACCAATCACGATGGTCATCAACAAACTGCTGATATCCATCTGGAACAAGGCTTCGGAGAGCGGATAGAGCGCACTACGAAAGCCAAGTGACCACATGGTCATCACCGCCACCGCCGAGGCGACAATTAACGGGATCAGCCGCTGTAGCGCCGAGATACCAAAGGCAATTTCAGCGACAAATATCGCCGAGGCCAGTGGTGCGTGGTACACCGAAGAGAGGCCAGCCGCAGCGGCCATGGCGACAATATCGCTGTTACGCATCTGCGGGAACCAGCGGCCCATCAGGCTGCCACTCAGCGCGGAGAGTTGCACCATCGGGCCCTCTTTACCAATCGAGGCACCGCTGCCGATACTGGCAATCGAGGAGAGTGCACGAAACAGCGAAGTTTTGGTCGGCACGGCATCCAGGCGCGCGTTGATCACTTCGAGGTAATCGGTTTTGACCGTTTCCTGTTTCTCTATCGCCACCGCATAGCGCAGGAAGAAACCCGCCAGTACGCCGCCCGCGCCCACCAGCAGCGGCCAGAAAATCCACGGCCAGACGTGCATCGCCACGGTGATTTCGCTGTCGCTGTTAAACAGCAGGCGGTTAATCAGATCAATGACGCCGCGAAAAGCTAAGGTCACCAGCGACGCGACGAATCCCACGGGGATAGCAATCAGCAGTGTGGTCCAGTTCAATGCATGTTTACTTCCACTCACCCGCGCGTCCCCGCTAGCTGGTTAAAAAAATGTGCCGCATCATCATATTGGAATGCGGATCGCATGATCAAATTTCGTCTGACGAACCACTCGCTGAACATGCTACTCTGCCGCTTTACTGTTGCAGGAGAACAAGCCCGTGATTCGTTTTGCCATTGTGGGAACCAACTGGATAACCCGCCAGTTTATCGACGCCGCGCATGAGACCGGTAAAATGAAGTTAAGCGGTGTCTATTCGCGTCAGCAGTCGCAAGCTGATGCCTTTATCGCTGACTATCCCTGTAAACTCACTTTTACTTCACTCGACGATTTGGCAGCCAGTCCGGAAATCGATGCGGTGTACATCGCCAGCCCGAACGCACTCCACGCTGAGCAAGCGATGCTGTTTATGTCGCACGGCAAACATGTGATTTGCGAAAAGCCGATGGCGTCAAACCTGCGTGAAGCCGAAGCGATGATTGCCTGCGCACGCCAGCATCAGGTGGTGCTGTTTGAAGCGTTTAAAACCGCCAGCCTGCCGACGTTCCTGCAACTGCAGAACACCCTGCCGCAACTTGGCAAGCTGCGCAAAGCGTTGATCACTTACTGCCAGTATTCATCACGCTATCAGCGTTATCTTGACGGTGAAAATCCCAATACCTTTAATCCGCGCTGGTCGAACGGCTCGATAATGGACATTGGCTTTTACTGTCTGGCCGCTGCCGTCACATTGTGGGGTGAGCCGCAGCAGGTGCAAGCGCAGGCTACGCTGCTGGAGAGTGGCGTCGATGCGCACGGTGTGGTGGTGCTGGGCTACGGCGATTTTGATGTCACGCTGCTGCACTCTAAGGTCAGTGATTCACTGATCCCGAGCGAAATTCAGGGTGAGGCCGGTTCCCTGGTGATTGAGAAAATCTCTGAATGCCAGCAGTTGCGCTTTATCCCGCGCGGTGGTGAGAGTCAGAATCTGACGCAGCCGCAGCACATCAACACCATGCTGTATGAAGCCGAGACTTTTGCCCAACTGGTTGAGCAGCGTCAGGTCGAGCACCCGGCTCTTGAAACCTCGCGTATCACGGCAAAACTGTTGACGGAAATCCGCCGCCAGACTGGCGTGGTATTCCCGGCAGACCAGGCTTAAGTGTAAATATTGCAGAATATTTCAAACACCCCATTGAATACCTCAGCGGTTGGACGTATCTTGGTCACTGCAAAGGGGAGTAACTTGTAAGCTGATTGATCGTCATTACGATGCTGAACGCATCCGGTCATCAGGCAACCCGGAATCTATTCTGAGTTGTAAGTGAGACCTTGCCGGAAGGCGAGGTTTGCTTGCAGCTTGATCAAAGCGGCTAACGTCTTCTGACTTAGCCGCTTTTTTATTTTTCGGACAGGATTACAACTATGCACACTGTAGGCACACCGTTACTCTGGGGCAGCTTCGCTGTTGTTGTGCTCATCATGCTGGCGATCGACCTCTTCTTACAGGGACGTCGGGGCGCGCAAACCATGTCATTTAAGCAGGCCGCCGTTTGGTCGCTGGTGTGGATCTCCGTTTCCCTGCTGTTCAGCGCCGCTTTCTGGTGGTACCTCGAAGGCACCGCCGGCCGAGAAGTGGCGACCACACAAACTCTCGCTTTCCTCACCGGCTACGTGCTGGAAAAAGCGCTTGCGGTGGATAACGTCTTCGTCTGGCTGATGCTGTTCAGCTACTTCGCTATTCCGGCAAACCTGCAACGCCGCGTGCTGGTGTATGGCGTGCTGGGCGCGATCGTATTGCGTACCATCATGATTTTCGCCGGTAGCTATCTGGTAACGCAGTTCAGCTGGATCCTCTATGTGTTCGGGGCTTTCCTGCTGTTCACCGGCCTGAAAATGGCGTTTGCCAAAGAGGGCGATGACGCGGCGGTCGGCGACAAACCGGTGGTGCGCTGGCTGCGTAAACATCTGCGCATGACCGATAATCTCGAAGGCGAGAAATTCTTCACCCGCAAAAATGGTGTGCTGTTTGCCACCCCGCTGCTGCTGGTGCTGATCATGGTGGAGCTGAGCGATGTGATCTTCGCGGTTGACAGTATCCCGGCGATCTTCGCGGTGACGACCGATCCCTTCATCGTCCTGACCTCGAACCTGTTTGCGATCCTCGGTCTGCGCGCCATGTACTTCCTGCTGGCGAACGTGGCAGAACGCTTCTCGATGCTCAAATATGGCCTGGCGATTGTGCTGGTGTTTATCGGTATCAAGATGCTGATCGTCGAGTTCTACCATATCCCGGTGGGCATCTCACTGTCGGTAGTGGGCGTGATTTTGGGCGGTACGCTGCTGATCAACGCCTGGGTGAACCACAGAAACGACCAGAAGCGCATCTCACCATAATCTTCTGTAGGGGCGGTAATCGCCCCTGCTTTGTTTCGCCAGCTGCAAATTTCACCTTTCATAGCTCTGTCACATTTCACATCGTCAGCAGATCAAAAAACCGATCTGCGCCGCACGCACAGAATTATCTCTTTCCTCACCAGGACTTTTCCTTATACTCCGCCGGGCAAACCGTTTGGCGCGGAGGAACCGCGCACAACACTCATACCGCTATAAAAAGACCGAACTATGCTAAATAACTTTATTGGACGTCTGGGCGCGCTGTTCGCAGGAAGCCTGGTAAAACAAATCATGATTGGCCTGATTGCCGGTGTGGCGCTGGCGTGGTTCTCACGTGATGCCGCTCTGGCCGTAGGTCTGCTGGGTGAACTGTTCGTTCGCGCCCTGAAGGCGGTGGCCCCGCTGCTGGTGTTGGTTTTGGTGATTTCTTCGATTGCTAATCATCAACAAGGGCAGAAAACCAACATCCGCCCCATCATCATGCTCTATCTGTTGAGCACCTTCTTTGCCGCTGTGGTTGCGGTCACCTTGAGCCATCTGTTCCCGCAAACGCTGTCAATGAACGTGGGCGCAACCGAAATTTCACCGCCGTCTGGCATTACCGAAGTGCTGCACGGTCTGTTGATGAGCATGGTGGCTAACCCGATTGAAGCGTTACTCAACGCCAACTACATCGGCATTCTGGTGTGGGCCATCGGCCTCGGTCTGGCCTTCCGCCATGCCAGCCCAAGCAGCAAGGCGTTTCTTACCGATGCTTCGCATGCGGCGACGTGGGTGGTGCGTTGCGTGATTCGCTGTGCGCCGCTGGGGATTTTTGGTCTGGTGGCTTCGATTCTGGCCTCAACCGGCTTCGGTGCGCTGGAGGAGTACGCAACGCTGCTGGCGCTGCTGCTGGGATGCATGGCCATCATGGCGTTGATTGTGAATCCGATTCTGGTGTTCCAAAAGATTCGTCGTAATCCTTACCCGCTGGTGTTTACCTGCATCCGCGAAAGTGGCGTGACCGCTTTCTTTACCCGCAGTTCTGCAGCAAACATTCCGGTGAATATGGCAATCGCTAAACGCCTGAATCTTGATGAAGATACCTATTCTGTCTCCATTCCACTTGGCGCGACGATCAGTATGGCGGGCGCGTCGACCACCATCACGGTGCTGACGCTGGCGGCGGTGCATACGCTGGGCATTTCCGTGGATGTGCCGACAGCAATCCTGCTGAGTTTTGTGGCTTCGATTTGTGCCTGTGGCGCCTCGGGTGTGGCCGGCGGTTCGCTGCTGTTGATTCCGGTCGCCTGTAACATGTTCGGGATTCCGAATGACCTGGCAATGCAGGTGGTGGCTATCGGCTTTATCATCAGCGTATTGCAGGATTCCGCCGAGACGGCACTGAACTCATCAACCGATATTCTGTTTACGGCAGCAGTGTGTCAGGCGGAAGCCGAGCGCGAACCGCGCACGGTGACTGAAGCAGAGTAAACTGAGATTGACCAGGGCGGCATAAATGCCGCCCCTACAACAATCTGGCACAGCTTTATAAGGTGCGCATTTGCCGCCCCCCACGACAATCTGGCACGGCTTTGTAAGGTGCGCATTTGCCGCCCCTACAACAATCTGGCACGGCTTTGTAAGGTGCGCATTTGCCGCCCCCACAACAATCTGGCACGGTTTTCGTAGGGTGCGCATTTATGCGCACCTGGCGATTTACAACGTTACGCCACTTTTAAATATCGCTAACTCGCGGAAATCATTAGCTTCATTACGCGCGGGTTTACCGTTGGCAATCGCCACAATCATATCGACAAAATCCTCCAGCATCTCCGGCATGCTCATGCCCTCAATCAAACGCCCGGCATTAAAATCAATCCAGTGCGGCTTCTTCTCTGCCAACTGCGAGTTGGTGGCAATCTTCACGGTAGGAACGAATCCGCCATAGGGGGTGCCGCGTCCGGTGGTAAACAACACCATATGACAACCTGCCCCTGCCAGTGCGCTGGTGGCCACCGCGTCATTACCTGGTGCGCTCAGCAGATTGAGGCCAGGCGTGATCAGACGCTCGCCATATTTCAGTACATCCACCACCTGGCTCTGTCCGGCTTTCTGCGTGCAGCCAAGGGATTTCTCCTCCAGCGTGGTAATACCGCCCGCCTTGTTACCCGGAGAAGGGTTCTCATAGATCGGCTGCTGATGGTCGATAAAGTAACGCTTGAAGTCGTTGATCATCGCCACCGTTTTATCAAAGGTGGCTTCATCCCGGCAGCGGCTCATCAAAATGCGCTCTGCGCCAAACATTTCCGGTACTTCGGTCAGCACCGTGGTGCCGCCGTTGGCAATCATCTGATCGGAGAAGCAGCCCAGCATCGGGTTGGCGGTAATGCCAGAGAAACCGTCAGAACCGCCGCACTCCAGTCCGAACTTCAGTTCGCTGAGTTTGCCCGGCTGGCGCAGATCGCCGCGCATCACGTTGTACAGTGCATGCAGCCGCTCCAATCCAGCTTCTACCTCGTCGTCTTGCTTCTGGCACTCCATAAACTGCACGCGGTCACTGTCGAAACCACCGAGCGTCTCGCGGAACACATCTACCTGATTGTTCTCGCAGCCCAGACCAATCACCAGCACCGCTCCGGCATTGGGATGGCGCACCATGTTTTGCAGCATGGTGCGGGTGTTTTCATGGTCCTGGCCGAGCTGAGAACAGCCAAACGGGTGGCTGAACAGATGCACACCATCAATCCCTTCCGCGTCGTTGGTCTCTTTTAGAAAACGCGACAGAATTTGCCGGGCGATACCGTTCACACAGCCTACCGTTGGCAGAATCCACAGCTCATTGCGAATACCGACTTCACCACTGGCGCGGCGGTAAATCTGCACCTCGCGATCGCCTGCCTGAGCGGGGATATCGAGAAATTCCGGCTGGTAGTCGTACTCATCCACATCGCTCAGATTTGTGCGTGCGTTGCTGGAGTGGATGATTTCTCCCATCGCAATCGGGCGCGTGGCATGGGCAATCGGCAAGCCGTATTTGATCACCAGCGCATCCGTTGCCAGCGGCGTCAGCGCGAACTTATGGCCCCGCCCAACCTCTTGCTGCAAGGTAATAAACTGGCGATCAATTTCGACTTTGGCTTCGGCAGGTAAATCGCGCAGCGCTACCGCCACGTTGTCGCGCGAATGGATTCTTATCGCATCTTGCATAGCGTTATCTCAGTTGTACCAGCGCCGTCCGCATCCCGTGGACAACGATGTTTTGCAGGTGTTGGCTGACTGCGGTCACTAATCCGGGCCGCTGAGTAAGATCTTCGCCCCAGTGTGAGCTGTTGCTGAGTACCGCTTGCACCAGCTGTTCCGGGGTCAATGTGTCCTGGTTTACCGCCGGCCACAGTTCTGCGAACTGCTGTAGCCAGTGGCTGTCATCCTGTAATGGCCACTGCTGGTCGCCCTGTTCACCGCGATAAAACGCCAGCAGCGCGGCAAAGGCGAAGGTCAGGCGCGGTGGCCATTGGCCGGTTTGCTGCTGAGACAGCAACAGCTGCGGCAACAAACGGGTGCGGAATTTGGTCATGCCGTTGAGCGCAATCGAGAGCAGCGCATGGCGGATAAACGGATTGCGGAAGCGGCGTTGTACCGCATCGGCAAAGACGTGCAGTTCATCGCGAGGCAGATCCAGCGTCGGGATCACTTCCTCGCGCAACAGCGCATCGACATAAGCCGTAATGGCGGCGTCATCCATCGCTTCACCGACGCTTTCCAGTCCGGCCTGAAATGCCACCGGCACCATCGCAGTGTGCGCACCGTTGAGGATCGCCACCTTCTGCGCTTTGTAGGGCGTGATGTCATCAACGAACTTCACTTCCGGTGCCAGCGCGGCGAGTTTCAGTTCCTGTGCCAGCGCATCCGGCCCCTGAATCACAAACTGGTAATAGACTTCGCCTGCCACCAGATAGCGATCCTCGTAACCCAACTGTGCAGCGATGTCGGTACCCTCGGCTGGATAGCCGGTAACGATGCGATCCACCAGCGTGTTATAGAATGCACAGTGATCCAGCACCCAGCGGGCAAATTCTGGCGGGAGCTGCCAGTGCTTGATATAGCGCAGCACCAGCTCACGCAGTGCATCGCCGTTGTGATCGATTAACTCGCACGGCACGATCAACCAGCCTTTCTCTGCCGCACCGGCAAAGTGGCGGAAGCGCGTCCACAGCAGCTGTGTCAACTTGCCTGGGAAGGAAGAGGCTGGCGCATCCTCCAGCCGATCCTGCTCAGCAAAGGCAATGCCTGCTTCGGTGGTATTGGAGAACACATAGCGCATCTGCGGCGCACGGGCCAGTGCGAGAAAATCCTCAAACTGCTGATAGGGCTGGATTTCGCGATTGAGGCTACGAATCAGCCGGGTTTCACTCACCTGCTCACCTTCGCCGTTCAATCCTCGGATCAGCGTGGTGTACAAACCGTCCTGCTGATTCAGTGAGTCTTCCACCACGCGATTGCGCGGCCGCACCACCACCACGCCCGCATCGGTGCCCTGATGCTCATTGAGCCAGTCGAGCTGCCAGTCAATAAACGCCCGCAGGAAGTTGCCTTCCCCAAACTGGATCACGCGCTCGCTATAGCTTGCGCCGGGGAAATCGTGACGGTTTAGCCGCTGCATCATCAGGCTCCCAACTCAATGCCGAAGTAATCGCGCGCGTTGTTGAAGCAGATGTTTTGCACCATCTGTCCCAGCAGTGCTTCGTCGGCTGGCGCTTCACCGCGCTCAACCCAGTTGCCGATCATCTGGCACAGCAGGCGGCGGAAATACTCGTGGCGGGTATAGGAGAGGAAACTACGGCTGTCGGTGAGCATACCGACGAAGCGACTCAATAGGCCGATCTGCGCCAGCTGCGTCATCTGACGGTGCATGCCATCGAGTTGATCGTTAAACCACCAGGCGGAACCAAACTGCATCTTGCCTGGCTCACCTTCGCCCTGGAAGTTGCCCGCCATGGTCGCCAGCACTTCGTTGTCGCGTGGGTTAACGCAGTAGAGGATAGTTTTCGGCAGTGCGTTGTTACGGTTCTGCGCATCCAGCAAACGACCCAAAGGGATCGCCATCGGCGCATCATTAATGGAGTCAAAGCCCACATCCGGGCCGAGAATATCAAACTGCCGACGATTAGCATTACGCAGCGCACCAATGTGATATTGCTGCGCCCAGCCGCGACGCGCATATTCGCTGCCCAGCCATACCAGCACCGCCGTTTTAAACTGTGCCACCTCCTCTTGCGACGGTGCAGTACCTTGCAGGCGACGCGCCAGAATACCATCCAGCGTGCTTTCATCGGCCTCGGCAAACAGCACCACATCCAGCGCATGGTCGGAGATTTTGCAGCCGTGTGCGGCAAAATGATCGAGACGCAGGCTCAACGCGCGGCGCAGATCATCAAAACGTTGCACGCTGACATCGGCGACCTGCTCCAGACGCTGAATCCACGGCAGGAAGGTATCCAGCTCAATGTTGAAGGCTTTATCCGGACGCCAGCTTGGCAGCACTTTGACGCTGAAGCTGGCATCGTCCGCCAGCGTGCGATGGTGCTGCAGATCATCGAGCGGATCGTCAGTGGTACCGACCATTTTCACCTTCATCTGCTGCATGATGCCACGTGCGCTAAAGGCATCCTGCGCCAGCAGTTCATTGCACTGCTGCCAGATGCGGTCCGCGCTCTGTTCATTCAGCAATACATCGGTAATGCCAAACGGGCGGCGCAGCTCAAGGTGCGTCCAGTGATACAGCGGATTGCCGATGGTATGCGGCACCGTGCGCGCCCAGGCGTTGAATTTATCGCGATCGCTGGCGTTGCCGGTGCACAGCGCTTCGGGTACGCCATTAGCACGCATCGCACGCCATTTGTAGTGATCGCCTTTCAGCCAGATGTCATAGAGATTGGTGAAGCGGTAATTTTCGGCAATCTGCTGCGGCGGTAAATGGCAGTGATAGTCGAAAATCGGCTGGTCTTTGGCGTAGTCATGGTACAGACGACGGGCGAACTCGCTATCGAGTAGAAAATCCTCACTCATAAAACGCGACATACCTGCTTCCTCATGTTTGGGGCCAATTGGCTTCTGACTCAAAGTTATCATACCAATTTTGACGATCGGCAAAATTGTTTGCGATAGACCTCACAATAATGACAGTTTCCCTGTGGGTATATGGACAAAACAGTCAGCTACATTGCACTAACTTGCTGTTATAACGCCCGTTTAGCGGATCACACAGCACATGAAGGGTTTTTGTGATGGCATTCAACTTTTAAAGTTGTATAACAAGTTAATCTCTCGCCTCGTTGATGCCGAACCTCATGGCACATCTCATAACAACAAGGCGGCAGGTCTGATTCGTCATCGCCGCCAGCGGGAGTACTTAAATGCTCCCCTACCTTTAATGGCAAGTGTTACGACAGACTGGAAGAGGTAAATGATGCGTAAGATCAAAGGGCTACGCTGGTACATGATTGGGCTGGTGACGTTGGGCACCATTCTTGGTTACCTTACACGTAATACCATTGCCGTGGCCGCGCCGACGCTGGAAACGCAGCTGGGCATTACCACACAACAGTACTCCTATATCGTCGCCGCTTATTCGGCGTGCTACACCGTGATGCAACCTGTGGCGGGTTATGTGCTTGATTTACTGGGCACCAAAATTGGCTACGCCGTGTTTGCCATCCTTTGGGCAATCTTCTGTGCCGCCACCGCCATGGCCGGCAGCTGGGGTGGTTTTGCGCTGGCACGTGGCGCGGTGGGCGCGGCAGAAGCGGCAATGATTCCTGCTGGCCTGAAAGCCAGTAGCGAATGGTTCCCGGCCAAAGAGCGTTCCGTCGCGGTAGGCTATTTCAACGTTGGTTCATCGATTGGTGCGATGCTGGCGCCACCGCTGGTGGTATGGGCGATTCTGGCACACAGCTGGCAGCTGGCCTTTATCATCACTGGCGTGCTGAGCATGGCGTGGGCGTTGTGCTGGTTAATATTTTATAAACATCCTAAACAGCAAACTAAACTCAGCGAAGAAGAGCGTCACTACATTATTTCCGGTCAGGAAGTACAGCATCAGACCGGCAATAACAGCAAAATGTCAGCCCGTCAGATTCTGCGTAATCGCCAGTTCTGGGGTATTGCCCTGCCACGTTTCCTCGCGGAACCGGCATGGGGAACCTTTAACGCGTGGATCCCGCTGTTTATGTTCAAGGTCTACGGCTTCAACCTGAAAGAGATCGCCATGTTCGCCTGGATGCCGATGCTGTTTGCCGACCTCGGCTGTATCGTCGGCGGTTACCTGCCACCGCTGTTCCAGCGCTGGTTTGGCGTTAACCTGATTGTGTCGCGCAAACTGGTGGTCACCATGGGCGCGATATTAATGATTGCCCCGGGTACCATCGGCTTGTTTACCAGCCCTTATGTGGCGATTGGTTTGCTGTGCGTCGGTGGCTTCGCCCATCAGGCACTGTCCGGTGCGTTGATCACCCTCTCCTCGGATGTATTTGGCCGTAATGAAGTGGCCACGGCGAATGGCCTGACCGGCATGGCCGCGTGGACTGCCAGCACCCTATTTGCGCTGGTGGTGGGTGCATTGGCTGATACGCTGGGCTTCAGCCCGCTGTTTGCCGCGCTGGCGGTGTTTGACCTGCTCGGTGCCTGTGTGATCTGGACCGTGCTGAAAAATCAGCCGGTATCTGAGCTGGACGTTCAGCACGTGGCACAACCGGCGACAGCCCGCACTTAATCTCCACGCTTTGGGCTGGCGCACGTCAGCCCATTTCCTCCACCCGGTCAAAGTGGTATAACAACTCATCCTTCCCTGCCACAGCGAACCGCGCAATGGATCTGAACGAATCCCGTCGTCTTTACCAACAACTCGCCAGTGAACTCAAACGTCGTATCGAGGCGGATGATTATCGCGTGGGCGATAAGCTGCCTGCCGAACGCCTGATCGCTGAGGAGATGGAGGTCAGCCGCACAGTGGTTCGCGAAGCCATCATTATGCTGGAAGTGGAAGGGTACGTTGAAGTACGTAAGGGCTCCGGCATCCACGTCATCAGCAATCAGCAGCAAAACCGTGAGACCACCCCCAGCCAGCTGGAATTTGCCAGCTTCGGACCCTTTGAGCTGTTACAGGCGCGCCAGTTAATTGAAAGTAACGTGGCCGAGTTTGCCGCCACCCAGGTCACGCGTCAGGACATCATGGCGTTGATGGCGATTCAGGAAAAAGCCCGCCAGGAAGACCATTCACGTGATTCAGAATGGGATATGCATTTCCACGTCCGCATCGCGCAATCCACGCAAAACAGCGCGCTCGCCGCGATTGTCGAGAAGATGTGGTTGCATCGCCTGCATAACCCTTATTGGCTCAAACTGCACGAACATATTGATGCGCGCAACATCACCAGCTGGTGCGACGATCATGACCAGATTCTGAAAGCACTCATGCGCAAAGATCCCGCCGCCAGTAAGCTGGCAATGTGGCAGCACCTGGAAAATACTAAACAGATGCTGTTTAACGCCACCGCCGACGATTTTGAATTTAATGTCGACCGTTACATGTTTGCGGAAAATCCCGTCATCCTGCCGGAAGGTAGTGACAATTCTTATTGATTCTGCTGCATTTCCAGGCGAATAAGTCAGTTAATCTGCAATAGTGTCAGCTCATGTAAAGCTCCTTTTGAGCATCTGCGTCAAAAGGTAAAACTCCTGTGCGAGAGCCACTTTACACTGTCTGACCTGCATGATTTTTGTTACAGTTATCGCCCTTTTCTTACCCTTTGCGACAGGGCTTTAAAAAGTCGCTGATTTAACAATCAATTCTGGATGGATCCGGAAATCCCGCAACGGCTGCATACCAAAAATGTATAACCAAGCCAGCCTGCGCCTCAGCCCCTTACGGGCACGTTTAACAATGATGTTCAGGAATGATTGATGGATATTTTGAAAGCATTGCTGCATGCCTTGTGGCAGCAGGATTACGAAATGCTCTCCGACCCGACACTGGTTTGGGCCATTTATGGCGTGCTGTTCTTGATCCTGTTTCTCGAGAATGGCCTGCTACCCGCCGCGTTTCTGCCCGGCGATAGTCTATTGATTTTAGTCGGTGTTTTGATTGCCAAAGGCACCATGGGTTTCCCGCTGACCATCCTGATTTTGACCACCGGCGCCAGTCTGGGCTGTTGGGTAAGTTACATTCAGGGCCGATGGCTGGGGAATACGCCTACGGTACAGAAGTGGCTCTCGCACCTTCCGGCGCAATATCATCAACGCGCGCATAGCTTATTCCATCGCCATGGGCTTTCGGCCTTGCTGATCGGTCGATTTATTGCCTTTGTGCGCACCCTGCTGCCGACCATTGCCGGGCTTTCTGGTCTGAGTAATGCACGCTTTCAGTTCTTCAACTGGATGAGCGGTTTCCTGTGGGTGCTGATTCTGACGGTACTGGGCTTCGCGCTGGGTAAAACGCCGATTTTCCGCCGCTATGAAGATGAACTGATGTTCTGCCTGATGCTGTTACCGCTGGTGTTGCTCGTGATTGGTCTGGTGGGCTCTCTGGTGGTGCTGTGGCGTAAACGTCAGTCTTCACGCAACGGGAATTCACAGCCATGATCAGATTCCGTGGATTCCCCAGGCGCTTCGTGCCCTGGGCACTTGGCGCTGCGCTGGCGCTACTGGCGGTGATTTTTGTACCTTCGATGTTGCAGCACGATACCGTGGTACAGATTCGCGTCGCACACAATGGCACCAATTTGCCGGATGGCTTTTATCTGTATCAGCAGCTGAGTGCGCAAGGTGTGCGTATCAAAAGCATTACACCTGCGGGCGATGCGCTGGTGATTCATTTCGAAAATGAAGAACAAAGCCTTGCCGCCCAAAAAGTGCTGAAACGCTTGCTACCACAGGGCTTTGTCGTCGCAAGCGGACCGCAAGCTTCGCAGCAAGTACCTGACAGCAACCGCCCAACTTATAGCTGATTTCCACCGTCTGGCGATAAGCCAGACGGTGAATCAATCCTCGCTATCTCCGCGTCTTCGTTGAATTTTTTCGTCTGCTGTCTATGCTTAAGGTAGCGCGAGTTAAGACAAGCTGGGACGCTTCTCCTGCCCGGTTTGCGGCAGGTCATCAACAATGGAAGGTAAAACCTGATGAAACATCAATTACTGCTGGGTGCTATTCTGTTCTCTCTCTCGGGATCTCTGATGGCAGCTGAATCGCTGTGTCAGCAGAAAGAACACGATATTCAGCGTGAAATCGACATGGCTAAACAGCACGATAACCAGCGCCGTGTGACCGGGCTGGAGCGCGCGCTCACTGAAGTACGAGCGAATTGTACTGATGAAAGACTGAAGTCAGCCCACAGCGAACGCATTGCAGAGCAAAAACACAAAATTGCGGAACGTGAGCGTGAGTTGAAGGAAGAGCGTCAGGATGGCGACAAAGATAAGATTGAGAAGCGCGAACGTAAGCTGGAAGAGGCACAGCACGAGCTGAAAAAGCTTGAAGCTGAGCCTTACTAATCGGACTTAAATAAATGATGTAATGGAGAACTTCATGTCTAAAGACACCACATCTGAACATCTGCGTGCGGAACTGAAAAACCTTGCTGACACCCTGGAAGAAGTACTGAGCAGCTCGGCGGATAAATCGAAAACCGAGCTGGACAAACTGCGCAGCAAAGCGCGCGGCGCCATTGAAAGTTCGCGTGAGCGCCTGGGCGATTCCGGTGAACGCATCGCGCAATCCACGCGTGAAGCGGCAGAGAAGGCCGACGAGTATGTGCGCGATAATCCGTGGCACGGCGTAGGCATCGGTGCAGCTGTCGGTGTACTGATCGGCATCCTGATCTCACGTCGTTGATATGAGCGATAGTCAGAGCCACGGCCCAGGCAAAGGGGTCTTCAACATCGGTCAGCGCGTCGTCACTACCTTAGTGAGTATGGTGGAAACGCGCGTCCGTCTGGCGATTGTCGAGCTGGAGGAGGAGAAAGCCAATCTGATTCAGATGCTGATGATGGTTGGACTGACGATGCTGTTTACCGCTTTTGGTTTAATGAGCCTGATGGTGCTGATCATCTGGGCGGTGGATGCGCAGTATCGGCTGATGGCGATTGCCATTACCACCGCCGTGCTGTTTGCGCTGGCGCTGATATTTGGTGTGTGGACACTGTATAAGTCACGCCAGTCAACGTTGCTGCGTCATACCCGCAAGGAGCTGGAAACCGATCGCAGCTTGCTGGAGGAGCATCGCTCATGAGCCGTCGTGAACGTGAAGCACGCATTCATGAACTGTTGAATCAGGTTCAGCAGCAACGATTGGATCTCAGTGCTGCACGCCGTGACTGGCTGGATGGCACCGCTCACTACGATCGCGGCTGGCTAACGTTTCTCAGCTTACGCCGCTATCTGGCGATTGGCAGCAGCGCGCTGGCCATCTGGTCAATCCGCAGTCCTAACCGTATTTTGCGTTGGGCAAAACGCGGTTTTGGTCTTTGGAGTACCTGGCGCATGATTAAATCCACGCTCGAACCTCGCTAACGCCTTCATTTGAAACCGGATCTAAAAGATTCGGTTTTTCTTTATCAAAATCCCTGAACAACATTGACAGTTTAACTCGCTTACAACTGTTGCAACCTGCGACTATCATCTTCCTCCATCAGCCCAACGAATTGCGACCTGCGATTCAGCGGGATCAAAACCTTGCAGGCCAACAACCTGCTTCTTAATTCTTGTTGGAGTAAATGATGAAAAAATTCGAAGACTCAGGCCTGCTGCTGGCACGTGTATTAATGACCATTCTGTTCATCACTGCGGGCTGGGGCAAAATCACCGGTTATGCCGGTACCGCACAATACATGCAGGCGATGGGCGTCCCGGGCTTCTTATTGCCGCTGGTTATTCTGCTGGAGTTCGGCGGCGGTCTGGCAATTCTGTTCGGTTTCCTGACTCGTTTTACCGCACTGTTCACTGCGGGCTTCACTCTGCTGACTGCGTTCCTGTTCCACAGCAACTTTGCTGAAGGCGTTAACCAGCTGATGTTCATGAAAAACCTGTCCATCGCCGGTGGTTTCCTGGTGCTGGGTCTGGTAGGTCCAGGTGCTTACAGCATCGACCGTCTGATTCGTGCTCGTTTCGCACCAGCAGCCGCACGCTAAGCACACAAACGCTGCCAGAACACATATACTGATTTGCAGGGGCGGGGATTTTCCCCGCCCTTTTTCTTTATGGAGGGCTTATGGGACAACTGATTGACGGTGTCTGGCATGACACCTGGTACGATACGAAGTCAACCGGTGGCCGCTTCAAACGCACAGAAGCAGTCTGGCGCAACTGGGTCACCGCAGATGGCAGTGCAGGCCCAACTGGCAAGGCGGGTTTCGCTGCCGAGCGCGATCGCTATCATCTTTATGTTTCTCTTGCCTGTCCGTGGGCACACCGCACGCTGCTGATGCGCCAGCTTAAAGGGCTGGAAGAGATGATTTCCGTCTCAGTGGTACATCCATTGATGCTGGAAAACGGCTGGACCTTTGACGACGATTTCCCGGACGCAACTGGCGACTCGCTGTATCAAAACGAATACCTCTATCAGCTCTATCTGCACGCCGACCCGCAATACACCGGCCGCGTGACCGTTCCGGTGCTGTGGGATAAAACTCAGCACACTATCGTCAGTAATGAATCGGCTGACATCATCCGTATGCTCAACACGGCCTTTGATGCACAAGGTGCCCGCGCCGGAGATTATTATCCGCCGGCGTTGCGCGATAAGATCGATGAGCTGAACGGTTGGATTTACGACACGGTGAACAATGGCGTGTATAAGAGCGGATTCGCGACCTCGCAGGCGGCGTATGATGAATCAGTCACCGCGCTGTTCCATTCGCTGGCGCGACTTGAGCAGATCCTCGGCCAGCATCGTTATCTGGCTGGCGATCGCCTGACAGAAGCGGATTTGCGTTTATGGACCACCTTAGTCCGCTTCGACCCGGTGTATGTAACGCATTTCAAATGCGATCGTCACCGCATCAGTGATTACCGCAATTTGAGCGGCTTCCTGCGTGATATCTATCAGATGCCGGGCATCGCCGACACGGTGAATCTGCCGCATATTCGCCATCACTATTACTGTAGCCACAAGACCATCAACCCGAGCGGCGTGATTTCGCTGGGCCCGGCGTTTGACTGGGATGAGCCACACGGCCGAGGTTAAGCACGTTGCGCTCAACACACTCTTTTCCTGAAGGAGTGCGTTGAGCGCGGATTACCGATTGAATGCGAGGTGTAAAAACACCCGATTGACCATTTCTGTTGTGCACAACCCGGGACAGCTCGTGCCGCTAAAGCCAGGTTTAAGCGAACTTGATCAACAGCATCCCCGCAATCAGCAACCCGACACCAAGCCAGCCGAGACGGTTCAGACGTTGACCAAATAGCACCCATCCGGCTGCCACCGTTGCCACCAGGCCAAAACCGCCCCACAGCGCATAAGCGACTGAGAGTTCGATCCCTTTAACCGCCTGTGACAAGGCGCTGAATGCCCCCAGCACCGCGACCAGTGAGAGCACGCCGTAAATTACACGGCGGAAACCATCGGAGTATTTGAGAAAGATATTCGCGACGATCTCCAGCCCAATCGCCAGTGCCAGCCAGGCAACGTGTATCGCATTAAACGTGGCCATGGTGCAGCTCCTTGCGTGTCAGCGTGCCAGATTTGATCAGCGCAATTCCCGCCACCAGCGTGATTAAGCCAGCCACTTTCATCAGCGATAGGGTTTCATCGAACAGCGTGACACTGAACAGGGTGATAAACAGAATGCCAATACCTTCCCACATCGCATAGGCCACGCCTAAAGCGATACGTTTTACGGCGAAAGACAGGAAAATATAAGAGAGCGCGATCATCACCAGCATAAAAATAAAACCCGCGTTGTCTTCATTGACGCTAGCCCATTTCATTGAGAGCGTGCCGGTTATTTCAGCCAGGATAGCGAGAGCTAACAAAAACCAATATCGCATATTTTCTCTCCTTAAGAGAAATAAAGAGCCATCACGCGGAATAGACGCGTGAAAAATTTTAAGAATATTTTTAAATAAGGAGAGTGTGGCGCTACAGCGCGAAACGCCAGTGCTGGTCGCAGATCGAGCAGTGGAAGTGTTCGGAGAGATAAATAGAGGTTGCCATCATTGGGGCGAGCATTTTGTCCATAATTTTACAACTTATCCACGTTGTTGCTTTTCGTCGATGTGGATGAATAATTGTCCTCGGTAGTTAAACACGCGCCTATTCTGGCATAAGGTCTATTTTATTATGCGGGATTTTCATTTCTTTACGCTTTGGCGTTTTTTATTCTCTGCGAACGAGGATTTATTTAATTATCGGTATGCCGGGTTCTTTTCATAGAGAGTGTAGTGGATAGCAAAAACCCCGCCGGAGCGGATTTTTTCCATAAAGAAGTCGAAACTGACCGATAAGCCGCGTTCTTTTCATAGA
>NZ_JZRD01000014.1:0-133197 GCF_000963995.1 Pantoea sp. SM3
TGGTGCGATGGCGTTAGGGATGGTCGGTGGCGTTAGGGATGGTGCGGTCGGTCAGGACGACCAGGCAGATCGCAAAGACGGCATAAACCATCCCTGGGCCTCGTCCCTCGCCATCCATGGCGAGGGACGCTTTGCTCCTCTGCCCGGTCGTACTGCCCTACTCCACATTGTGCGTGCTGCTTTTTGACTGTATTAGATGTACGGCTTCGTGCGAACAGTTTCGTTGTATGGGTCGCAATGCATTGCGCGCTTGCCTGTGCCAACCGTACTGCATGGGCGCCCTGCTCTGGATTCACAAGAACGGGGGTAGATTGTGAGCGCTTTAAACCTTCAGTCTTGTTTCCAGCGCGGCAGCTTCAAGGTCAGCTCCAGACCACCTTCAGGGCGATTGACCGCCTGTACCTCACCGTGATGCGCCAGAATCACCTTACGCACGATGGAGAGTCCTAAGCCGTATCCCTTGCCCATCAGTGGCGAATTAACGCGTACGAAGGGATCGAAGATGCTGGAGAGCTTCTCTTCGTCAACGCCCGGCCCCTGATCGCGCACGCGAATCGCCAGCCACTGGTTCTCCGCCTGTAGCCTCACGCTGATATGCTGGCCTTTGTGCGAGAAACGCAGTGCATTACGCAGCACATTTTCCACACCACGACGAATCAACTCAGCATTGCCGTGCACGGTGTAATCGGCGTTCTCGTCCACCTGAAAATCGACTTTTACCCCCGGAATCTGAGCCTCATAGCGCACGTCCGTGACCACTGCGTGCAGCAGACCGGTGAGATCGAAATACTGCTCGCCCGGCATACTTTCGTGTTCCGCACGCGACAGCGTTAACAGCTCGCCAATCATCTTATCGAGACGGCGCGCTTCTTCATCAATGCGATTCAGGGAGGATTCGACGGACTCCGGCGTTTGCCGCGCCAGACCGGTCGCCAGTTGCAGGCGCGCCAGCGGTGAGCGCAGTTCGTGGGAGATGTCGTGCAGCAACTCCTCACGCGCCTTTACCAGCGTATCAAGACGCTCCACCATGGCATCGAAATCCTGCGCCACAATCGAAAGCTCATCGTGGCGCTTGCGCATTACAGGATAGAGCCGCACTGACAAATCACCACTGGAGACTCGCGCAAAACCTTCACGCAGCTGCCGCATCGGACGCGTCAGGTTCCAGGCTAGCAATAGACTGAACAGCAGACCGAGCGCGCCGGCAAAGGTAAACATCGGCTCCG
Source organism: Pantoea sp. SM3 (assembly GCF_000963995.1). NCBI lineage: Bacteria > Pseudomonadati > Pseudomonadota > Gammaproteobacteria > Enterobacterales > Erwiniaceae > Pantoea > Pantoea sp. SM3. The sequence continues at coordinate 1,227 of NZ_JZRD01000014.1, forward strand.
GGATATTCAGAATCCGACGCGGCCCACCGCCGCCCATTGAGCTATCTTCTCGCAGCCCCTTCACGTCATAACGCAGCTCGTACTCTTTACCGTCCTGCCCTTTAACCCAGCGCACAATGATATCGGGGAAAGGCCCATGGAACGGCTCATTGATGCTCTCGGGCGGCGCATTATTGGGGGTAGACATAGGCCTGGAATGTTGAATCACGGAGAAGAACTGACGATCGTTGGGCTCCCAGTCAGCCATCATGTCATCCAATGAACTGGGACCACCACGTTCCAACACCGACACCGCAGAGGCCATCTGCAAATTCACAATACGCCGAATCGCCATCAGCTCTGGCGGTTCATGATGACTGCCGGAGAGCGTAAACCCCAGCCACAACATCTGGCTAATGATGACAAAAACGATCCAGAAGCCCAGCAATATCTTCCAGAACATGCGGCCACGGTAGCTGTGTTTCATCGAATGCGATAACCAATACTGCGCACAGTTTCAATGTTGATGCTGTCGGCGGTCAATGCGGCCAGCTTCTGACGAATGTTGCTGATATGCACATCCACGCTGCGATCGTAAGCTTCACGCGGGCGACCCAGCCCTTTTTCTGACAATTCGTCCTTCGACACCACGCGATCGGGCGCACGCAGCAGCAGATCCAGCAGGTTGAACTCCGATGCCGTCAGATCAAAGGCTTTGCCCTGCCATTCGGTGATGCGCGTGGCCGGATTCAGGCTCAACTCGCCCCAACGCAGTACTTCTTTTTTGTCCTGCACCGGTGCCTGATCTTCAAAACGACGCAGTACAGCACGCAGACGCGCCACCAGCTCACGCGGATAGCACGGCTTTGGCACATAGTCGTCCGCACCCATTTCCAGGCCAATCACGCGATCGATATTGTCGCCTTTCGCCGTCAACATGATCACCGGTAAGCGGCTGTTCTGACGCACCTGCCGCAGTACATCAATACCGCTCATATCCGGCAGCATTATGTCGAGAATCATCGCGGTATAGTTGCCCGACAGCGCCCCTTCAATCCCGGCGCTTCCGGTTAAAACCAATTGCGTTTCAAAACCTTCCGCAATCAGGTACTGGCTCAGCATGGTGCCAAGTTCTACATCGTCATCAACAAGCAGAATTTTCATCTTTATCTCTCGTACAAAATTGCCGCTATTTTGGCCTGAGTTGGCAATGAGCGCAGCCGATTTTACTCGATCCTTACAGTGCCAACACCAGAGGATTATCAGGGAGACTATAGACAAAAATGGCCCGGTCGCACCACAACAGCGCAAGCAGGCCAGATAAAATGCGGGGAAGAGGAGATCAGTGGAACACGCCGGTTGAGAGATAACGGTCACCGCGATCGCACACTATCGCCACCACGACGCTGCCGGGATGGGCAGTGGCGATGCGCAGCGCGCCTGCCACAGCACCACCGGAACTCACGCCGCAGAAAATCCCTTCACGTTGCGCTAGCGCACGCATGGTTTTTTCGGCTTCCAGCTGTGCCATATCGATGACCTCATCCACTAACTCAGGACGGAAAATCCCCGGCAGATAAGCTTCAGGCCAGCGACGAATGCCCGGAATGCTGCTGCCCTCCTGCGGCTGTAAACCAATCACTTTCACGGCGGGGGCAAACTCTTTCAGATAGCGTCCTACGCCGGTGATGGTCCCCGTCGTGCCCATACTGGAGACAAAATGGGTCATGCGGCCCTGCGTCTGCTGCCAGATTTCCGGGCCGGTGGTGAGATAGTGGCCGAGTGGATTGTCGGGATTATTGAACTGATCCAACACCCTGCCCTCACCGCGATCGGCCATCTCTTGCGCTAAATCGCGGGCGCCTTCCATGCCCTGTTCGCGCGTCACCAGGATCAATTCCGCGCCGTAGGCACGCATCGCGTCCTGCCGCTCCTGGCTCATGTTATCGGGCATCAGCAGGCGTAATTGATAGCCTTTCATCGCCGCGATCATCGCCAGGGCGATGCCAGTATTCCCACTGGTGGCTTCAATCAGAGTATCGCCGGGTTGAATGTCACCGCGCTGTTCCGCCTGATGAATCATCGACCAGGCAGCACGATCTTTTACCGAACCGGCCGGATTATTGCCTTCCAGCTTTAACCAGATTTCACTGCCGTTATCGGGCGTCAGGCGTTGCAGCCTGATCAACGGCGTATTACCGATGGTATTTTCCAGTGTGGTCACGGTTTGATTCCAGACAGAAGAGAGGCAAATAAATCGGGCGGGAAAGTCCCGCCCGAAGGAGTGTCAAAAATATCAGGCGCTTTCGGCAAAGGCAACCGGACGCAACGGCGCAGTGCCATGGTAAAGTCGTGCCTGTTGCAGGCCAACAAACAGACGTTCGCCACGGATCGGTGCAGTGTGGTCGCCGTCATAGACTACCGAGAAGACATCGCCCTGCCAGCCGCTTGGCTGCACCACTAATTGCCAGAAGTGACCGCGCGGGCTGATCTCCAGCACCTGCACCGGGAGCGGCGTTTCCAGGCTGCTCTGACGCGAGATATCCACTTCCCACGGACGCAGGAACAACTCGACCTCACCCTGATGTGCGGGCGTGTAACCCAATGGCCAGCGATGTGCACCCACATGGAATTGCGAACCGTGCACTTCACCGTCAAAGCGATTCACTTCGCCGAGGAACTCCAGCACAAAGCGGGTAGCCGGTTCCTGCCAGACTTCGTCAGGCGTGCCGACCTGTTCGATATTACCCTGGCTCATCACCACCACGCTGTCAGCGACTTCCATCGCCTCTTCCTGGTCATGCGTCACAAACACGCTGGTGAATTTCAACTCTTCGTGCAACTGACGCAGCCAGCGACGCAGCTCTTTGCGCACCTGCGCATCCAGCGCGCCGAAAGGTTCATCCAGCAGCAAGATCTGCGGTTCCACTGCCAGCGCACGCGCCAATGCCACGCGCTGCTTCTGTCCACCCGAAAGCTGAGCCGGGAAACGATTGGCGAGATGCGCCAGCTGCACCATCTCCAGCAGGCGCGTCACACGCTGTTTAATTTCAACTGCGGATGGGCGCTCACGGCGCGGCAACACGGTTAAACCAAAGGCGATGTTATCGAACACGGTCATATGGCGGAACAGCGCATAATGCTGGAACACGAAGCCGACCTGGCGATCGCGCGCGTGAATGCGGCTGACATCTTTACCGTGGAAATGAATCTGCCCGCTATTCTGATGCTCAAGACCCGCGATGATGCGCAGCAGCGTGGTTTTACCCGAGCCTGACGGCCCCAGCAGCGCCACCATTTTGCCGGTAGGAATATCCAGAGAGATATCGTTTAGCACCGGCGTATGGCCGAACGCTTTGTTAATGTGTTTAATCTCAATGCTCATGATTTTCCTCCTGTTGGCGCTTCTGCTGATGCTCTAATCGCCACTGCACCACGCTTTTCAGAAACAGCGTCACAATTGCCATCAGGGTTAGCAGCGCGGCAGCGGTAAAAGCGCCAACGGTGTTGTAATCCTGATGCAGTAATTCAACCTGAAGCGGCAAAGTATAGGTCTCGCCGCGAATCGATCCCGATACCACCGAGACCGCACCAAATTCACCAATCGCACGGGCGTTAGTCAGTACCACACCATAAAGCAGCGCCCAACGAATGTTCGGCAGTGTCACACGACGGAACATCTGCCAGCCGGAAGCGCCTAACAGCACTGCGGCTTCATCTTCATTGCTGCCTTGGCTCAACATCACCGGTACCAGTTCGCGAACCACAAACGGACAGGTGACAAAAATGGTCGCTAATACCATGCCCGGCCAGGCAAACATAATCTGGATGTTATGCGCATCCAGCCAACCGCCTGCCGGACCGTTAACGCCCCAGAACAGCAGATACATTAAACCTGCCACCACAGGCGACACGGCGAAGGGAATATCAAACAGTGTCAGCAGCAGTTGGCGACCCGGAAACGTAAAGCGCGTCACCAACCATGCCAGTAAAGTGCCAAACACCAGGTTAACCGGCACGGTAATCAATGCCACCAGGATGGTCAGCCAAATGGCATGCAGCATGTCGCCATCTTTCAAATTAGAGAGCGAGGCGATTATCCCCTGACTCAGCGCTTCCCAGAAGATGCTGATCATCGGGACCACCAGCAACAGGAAGGAGATCAGCACACCCACGCCAATCAACACCCATTTCCCCCAGTTCACCGGCTGACGCTCCGCGTGATTAATCTGTGAAATCTCCGCCATTAGTGGCCTCCTAAGCGGCGGCCAAAGCGGCTCTGCAGTGTGTTAATCGCGAACAGCAACAGCAGCGAAGCGGCCATGATGACCGAGGCGATAGCACTGGCCGCCGGGTAATCAAACTCTTGCAGGCGAACAAAAATCATCAGCGAGGTGACTTCGGTTTTCCACGCGATGTTACCTGCGATAAAGATAACCGCACCAAACTCACCCAGGCTGCGCGTGAAGGATAACGCCGTGCCCGCTAACAGCGCGGGCGCCACCTCTGGCAGCACCACACGGCGGAAACTTTGCCACGGTGTCGCACCCAGCGTTTCAGCCGCTTCTTCATATTCCGGGCCTAACTCTTCCAGTACCGGCTGCACCGTGCGCACCACAAACGGGATGCTGGTAAAGGCCATCGCCACTGCAATGCCCAGCCAGGTGTAAGAGACTTTGATGTCGAAATGGGCCAACCATTGACCATACCAACCACTCACCGAGAACAACCCCGCCAGCGTCAGGCCGGCGACAGCAGTAGGCAGTGCAAACGGCAGATCCATCAGGCCATCCAGCAATGCGCGGCCAGGGAAACGGTAACGGGTCAGAATCCAGGCCATTAACATGCCAAAGAACGCATTGAAAATGGACGCCACACCCGCCGACAACAGCGTGACTTTATAAGCCGCAATCAGCTGTGGATTGGTGACCACATCCCAATATTGCGCCAGCGTCATGTTGGACAACTGCATCAGCAGCGCGCTGATTGGCAACAGCAGGATCAGGCAGGTAAATAGCAGGCTGGTGCCAAGGCTGAGACCGAACCCCGGCAGCACGCGCTTTTGCGCTAAGGCAAACATCAACCGCGCCCCGCTGCCAGTAATTTATCCAGCTCACCGCCGCTGGCAAAATGGGTTTTCATCACGTTATCCCAGCCGCCAAAGGCATCCTGCACATTAAACAGCGCGGTCTGCGGGAAGCGGTCTTTCTGTTCCGCCATCAGCTGTGGATTGTTCACGCGATAATAGAAACCGGTAATGATTTTCTGCGCCTCAGGGGAATAGAGGAAATTCAGGTAGGCTTTTGCCGCGTCTGCAGTGCCGTTGTGCTCGACGTTTTTGTCGACCCACGCCACCGGAAACTCCGCCAGAATATTAGTCTTAGGCACAATGACTTCGTAGTCATCTTTGCCGTATTGATTGCGGATGTTGTTCACTTCCGATTCGAAGCTGATCAGCACATCCCCTAAACCGCGTTCGGCGAAGGTGGTCGTCGCGCCACGGCCGCCGGTATCAAACACTTCGACGTTTTTCAGGAATTTCGTCATAAAGGCTTCGGTTTTGGCTTTGTCTTTACCATCCGCCTGATCGGCAGCGCCCCAGGCCGCCAGATAGGTATAGCGACCATTACCGGAGGTTTTCGGGTTCGGGAACACCAGCTTCACGTTATCGCGCGCCAAATCCGACCAATCGTGGATTTGCTTAGGATTCCCTTTGCGCACCAGAAACGCCATGGTGGAGTAGAACGGTGAGCTGTTGTTCGGCAGACGGGTTTGCCAGTCAGCCGGGATCAGGTTGACTTTGTCATGCAGCACCTGCACGTCAGTGACCTGATTGTAGGTCACCACATCCGCGCGCAGCCCTTGCAGAATAGCCAGCGCCTGTTTTGATGACCCGGCATGCGATTGTTTAATCGTCAGCTTGTCATTGGGATGTGCTGCATTCCACTGTTGTTCAAATGGCGCATTCAGGGCAACAAACAGCTCGCGCGAGACATCATAAGAGCTGTTCAACAACTCTGTTGCCTGCGCTGCACCGGCTAACGCCAGTGACAAGGCGATTCCGCTCATCCATTTTTTCGCAATCGGAAGTGTCATGCTGCACCCTGCTAGTCGGCGAAATCGCCAATGCCATTAGATGCTGTCAGTGTATTTATAACTCAGGGCAAACCAGTAACGGTTTTATATATCGTTTGGGGATTTCAAAGTCTAAAAAGGCATAAGACGGCGGGAGAGTTTATGCGAAGAGCGGGATTAACCGTGAGCGGCGCAGAGGGCCGCTCACCCGCCTGTTACAGCGCTTGTAATGCGTCCAGTGAAGGCGCGAAGAAGTAGCTGCCGGTGACCGGTTTGGTGAAACGCAGCATCGCATCCATCTTGCCATCGCGCTCACCGAACATGCTCAGCAATTGCTGCTCAATGTTATAGAGGCGGTTGCAATAGGAGATGAAGTACAGCCCGTGCGTGCCACTGGCGGTGCCGTACGGCAAGCTCTGGCGCAGGATTTTCAGCCCTTTGCCCTCTTCTTTCAGATCAACGCGGCTCAGATGTGAGGTCACGGGACGTTGGTCGCCGGGTAACTCCTCGTTATCCACCTTGGTGCGACCCATAATCGCTTCCTGTTTCTCTACCGCCATGCGGTTCCACAGTTTGAGATTGTGTTCCCAGCGTTGAGTGAACACGTAACTGCCGCCCGCATCCGGCCCCTCGGCGATAATCGCCACCTGCTGACGTGCTTCGCCCTGCGGGTTTTCGGTGCCATCGACAAAGCCCGACAGATCGCGATCTTCAACCCAACGGAAGCCGTGCGTCTCTTCTTCAATCACGACCGCATCAGCAAAGGCGGCGAGTGCGGCCTGCGCCAGCGAGAAGTTCACGTCATGACGTAACGACTGGATATGGATGAGCAAATCACGCTGGGTCGCAGGCGCAATACCTTTACCCAGTGGCGCGAAAGCTTTCAATTCCGACGCGGAAGAGGCACCTTGCAGGTCGCGCCACAACGCATCACCAAAGGCGATCACCGCGCCCAATCCGGCATCGGCAAATTTCTGTTGTAGCGCTTCGAGTTGCTGCAGAAATGATTTGCTGCCCTGACGCAGCGCATTGAGGTCACCCGTGACGCGGGCTTCAAGCCAAATGGCGAAACGGCGGTGTTCCAGCAGGATCCCGCTCTGAAATTGAGACATTGCACTGCTCTCCGGCATGATGAGTTAAGACGTTTTTTTCGCCTGTATCATACCGGAAAGCCACACTGAGGCTGTGCGTTAACGCAACTTTTTTTCGCTTAGCGCTGCCAAACGATCTTGCTGATTTTCCAGCTTTTTAAGGTATCGTCAGCGGGCATCAAACCCTCAGGGCCGTGCCCTTCTCCGCTGTAGATATAGGAGATGTGCTGGCTACCCGGCGCACGGCATTCCACATCGCGCGCATCTAATCCCGAGACCAGTTTGCAGTTATCGAAGGCTTTACTGAATTTGTCGCTAAACAGATCGCCGATTTTGCTGCCATCAGCGCTTTTGGCTGCCGTGTCCAAGACTTCAATGCGCTCTACGCTGCTTTGACCATTGATCACCAGCTTCAGTTTGCCGTCATCCAATGCCTGCCAGAAATCCACCACCTGACCATTTTGCGTGCGCATCCCCTGACGCAGTTGGTAATCGTTGTTCAGCGCTTTACCAATCGCCGCTTCCGACATCGCCGTGGTGCTGCTGAGTCCAGCCACACCCTGCTCGCTCACGGTTAACGAACCGCCAAACCAGTTCATTGGATTCAGTGCCGACCAGTGATAGCTCAGCGGATTATACCAATGGCTTTCGCTCGCGCTAGAGGCGGAAGAGGAACCTGAACTGGCGCATCCTGCCAGAATCATGGCGCTGACCAGCAGTGCGGGACGAACAACTTTCATGAATACTCCTTGATCTTCTGTGCCGATTGGCGTGCCTGTTGGAGTCGCAAATCGGCAAAAAGTTTATTCGAGATGCAGATGTTCCGGCAGAAAACAGTCGCGCAAGCGCTGATGGGTTTGCAGCCAAATCAACGCCAGCAGATCAAACAGCGTTAAAAGTAGCGGCCACGGAGCGTCCGGAAAAGCGCCCTGTATCAGCCCATAGCCTTGCGACAACAGACTGATCAATAACGACACACTCAGCACCTGCCGCCAACTCTGCCACAGGCGCGGCCAGCGTTGGCGATAGCCGGTCAGCAGCAAACCCGCTGCCGCCGGAATGCCCAGCGCCAATCCAATCCAAAAGCTCTGACGGTCGGGATAGAACAGCGCCAGCAGATCGTTACCCTGTTGACGGGACGCGCCCGCCATCACCAGTAACAGCCAGGTGCGCGCCTGCAATAACAGAATCAGCCAGAAAAGAAACGGCAGCCGTAGCTGCCCTTTTGCATCGTATTCGTCTGGCAAATATTTCAGCCCCATCATCGGCGGCTTAATACTCGCGGTCTTCGATTAAACGTTTACCCAGTAACACCGAGTCCACAAGCTCGTAATCGAGCTTTTCGTAGAAGGCGAGCACCTGGTCATTTTCTTCACGCACCATCAGATTGATTTTCGGACAGCCCCGCGCGATTAACTTCTTCTCCAGGCGATTCATTAAGGCATTCGCAAAGCCGCGCCCTTGATAATCGGGATGCACCGCCAGATAGTAGACCGATCCGCGATGGCCATCGTAACCGCCCATCACCGTGCCGACCACTTCGCCGCCCACTTCCGCCACCAGAAACAGTTCGGGATCGTGGTTCATTTTACGTTCGATATCCAGTTCCGGATCGTTCCACGGACGTAACAGATCGCAACGCTCCCAGAGCGTGATCACTTCTTCAAAATCTTCCTGGCGGAATGAGCGGATTTCCATCGGCGTTACCCTGCTGTTAGGCACAATTCGCTGATTATCACGCATTCTTTGCCAGGCGCAACCCTCACGCCGCGCAACGGCGGAAAAAAACGGCTAAATTGCTGTTAGTACCGTGTAATACAAAGTAATGCGCTGAAATGGTTGTGAAGTCGCCGAAGGGCAATTGTTACGATATAACACTGGGCAGGATTTCCTGTCAGGGACACAATTATGAATAAAATTTCACTGCTGAAGCGCCTTACCAATCGCCGCCAGCTGATTCTTTCTGGCCTGGCGCTGGCGGTGCTGTCACCCCGTGCGGTGATGGCAAAAGAAGAGAGCGCCGATTTGCGCGTCAGCAAAGGTCACACCCCGCCTAAACCGGCGACTAACGGTAAACGCATCGTGATGATCGATCCCGGTCACGGCGGCATTGATTCGGGCGCGGTTGGCGAAGAGGGCTCGGAAGAGAAACATATCGTTCTGGCAATTGCCAATACCGTGCGCACGCTGCTGCAAAATCACCCTAAAGTGGAAGTGCGACTGACGCGAGAAAGCGATCACTTTATTCCGCTCTATCAACGCGTCGAAATCGCGCATCAGCACGGCGCCAATCTTTTTATGTCGATTCATGCCGATGGTTACACCAGCCCGGATGCCAATGGCGCGTCAGTTTTCGCGCTGTCGAACCGCGGTGCCAGTAGCGCCATGGCGCGCTACATGTCGCAGCGCGAAAACGATGCCGATAAAGTCGGTGGCGCGGAAGTGCAGGAGAAAGATAATTATCTGAATCAGATTCTGTTCGATCTGGTCCAGACCGATACCATCCGCAATAGCCTGACGCTGGGCAAACACGTATTGGATCAGATTCGCCCGGTGCATCATCTGCACAGTCAGCATACCGAACAGGCCGCGTTTGCCGTGTTGAAGTCGCCCTCGATTCCTTCTGTGCTGGTCGAAACATCATTCATTACCAATCCGCGAGAAGAGCAGTTGCTGGGCACCACCGCCTTCCGCCAGAAGATCGCCAGCGCGATTGCCGACGGTATCGTCAATTACTTTAACGAGTACGATCGGCACCAGGCGTAGCTTTTTCCTGTGATAGAATCGCGGCAAATTTCCGGAACGAGTGACTCATGAGCAATCCCGATATTTCCCGCGTCAAAGCGTTTTTACTGACGCTGCAGGATGAAATTTGCGCCCAGCTGGCAGCAGCCGATGGCACAGCGACCTTCGCCGAAGATGACTGGCAGCGCCCCGGTGGCGGTGGCGGACGCAGTCGCGTACTGCGCAACGGCGCGGTGTTTGAGCAGGCAGGCGTGAACTTCTCTCACGTACACGGTGATCAGATGCCCGCCTCCGCCACTGCGCACCGCCCCGAACTGGCCGGCCGCAGCTTTGAAGCCATGGGCGTGTCACTCGTTGTGCACCCGGAAAATCCGTACATCCCAACCAGTCACGCCAACGTGCGTTTCTTCATTGCTGAGAAGCCGGGTGCCGATTCGGTGTGGTGGTTCGGCGGCGGTTTCGATCTCACTCCGTATTATGGTTTTGAGGAAGATGCGCTGCACTGGCATCAAACCGCGTTTGATCTGTGCCAGCCGTTTGGCGAAGACGTCTATCCACGCTACAAAAAATGGTGTGATGACTATTTCCACCTCAAACATCGTAACGAGCAGCGTGGCATTGGCGGGCTGTTTTACGATGACCTGAATACGCCAGACTTTGATCACTGCTTCGATTTTATGCAGGCGGTGGGCAAAGGATATCTGGATGCCTATTTACCGATCGTCGCCAAGCGCAAAGCGCTGCCGTGGGGCGAGCGCGAGCGCCAGTTCCAGCTCTATCGCCGCGGGCGTTATGTCGAATTCAATCTGGTGTGGGATCGCGGCACGCTGTTCGGCCTGCAAACCGGCGGCCGCACCGAATCGATTTTGATGTCGATGCCGCCACTGGTGCGCTGGGAATATGATTACCAAACCGAAGCCGGCACGCCGGAAGCAGCGCTTTACAGTGATTTCTTGCCGGTGAAGGATTGGCTGGGATTGGGTGAATAGTTCTTTTGCAGGAAAGCACAAATGTTGATGGCCTTAGCCCCTCTGCTGCTGCAAGGGCTATCCGCAGCGCTGAGGCTTTTACGTTGGGCCAGAAGGTTCACGCAGGGATGCGTGAATCAGTTCGGGGCCGACCAGGGATGGTCGATCCCCGAACGATCCGTAGGCACAACGTGGAAGCCGAGGGCACCGCGTTAGCGGCGCGAGGACTGCCCGGCAGTAGCAGTGGGGCTAAGGCCCACACCAACCCCCTCCTAACTTTTAGCCCTTAGCCCTTAGCCCTTAGCCCTTAGCCCTTAGCCCTTAGCCCTTAGCCCTTAGCCCTTAGCCCTTAGCCACGTCATCACATCACAACGGCTCGGTTTGCGCCTCCACCACCGCTAATGCCACCATATTCACAATGCGCCTCACCGATGCAATCCGCGTCAGCACGTGCACCGGCTTGCTAATCCCCATCAATACCGGCCCGACCGTCACCCCTTCCGAACACGACACGCGCAGCAGGTTATAACTGATACGTGCCGCCTCCACATTCGGCATAATCAGCAGATTCGCGGTGCCTTTCAGCGGGCTGTCGGGCATCAGTTCACGCCGGATACTCTCCACCAACGCCGCATCACCGTGCATCTCACCGTCGATCTCCAGTTCCGGCGCACGGCTTTGAATCAGCGTCAACGCCTCGCGCATTTTACGTGCCCCCGGCGCATTAGACGTGCCAAAGCTGGAGTGCGACAGCAGCGCCACGCGCGGTTCAATACCAAAGCGACGCACCGTTTCGGCCGCCAGCAGCGTGATATCCGCCAACTGTTCCGCACTGGGATCTTCATTCACATAGGTATCTGCAATAAAAGTGTTACCGCTCGGCAGCAGTAACGCGTTCATTGCCCCAGCGACTTTCACGTCGTCGCGGAAACCAAACACCTTCTCCACCACATCGTAATGCTCGCGGTAATCGCCAATGGTGCCACAAATTAACGCGTCGGCTTCGCCACGATGCACCATGATCGCACCGATCAAGGTCGGATTGCCGATCACTGCCCGCTGGGCCGTTTCCGGAGTGACCCCGCGCCGTTTCATGATCTGATAATACTCGTTCCAATACTCTTTAAAGCGCGGGTCGGACTCATTGTTGACGATCTCAAAATCCTTGCCCGCTTCAATCTTCAACCCTTGCTTCTGAATACGCATCGCAATCACGTTTGGACGACCAATCAGAATCGGCTTCGCCAGCCCCAGCGACACCAGCTCTTGCGTCGCATGCAACACGCGCACCTCCTCTCCTTCCGCCATCACCACGCGCTTCGGATCTTTGCGTGCCTGCGAGAAAATCGGCTTCATAAACAGGTTGGTTTTATATACAAATTCGGTGAGCTGCTCGCGATAGGCATCAAAGTCAGCGATGGGCCGGGTCGCCACGCCGGACTCCATCGCCGCTTTCGCCACAGCAGGCGCGATCTGCACAATCAAACGCGGATCGAACGGTTTCGGGATCAGATATTCCGGTCCAAAACTCAGATCCTGATCATCATAGGCGGAGGCCACCACATCGCTCTGCTCGGCCTGCGCTAAGGCCGCAATCGCATGCACCGCCGCCAGTTTCATCTCTTCGTTAATGGCCGTCGCGCCAACGTCCAACGCCCCGCGGAAAATAAACGGGAAACACAGCACGTTGTTCACCTGATTCGGGAAATCCGAGCGTCCGGTGCAGATAATCGCATCCGGTCGAACCTCTTTCGCCAGCGGCGGCATGATCTCTGGTTCAGGATTGGCGAGCGCCAGAATCAGCGGGTTCTGCGCCATTTTCTTCACCATCTCTGGCGTCATCGCTTTCGGACCCGAGCAGCCGAGGAAGATGTCCGCACCGGCAATCACTTCATCCAGCGTACGCGCGCCTTTATCTTCTATGGCGTACTCGGCTTTGGTCGGCGTCATATTGAGTTCACGATCGCGGTAAATCACCCCTTTGGAATCGCACACCACAATGTTGTGCTTCTGCATGCCGAGCGCCACCAGCAAATTCAGGCAGGCAATTGCTGATGCGCCCGCCCCAGACACCACTAGCCGCACATCTGAGATGGCCTTTTTCACGATGCTCAAACCATTGAGCACCGCCGCAGTACAGATGATCGCCGTCCCGTGCTGATCGTCGTGAAACACCGGAATCTTCATGCGCTCGCGCAATTCCTGCTCAATGTAAAAGCACTCTGGCGCTTTGATATCTTCGAGGTTGATGCCGCCAAAGGTCGGCTCCAGCGCGGCAATCACCTCAATCAACTTATCCGGGTCCAGCTCGTCCACTTCGATATCGAACACATCAATGCCGGCGAATTTCTTGAACAATACCCCTTTGCCTTCCATCACCGGTTTACCGGCCAGCGCACCGATATTGCCGAGACCGAGCACTGCCGTTCCGTTCGAAATCACCGCCACCAGATTGCCGCGTGCGGTGTATTTGTGCGCCGCCAACGGATCGGCAGCAATCTCAAGGCAGGGTGCCGCCACACCCGGCGAATAGGCCAGCGCTAAATCACGCTGCGTCGCCAGTGGTTTGGTGGGGGAAACCTGAATTTTTCCGGGAGTGGGATATTGGTGGAAATCGAGCGCACTTTGCTTGAGTTGATCGTCCATTTGGCATCCTTTGACACGGCTGAAAAACCACCAGTATAGGAATCTGCGGCACAAAAGAGGGTGAAGGCGCTCAAAGAACGAGGGCACAGATTGCCACGGCTTCGCCTGCGGCTTTGGCGCAGCCTGCTATCCTTAATGATGGCAAAACACGTAGCTGAACCGATCAGGCACCCCCTTCCGTGACAGATGCCCTTCAGCGCCACAATCAGAGAAAACGCATTTTCTTCGTGCAACGTCTGTAGCACTGTGTTGAGCCACGACTCAACAGGAAAGGGCACGACTCGTTTGCCCACATTATTGCTAATCAAGGAGTTAAGCGATGAACCAGCTAGATGCATTGAAACAGTTCACCACCGTGGTGGCGGACAGCGGCGACATCGAATCTATTCGCCATTACCACCCGGAAGACGCGACCACTAACCCTTCGTTGATCCTGAAAGCTGCCGGTCTCGATGCTTATAAACATCTGATTGATGACGCTATCGACTATGCGAAAAAACAGGGCGGCAGCAAAGAGACGCAAATCATTAACGCCAGCGATAAAGTGGCGATCAACCTCGGTATGGAAATTCTGAAAAGCGTACCGGGCCGTGTTTCGACCGAAGTGGATGCGCGCCTCTCCTTCGATCGTGGCATGTGTGTCACTAAAGCTGAAAAACTGGTGCGGATGTACGAAGAGAACGGCATTGATCGTTCACGCATCCTGATCAAACTGGCCTCAACCTGGGAAGGGATCAAAGCCGCTGAAGAACTGGAGAAAAACGGCATCCAATGTAACCTGACGCTGTTGTTCTCTTTTGCGCAGGCGCGTGCCTGTGCCGAAGCAGGCGTGTTCCTGATCTCCCCGTTTGTCGGCCGCATTTATGACTGGTACAACTCACGTAAACCGCTGGACCCGTATGTGGTGGATGAAGATCCGGGCGTGAAATCCGTGCGTCGTATCTACGACTACTACAAAAAACATCGTTACAGCACCGTGATCATGGGAGCCAGCTTCCGTAAGGTTGAGCAGATTCAGGCGCTGGCTGGCTGCGACCGCCTGACCATCTCCCCTAACCTGCTGGAAGAGTTGGCAAACAGCGATGCACCGCTGGAACGTAAGTTAGAGCCTTCAACCGAAGGCTTCCATCAGCCTGCTCCGCTCTCTGAAGCCGAGTTCCGCTGGGAACATAACCAGGATCCGATGGCAGTGGAAAAACTGTCTGACGGCATCCGTCAATTCGCCATTGACCAGCAGAAGCTGGAAGATGTGCTGGCATCACGCCTGTAAATCACCACACTTCTCACGCCGGACGGGCGTCTGCCCGTCCGCTATTGCCCAATCACAAGGGAGTACCCTATGTCTTCACGCAGAGAGTTGGCTAACGCGATTCGTGCTTTGAGTATGGATGCGGTACAGAAAGCAAATTCCGGTCACCCCGGTATGCCGATGGGAATGGCTGATATCGCCGAAGTCCTTTGGCGCGACGTTCTCAAACACAATCCCAACAATCCGGCGTGGGCTGACCGCGACCGCTTTATTCTCTCCAATGGCCACGGTTCGATGCTGCTTTACAGCCTGCTGCACCTCACCGGTTACGACCTGCCGATGGAAGAGCTGAAAAACTTCCGCCAGCTGCATTCCAAAACGCCTGGCCATCCGGAAATTGGCTATACGCCAGGCGTGGAAACCACCACCGGTCCGTTGGGACAGGGTTTGGCCAATGCGGTGGGCATGGCCATTGCCGAGCGCACCCTGGCGGCGCAGTTTAACCGTCCCGGCCACGATATCGTCGATCACTACACCTATGTGTTTATGGGCGATGGCTGTTTGATGGAAGGCATTTCACATGAAGTCAGCTCACTGGCCGGCACCCTCGGCCTCGGCAAACTGATTGGTTTCTACGATCATAACGGCATCTCGATTGATGGTGAAACCGAAGGCTGGTTCACCGATGACACGCACAAACGCTTCGAAGCCTACAACTGGCATGTCGTCGGCAGTGCGGAAGGCATTGATGGGCACGATCCGGAAGCTATCGCCGCCGCCATCAAAGAAGCGCAGAGTGTCACCGACAAGCCTTCGCTGATTATCTGCCGCACGGTTATTGGTTTTGGGTCGCCGAATAAAGCCGGTAAAGAAGAGTCACACGGCTCGGCGCTGGGCGAGCAGGAAGTGGCCTTAACCCGTCAAAAACTCGGCTGGCACTATCCACCGTTTGAAATCCCGAAAGAGATTTATCAACAGTGGGATGCCAAAGAAGCGGGCAGTCAGCGCGAGAAAGCCTGGGATGAGAAGTTTGCAGCCTATAAGTCTGCACATCCGGACCTTGCCGCCGAGTTCAGCCGTCGTCTGGATGGCGGTATGCCCGCGCAATGGCGTGAGGCGACTCAGGCGTTTGTGGAAGAGCTACAGGCTAATCCGCAAAAAATTGCCAGCCGTAAAGCGTCGCAAAACACACTGGAAGTGTACGGCAAGCTGCTGCCAGAGTTGTTGGGTGGCTCAGCTGACCTTGCGCCGAGTAACCTCACTATCTGGTCTGGTTCGAAATCGATCAAAGAAGATATCGCCGGAAACTATATACATTACGGCGTGCGCGAATTTGGTATGACGGCGATTGGTAATGGCCTGGCGCATCACGGCGGCTTCATTCCGTACACCGCCACCTTCCTGATGTTTGTTGAATACGCGCGTAATGCGGTGCGCATGGCCGCGCTGATGAAAGCGCGTCAGGTGCTGGTATACACCCATGACTCGATTGGTCTGGGCGAAGATGGCCCAACCCACCAGCCAGTGGAACAGCTTGCCAGCCTGCGCGTGACGCCGAATATGAGCGTCTGGCGTCCGTGCGATCAGGTAGAAACTGCCGTGGCATGGAAAGCCGCCGTTGAGCGCCACCATGGCCCGACCGCGCTGATTCTGTCGCGTCAAAATCTGCTGCAGCCAGAGCGCAGCAAAGCACAGGTGGCCGATATCGCCAAAGGCGGCTATGTGTTACAGGATTGCGCGGGCACACCAGAAGCGATCATCATCGCCACCGGATCTGAGGTTGAAATCGCACTGGGCGCAGCCGATAAACTCGGGGCCAGCGGTCACAAGGTGCGCGTGGTGTCCCTGCCCTGCACCGACGTGTTTGACAAGCAGGATGCCGCCTACCGCGAATCGGTGTTGCCTTCCGGCGTCAAAGCGCGCGTTGCGGTAGAAGCGGGTATTGCCGATTACTGGTTCAAGTATGTCGGTCTGGATGGCGCGATTGTCGGTATGACCACTTTCGGTGAGTCTGCGCCGGCAGGCAAGCTGTTCCCGGAATTTGGCTTTACGGTGGAGAATATCGTGAGCCATACCGAAGCATTACTCAAGCCGCACTAATCGATTCGGCCCTGCGTCTTTTGGCGTGAGGGCCGTTTTTTGATCACAGCCTGATACAGAAAAAAATCCTGCCTTCCCTCTTCACGCCTCGCACAAACTGATTACTATAAGCTTTCCTCCGAATCCTGTTGCGGACGCTTTCCCGTTGAAAAAACGTACTCCTTTTTTACTGGCCTTAATGGTTTCAGTGCTTCCATTAAAAAGCATGGCGCAGACGGTAGCCGATCCGCTGCTGGCCTCACAGATCGTTGATCGTTATGCCGAGCATATCTTCTATGGCAGCGGCGCAACCGGCATGGCGCTGGTGGCGATTGATGGCAATCAGCGCGTATTTGCTAGCTTTGGCGATACCAGCCCTGGCAATAACGTGCGCCCTCAGCTCGATTCCGTGATTCGCATCGCCTCGCTCAGTAAATTGATGACCAGCGAAGTGATGGTCAAAATGGCGGAACGTGGGCAGATTCGCCTTGATGACCCGTTAAGCAAGTATGCTCCGGCTGGCGCACGCGTCCCGAATTACAACGGTCAGCCGATTCGTCTGATTAACCTCGCCACCCATACCGGTAGCCTGCCGCGTGAACAGCCGGGCGGCAAACCGCATCGTCCGGTGTTTGTCTGGCCAACCAAAACCGATCGCTGGCAGTGGCTGCAGGGTGCACAACTGAAAGCCACGCCAGGAACACAGGCCTCCTACTCCAATCTCGGCTTTGATCTGCTGAGTGATGCGCTGGCTAAAGCGGCAGGCACACCTTATCCCGCCCTGCTGCAACAGCTGGTGACGCGTCCGCTGGGAATGAAAGACACCACCTTTACGCCATCCCCCGATCAGTGCCAGCGCCTGATGATCCCTGAGAAAGGGGCCAGTCCGTGCAATAACACGCTGGCAGCGATTGGCAGCGGCGGCGTGTATTCAACGCCGGATGATATGGGCCGCTGGATGCAGCAATTCCTCAACTCGGCGGTCAATCACCGCACGCCGCAGGTTGATCGTCTGCAAACGCTGATCTATCGCCGTGATCAGCTGACCAAAGTGGAAGGTATGGATGTGCCTGGCCGTGCCGATGCCTTAGGCATGGGCTGGGTGTATATGGGGCCAAAAGAGGGACGTCCAGGGATTATCGAAAAAACCGGCGGCGGCGGCGGCTTTATTACTTACATGGCGATGGTGCCACAGAATAACGTCGGGGTATTTGTGGTGGTGACGCGTTCACCGCTGTCACGCTTCACTCCGATGAGCGATGGCGTGAATAACCTGCTGGCGGAGTTGGTGGGCAATCAAAATGGTTCGCCGATGACGGTTAACGCCATCCGTTAAATCATGAGAGGTTGCGGCCGCCATCAATGGCGGCCCTGCATGGATAGAGGGCGCATTGATGCGCACTCAGCAGCCAGCGCACCATTAATCCGACTGAACGGCATTCTGAGTTTGGCTGACCCACAGCGTGGGCCAATGATCACTGCTATGCCATGCGTCACAGGTTTTCTCTTCAGCATACTCTGCCAGCACAAAGTCATTTCCGTCGTACTGCCAACGCGTGGCGACACCACAATCTCCCAGACCGCGGCCTTTACTGAAGGTGTATAGCAAACCGCTGCTGGCATCAAATTCAGCATTCACCAACTCCATCTGATTGTCACTGCGTCCTGGAGGCGTGAATGGCAAGGTCAACGTCAGCCCGCGCGCCACGTAAGGCTGGCTACGCGTCACCTCAAAGGCCAAATCAATCACGTTATAGGCACCGGCTTCACAACTGATTAAAAGCAGCGCTTTGGTGTCGGTGAGCGGCGCCACACTCACTTCTCGCCTGAGCGGATCGAGTGAACAGTTGTCGGTGTTAACCCGCCAGGTACCGTAATCAATTAGACCGCTGGTTTCTTCCTGAGTTAACGGCGCTGGCTGCGGTAAGGGAGCGGGCAGTTGCGGTACCTGCGGCGCAGAGGGAACGTCCGATGGCGCGCGATCGCCCCGCTTCACCCAGGCACTGGCACCATTTACCCGCCCCTGAACGTCATCCATCAACAATAGCGCCGCTTTCATGCCGCTGAGTGGGATAGTGGCTTTAGCCTGATAGGTCAGTTGCAGAGTATGGGCATCCAGCGTTTGCGCCAGAAATTCGTCGATGGCAATGGCATTACTGGTTGCAAGATGATGTGGCTCTACGCTCCAGTGTTTGAGGTCCGGCGTCAGGCGACGCTGATCCAGCAGCAAATTATCCTTTAACGATCCGCCGGGCAGCTCTCCACTGTACGCGCTGCCGTAATCAATACGCAGCAGCGGGCGATCGTTAACGCCAGCGCTGCGTGAGAGGGTCATCACTAATCCGTTGTCTCCCGGAAAGCTGCGTGCCACGCAAAAAGCCGCGTTGTTACAGGTGAGCTGCCAGTCAGAAAATGACTTTTGCAGTGGCTCAGCCTGAACGCACGCGACAAACACAAAGGGCAATAAAAGCAGCGACTTCATCCAATAAGACATCAAAAAAAAGGTCCCCAAATTCCTTGAAAAGAAATCATAGCGTAACGGAAAGGTCATCAGCAGGCCGAAACTGTGACCTGGCCCTAAAAGCGGTACTCACTGCTGAAAAAGCCGTCGCCTGAGGGCGATCTGAGGCTGGAGAAACAAGAATTCCATCATCCGTTTCGACTGATTTCCGCTCAATCGGATTCGTCGGACTATGGCGTCATGTTTGTCTGAAAGCGTGTGTCTGGGTAATACCTCCGTCCGCTCGACGTCATGCCGTCAAAGAGGGTATGACTAAAAACAATTTAGCGCACATCACAATTCGGTCAAATACACACAAACGGTCACATTCGGTCATGATAAGGTGTTTTCATACGGTAATAATTGTTTGCTACCGATCCCTCGATTTAGCGCTAACACGCGTATTTATGTGAATAAAATCTCTATTACATGAAAAATAGATATCTCATTTACATAAAAATTTGATCCATATCACTCTAACGTCGCCGGGCATTTTGACCACTGCGGACTCGTGCGCAGTCCACATTTTCCCGCTGCGGTATCCAGTACTTTATAGCCATCGGAGGGAAGTCATGTTGCCGATTGAAAGACAGCAGCGAATTATTGACGAACTAAATTTAAATGGTCGGGTTATTGTCGCTGAATTAGTCACGTTGTGTCAGGTTTCGCAAGAAACCATTCGCCGTGATTTAACTCAACTGGAGAAACGTGGGCTATTACAACGCAGCCACGGCGGTGCGGTACCAGCAAAACGACAAGCCGCTAACATTCAGGGGAATACGAGGGGTGTTAACGAGTATGAATTATCTTTCCGCCAGCGCATGAATGAACATGTAGATGCAAAGATGGCGATAGCCAAACGTGCACTCGATTTCATCAGCCCCGGCGATTGTATATTACTCGACAGTAGCACCACTTGCTGGTATTTAGCGCGACAGCTACCAGATATTGAATTAACGGTGTTAACCAACTCTATCAGAATTGTGCAAACCCTTGCGGCGCGGGGAAGTATCCGCACCATCTGTCTGGGGGGAGAATATTCTGACCGTTATGAAGATTTCCACGGCGTTGTCGCTGAGCAGCCTTTACGGGAATTTCAGATTAATAAAATCTTTTTTTCCTGTAGCAGTTTAGGCAATGACGGTTATTTACGTGAAGGTAACGAAAACAACGCACATTTAAAACAACAGATGCTACTGGCAGCAGAAAGAAAACATCTGCTGCTGGACGCCAGTAAATTCCTGCGGCCCTCATTCGCGCGTATTTGTCATTATCGCGATGTGGACTTTCTCATCACTGACCAATTAAAAGACAAAGAGCTGGAACAAGAATTAGCCTGGAACGGCGTCAATATTATTGATTGCTCACAGCGCAACAATTCAATGCAGCTAATAAAAAATTAATCCGGAGTCTTTATGAAAAAACATCTTATCGCCTGTTCTCTGCTTGCCCTGTTTGCCGCCACCGGCGCGCACGCTGCTGACAAATTACGCATGGGCATCGTGGTGAAAATTGGCGGTATTCCGTGGTTTAACGCCATGGAAGCGGGCATCAAGAGTGAAGCGGCAAAACGCGGCATTGATGCATGGATGGTGGGCCCTACCGCCGCCGACCCTGCGCTGCAGGTGCGTGCGATTGAAGATTTGATTGCGCAGAAAGTCGATATCATCGGTGTGGTACCGAATGACCCGAAAGTGCTGGAGCCGGTGCTGAAACGTGCGCGTGAAGCTGGCATTCAAGTTATCACCCACGAATCACCGGATCAGAAAGGCGCCAACTGGGACTTCGAACTGGTAGATGCCCCGACACATGGCATCAACCATATGAAAGCACTGGCGAAATGCATGCATGAAGAAGGCAAATACGCCATGTACGTTGGCAGCCTGACTGTGCCATTGCACCAACAGTGGACCGATGCCGCGCTGAACTACCAGAAAGAGCACTATCCAAAAATGCAGATGGTGACTGACAAGTTCGGCGTGGGTGAATCGCTGGATGACTCCATCCGCACCACTAACGAACTGATGTCCAAGTACCCGGATCTGAAAGGCATTATGGCGTTCGGCTCACAGGGCCCAATCGGTGCCGGTCGTGCGGTGATGAACCGCAACAAGATTGATCAGGTGTGCGTGATTGGCGCCTTCAGCCCTGGCCAGGGGGCTTCTCTGGTGCAGCGTGGCGCAATCAAAGGCGGCTACATCTGGAACCCGCAAACCGCTGGCGAAGTGTTCGTGCGTATCGCCGACATGATGCAGAAGAAAGAACCCATCACCGATGGGATGACCATCGACGGTCTGGGCAAAGTGAAAGTTGACGAGGCGACCCACACCATCCTCGGCAACAACACCGAAAGTCTGGATAAAGAAAACCTGCCAAAACTGGTGAAAATGGGGCTGTAATGATGAAAGAGGTGATCCCACAGACGTTAATCGCGCTCGACAACCTGTCGAAAACTTTTGGTGGCAACCGCGCACTGAGCGATATCTCGCTGAGCTTACTGGCGGGCGAAGTGCACTGCCTGGCTGGCACCAACGGCTGTGGCAAGAGCACCTTGATCAAAGTGATTTCCGGGGTGCACGCCCCGGACAGCGGCAGCCGCATCACCCTGGGTGATGGCCCGACCTTCCCGCGTCTGACCACCCGTCAGGCGCGTGATTTCGGTATCCAGGTGATTTATCAGGATCTGTCGCTGTTCCCGAATTTGAGCGTAGCCGAGAACATCGCTTTTGAGCACAACCTCAACGGCCTGCTCGGCTGGCACCGCAAAGCCAAACTGCGTGAAACGGCAGCGCGTATTATTGAAGAGCTAAAGTTCGATCTCGATCTGGATGAAAAAGTCTCGGCGCTGTCGATTGCCGCACGTCAGCAGGTCGCGATTTGCCGTGCACTGGTCGCCGATGCGCGTCTGGTGATCATGGACGAACCGACGGCTTCTCTGACCCGCACCGAAGTGAACCAGCTGCTGCGCACCGTGCGCTATCTGAAAGACAAAAACATCTGCGTGGTGTTCGTCAGCCACCGTCTGGACGAGGTGCTGGAGATTTCGGATCGCGTCACGGTGATCCGCGACGGACGCAAAATGGGCTGCTGGCCCGCCAAAGAGATGACGCCGCATCATCTCACCGAACTGATGACCGGTCTGAAACTCGATTATCAACTGAAAGCCCCAACGCGTAATGCCGACCGCGCCATTCTCGAAGTTGAGAATCTGACGCGTGCCGGTCAATATCACGACGTCAATTTCAAACTGTACCAGGGCGAAGTGCTGGGTCTGTGTGGCCTGCTCGGTTCGGGTCGTACCGAACTGGCGCTGTCACTGTTTGGCATGACCAAACCTGACAGCGGCAAAATCTGGCTCGACAGTAAGCCAGTACGTTTCCGCGGACATGAAGATGCCATCAAAGCCGGCATCGGTTATGTCTCTGAAGACCGCTTAACTCTCGGTCTGGTGCAGCAACAATCGGTGGCCGACAACATGGTGCTGCCGATCCTCGACAAGCTGCAAAACCGTTTTCACATCATCGACGAGTACCGCAAAAACAAGCTGATCCTGCAATGGATTCAACAGCTCGGTGTGCGCGTGGCCGATCCCAATCTGGCGATCTCCACCCTCTCCGGCGGTAACCAGCAAAAGATCGTGCTGGCAAAGTGGGTACTGACTCAGCCGCGCATTTTGATTCTGGACTCGCCGACCGTGGGCGTGGATGTCGGTGCTAAAGCCAGCATCTATCAGTTGATCCACGAGCTGGCGAGAGAAGGTCTGTCGATCATTCTGATTTCCGATGAAGTGCCAGAGGTTTGGTACAACTGCGACCGCATTCTGCACTTCCGTGATGGCACCGTTCATGCCGAATACCAACCCGATACCGTTGAGCAAGAACAGCTGGCGGAGGTGATCAATGCCTGATTTTTCTCGTTTACGCCCGCACTCCAGTCAAGGCTGGCTGGCGTGGGTACTGCTGGCTTTCATCCTGTTCTTCTCGGTAGCCAGCGATCAGTTCCTCTCGGTCCAGAACCTGCTGGATCTGGCCGAAAGCTACGCCGTGACCGGTATTTTTGCCCTCGGCCTGTTTGTGGTGCTGGTGACCGGCGGGATCGATATCTCCTTCGCCGCCGTGGCGTCGGTGGTGCAATACCTGATTGCTTCGCTGTTTGTACAGTTCCAGTTTGATAACGCGGCACTGAGCATCTTACTGGCGATTGCCTGTGGCACCGCCTTTGGCGTGATTAACGCTCTGCTGATTACCTCGCTGCGCGTGGTGTCGATCATCATCACCATCAGTATGCAGTCGCTGCTGTTTGGCCTGTTGATGTGGGTGACCGGCGGCAAAAGTCTCTATTCATTGCCGGACTGGTGGATCACGCTGCGCAGCGTGCTGCCCTTCACCTGGCAAGGCAACAGCTTCCAGATTGGCCTGCCGCTGATCACCATGCTGGTGATTGCCGGACTGACCGCGCTGCTGCTCAACAAAACCAATCTCGGCCGCCAGCTGTATGCGGTGGGCGGCGATGCGGAATCAGCACGTCGTATCGGGATCCGCGTCGGCCTGATTCATGTCTTCGCTTACGGTTGGCTCGGTGCGATGGCGGCGATTGGCGGGCTGGTGCAGGTCTATCGCATGGGTGAAGTGGTGCCGAATGCGCTGGTGGGCGGCGAGCTGGATGTGCTGGCGGCCACGGTACTCGGCGGGGCCAGCCTGATGGGCGGTAAAGGCACAGTGAGCGGCACACTAATGGGCGTGTTCTTGATCGCCATCCTGAAGAACGGCCTCAACCTGATTGGCGTTTCCAACTACTTCATGAACATCGTGGTAGGTGGCGTGATCATGGTGGCGATTGCCGTCACTCACTACAAAAAACGTAAAGAAACTGACGTCAGTTTCGTCTGACAGGAGCATTCACATGAAATCACTCTCTGCTCTGCGTCCGGACGGCACCAATATCGGCCTGATGCTGTTGATTGCGCTGGCTCTGGCGGTCTTCACCTTCATGCTGCCGGGCCGCTTTATGACCGACTCGACCTTTATGAGTATGGCGTTTCAGTTGCCGGAACTTGGCTTGCTGACGCTGGCGATGTTTATCGCCATCCTCAGCGGCGGCCTGAACCTGGCGATTATCGCCACCGCCAACCTGACCGCACTGTTTATCGCCTGGACACTAATGAGCGCCCTGCCCGCTGATGCCGGCACCGGTCAGCAACTGCTGTGGCTGTTTATCGCTATCGTCGGCGCGATGCTGATTGCCGCTTTTATCGGTGTGATCACTGGCGTGATGGTGACGCGAATTGGTGCCCACCCCATTCTGGTGACGCTGGCGACCATGATGACGCTGAACGGCATCGGTATCTGGCTGACCAAAGGTGCGGCTGTCAGCGGTATGCCATCGGTGGTGCAAGCGCTGGGTTCCAACACGCTGTTGGGTATGCCGCTGCCGCTGTGGGTATTTCTGATTGCGGCCGCGCTTCTGGCGCTGTTCCTCGGCAAAACCCGCGCCGGTAAATGTATCTACATGGGCGGCAGCAACATCAACGCGACCTGGTTCAGCGGCATCAACACGCATCGCATGGTGGTGCTGGTGTACGTCATCTCCAGCCTGCTGTGCGTGTTAGCCGGATTGATTATGATGGCGCGCTTTAACTCGGCGCGTATGGGTTACGGCGATGCGTATCTGCTGCTGACCGTACTGGCGATTATTCTCGGCGGCACCGACCCGAACGGTGGCTTCGGCCGCGTCACGGGTGTGGTACTGGCGCTGATTGCCCTGCAAGTGCTCTCAACCGGTTTCAATCTGATGAACATCAGCCAGCACGTAAGCCTGGCGATGTGGGGCGCAGTGCTGATTGTGGTGTTGGCCTTCAAACAATTTAAAGCCCGTTTTAATGAACATCGTGCCGTCAAGCTGAGCAAGCTCGCTGCGGCCCTTAATCCTCTGACCGAAAAAAAGGAAGTCTAATGCGTATTCAAGTCTCCCCGTCGTTGATGTGTATGAATCTGATGGAGATCAAGCACCAGCTGGAAGTGCTGGACTCCCGCGCAGACTTCCTCCATATCGATATCATGGACGGTCACTACGTTAAGAACATCACGCTGTCGCCGTTCTTTATTGAGCAGATTCGCCCACACACCAAAGTGGCGCTGGATGTGCATTTGATGGTGGAACACCCGACCGACTTCATTGAAGTGATTGCCAAAGCGGGTGCCGACTACATCTGCCCACACGCAGAAACCATCAACCGCGATGCGTTCCGCGTGATCAACCTGATTCGCAGCTTTGGCAAGAAAGTCGGCGTGGTGTTGAACCCGGCCACACCGGTGTCGTTTATCCATCACTATATTCATCTGCTGGACAAAATCACCGTGATGACCGTGGATCCTGGCTATGCCGGACAGCCATTCATCCCGGAAATGGTAGCCAAAGTGCAGGAGTTGAAAGCCCTGAAGCAGCAGCATGGCCACAAATATCTGATTGAGATCGATGGTTCCTGCAACACGCGCACTTACAATACGCTGGTCGGTGCGGGTGCAGAAGTGCTGATCGTCGGTACCTCGGGCCTGTTTAACATCCATGACGATCTGGCAACGGCCTGGGACATGATGCGTGACAGCATTGATGAAGCTCAGGGCCTGGCGAAGGTATCCGCATGATTCCACGCTGGCTGGGTATCGACATTGGCGGCACCGGCACACGTCTGCAGCTGATGGAAGAGGGACGCATCTGGTCCAGCTTCCGCAAGGTGCCGACGGCCAGCTGGGCGCAGCAGCCCGACGCATTGACGGCACTCGGGCAGTTAATCAGTGAAACACTGGAGCAGCAACCGGTGAGCGGCGTGATGCTGGGATTGCCCGGCATACTGAGTCGCGATCGTCAGCAGGTGATTTCGCTGCCGTTTATTCAGGCGCTGGATCATCAGCCGGTGGCGGCGATCCTCACCGAACGTCTTGGCGTGCCGGTGGCGATGGATAAAGATGTTAACCATCTGATGATGTGGGATTTAATGCAGCTGGAGCAGTTGCCGGATATCGCGGTAGGTTTGTATCCCGGTACCGGCATGGGCAACAGCTTGTGGATTAATGGCCGCTTCTATCACGGCCAGCACGGCGGCGCGGGTGAATTGGGCCATGTGCCGATCGCCGGTAACGATCTGCCCTGCCCGTGCGGCAACCGGGGTTGTGCGGAGACGGTGACTTCGGGCAATTGGTTGAGTCACTGGGCTAAGGCTCACGTGCCGAATACCGATATGTCGGCGCTGTTTACGCAACATGGCGACCATCCGGAGTTGCAGGCCTTTGTTTATCGTCTGGCGCAGCTGATTGCCACCGAAATGAACATCCTCGATCCCGAATACCTGATTCTGGGTGGCGGAGTGCTGGCGATGGCGGACTTCCCGCTGGCGCAGTTACGCAGTCAGATTCAGCAGCATCTGCGTCCACCGGCCACACGTGACAATTTGAAGATCGTGTTTAGTCAATCCACCGATCACACCGGCTGTCGCGGTGCCTGTTTAGCCGCCGAACGCCTGTTCAGGAGTGCATGATGAAAGGAAAAGTGTGTGTGTTTGGCTCGTTTAACCTCGACGTCGTCGCGGTGATGAACCGTTTTCCAATGCCCGGTGAATCACTGACTGCGCACAACAGCATGATGGGGCCGGGTGGCAAAGGAGCCAACCAGGCCACAGCGGCGCTGCGCGCTGGGGCGCGCGTGCACTACATCGGTAAAGTGGGTAACGATGATTTTGGCACCTTTGCCCGTCGTCACCTGGAAAAGACCGGTTTCGATGCGATCACGCTGTTTACCTGCAAAGAGAAGCCCACCGGCAACGCATTAATCTATGTGGCCGGGGATGATGCAGAAAACATGATTTCGGTGTTTCCGGGCGCGAACACCACCGTGACGGCGGCCGAAGTGTCGCGCTGTCAGCCTACCGTGGCGGCGGCCGATATTTTGCTGGTGCAGTTGGAGAACAACCTGAATGCCATTCAGCGCATGATCGATAATGCGCGTGCGGGGGGCACCTTTGTGATTTTAAACCCAGCGCCGTGGCAGAAAGTGAGTGATGCGCTGCTGGCAAAGGTGGATTTATTGACGCCCAATAGCACCGAAGCGATGCAGATTACCGGGGTGAAGGTCACGGATTTTGCCAGCGCACAGAAAGCGGCGAAAGTGCTGCACCGTAAAGGCGCGCGTCAGGTGATTATCACATTGGGGATGGCGGGTGCACTGCTGTCCAATGCGGAACAGCAGCCGCTGCGCATTCCGCTGTTCCCGGCGCAACCGCTGGATACCACCGGCGCGGGCGATGCGTTTAACGGTGCGCTGGCAGCACGTTTAGCCTCTGGTGATGAACTGCCACAGGCGGCATTGTTTGCCTCGGCGTTTGCTTCGCTGTGTGTCGAGCGTTCTGGTGCGGCCAACTCTATGCCGTCTTACGCTGAAGCACTGGCGCGTATGCAGGCACATCCGGAGTGCGTGCCGGAGCCGTTGGAAGTGATGGCTTGATTTGAGCTAACAGCGTATCGGTGATGTTAGTTGAACCAATCGTGATAACGCAGTCTGGAGCCGCCTTGAGGCGGCCCCTGCCTGCTCATAAACTTGATTGCGCGTTGTTAAAAAGAGCAAAACTGTTTGATGCCACAGGCAATTCGCCACCATTTATTGACTCGTGGCTTAATTAGATTTTGAAAGTTTAAGCTCGCAGCCAACCCGCAATTTGCGCATATTGCAGCAGCATAATCGCTTTACCATCGAGGATGCGGCCGTCTTTCACCATCGCCAGCGCTTGCGGGAAAGGCAACTCCAGCACGGTAATCTCTTCATCTTCCACGCCACCACCGGCATTGGCGCGCATCGCATCGCTGTATTCTGCTGCGAAAAAATGGACGATTTCCGTCACGCCGCCCGGAGACATATAAGCTTCAAACAGCTTCTCGACCTTACCGACCTCATAACCGGTCTCTTCGATCGCTTCTTTGCGGATGCAAACTTCCGGCGTGTCGTTATCCAGCAGACCCGCGCAGGTCTCAATCAATTCACCGCTGGCATTACCGTTAACGTAAGTCGCAATGCGGAACTGACGAATCAGCAGCACGGTGTTTTTATCGCGGTTATAAAGCAGGATGGTGGCGCCGTTGCCGCGATCATAGACTTCGCGTTTGTGGCGAATGACTTCGCCGTTGCTACGGGTCAGTTCGTAGGTGAAGTTACGCAGGATAAAGTAATTATCTGACAGTAACTTATCTTTAATGATGTTGATCTTTAACGACATGGCCGCTCCACCGCTTAATGAGGGAGCCTGAGATAATAGGCGCTAGCGGCGGGGAAAACTATCTGAATTGCATTGGCGAACCGGATACAGGGTATTGTGGAGACCCGGCATTCACAGACGGGTCTCCCTCCATGGCGACTCTGCCATTTAATGCAGAGTCGCTGACCGAATCCGCATCAATGACAATGACCTGTGTGTCCGGTTAACCTGTTACCCAGGTGCCCGGTTTGTTCCTGACCACCGGGCTGACTGGAGCGTCAAAAACCGTTCTTCTGCTCGCTCATATCCGGCAGGTGATGCGCAATCCCTTTGTGGCAATCAATACAGGTTTGCCCATCCTCCACCGCTTTGCTGTGCATTTTTGCTGCCACCGTCTTCTGCGCGGTGAAATCCATATACTCGAAGTTGTGGCAGTTTCGGCACTCCTGCGAGTTATTGTTCTTCATCCTGCGCCACTCGTTCTGAGCCAGCTCGATACGTGTCTCTTCAAACTTTTGCGGCGTATCAATCAGGCCGAACACCTTCGCGTACACCTCTTTGCTGGCTTGCAATTTGCGCAGCATTTTCGGGCCCCATTCGTGCGGCACATGGCAATCCGGACAAGTAGCACGCACGCCGCTGCGGTTGTTGTAATGCACCGTCTGCATGTACTCCTGATACACGTTGTTGCGCATCTCATGGCAGCCAATGCAGAACTGCTCGCGGTTGGTCATCTCCATTGCGGTATTAAAACCGCCCCAGAAAATAATCCCACCGGCAAAACCCAAAATCAGCAGCGTGCCCAGTGCTAAGCGGCTGGGGCGTCGCCACCAGCGCCAGATGCGTAATAATCTTTCTTTCATTAATAACCTCACTGCCCAAAGCCATTGGCCGGTTTAAAGGTGTTCTCCACCACTGGTTTGGCATCGGTCTGCGGGACGTGGCACTGCAAGCAAAAGTAGCGACGTGGCGATACCGTGCTGCTCACCAGGCCATCGCGATCGGTAAAGTGTGTTGGGCTCACGCGCGGTGCGCCGGTGGTCAGGTAACTTTGTGTGCCATGGCACTGCAGGCAGCGGTTGACGTTTTTCGTCACCTGATAGCCATCGACGCTGTGCGGGATCACCGGCGGCTGATTCACGTAGTTCAGCGGTTTGCGGCTCTGCTCTTTTGGCTGATGGATCGTGCCCTGCTGCGTGGCCGTGACTTCCGGGGATTGCGTGAGATCCACGCCATGACCCGCGTAAACCACGCCGCCCAGCGTCAGAGCGGCAACGGTGATAAGAGTAAATAAGGGTTTCATTGCATCCTGCCTTAAATTTTGACCAGCTTAACGGCGCATTTTTTGTAATCGGTCTGCTTCGATAGCGGATCGGTGGCATCCAGCGTGACGTTGTTAGCCAGCACGCCAGCATCAAAGAACGGCATAAACACCAGCCCTTTTGGCGGTTGGTTACGTCCGCGCGTTTCGACAGTCGCCACGGTTTCCCCCCGACGTGACACCACGCGGACCTTCTCGCCACGGCGGAAACCGCGATCTTTGGCATCCAGCGGATGGATATACAGCAGCGCCTGCGGCACGGCGCGATGCAGTTCCGGCACGCGACGCGTCATGGTGCCGGTGTGCCAGTGTTCCAGCACGCGGCCAGTGCAGAACCACAGATCGTACTCGGCGTCTGGCGCTTCAGCAGGTGGCTCATACGGCAGGGCAAAAATGGTGGCTTTGCCATCTGGCTTGCCATAGAAACGTACGCCCTCGCCCGCTTTGACATAGCTGTCAAAGCCCTCGCGATAGCGCCAGCGTGTCTCTTTGCCATTCACCACCGGCCAGCGCAATCCGCGCGCTTCATGATAGGCATCGAATGGCGCCAGATCGTGACCGTGTCCGCGACCAAAGCTGGCGTACTCTTCAAACAGGCCTTTTTGGATGTAGAAGCCAAAATCGCGCGCCTCGTCGTTCAGTCGATCGTCGGCCACTTCGCTCAACGGGAATTGATTAACCTGGCCGTTGGCGTACAGCACGTCATACAAAGTTTTATCCCGCAGCGCCGGCTGTTGGGCAATCAACGCTTCCGGCCAGACCTCTGCCACGCGGAAACGCTTAGCGAAATTCACCATCTGCCACAGATCCGATTTGGCTTCGCCCGGCGCTTTCACCTGTTGATGCCAGAACTGGGTACGACGCTCGGCGTTGCCGTAAGCGCCCTCTTTCTCCACCCACATCGCCGTCGGCAGGATTAAGTCCGCACACAAAGCACTGACGGTGGGATAAGGATCGGACACCACGATAAAGTTGCGTGCATCACGCCAGCCCGGCATGCGCTCCTGGGTCAGGTTCGGACCCGCCTGCATGTTGTTGTTACACATCACCCAGTACGCATTCAGCTTGCCGTCTTTCAGCGCGCGATCCTGTGCGACCGCATGCAGGCCGATTTTGGCGGGAATGGTGCCCTGCGGTAGCTTCCACAGTTTTTCAGCCGTCGCACGGTGCTTATCGTTATTCACCACCATGTCTGCGGGCAGGCGATGTGAGAAGGTGCCGACTTCACGTGCCGTGCCACAGGCAGAAGGCTGACCAGTGAGCGAGAAGGGACCGGTGCCAGGGCGCGAGATTTTGCCGGTCAGCAGATGGATGTTGTAGCACAGGTTATTGGCCCACACGCCGCGCGTGTGCTGATTGAAGCCCATGGTCCAGTAGGAGACCACGTTGATGTTCGGGTCGGCATAGAGTTCGGCCAGCGCAATCAGCTGATCCTGCTCTACGCCACTCATCTCACTGGCTTTCTCTACCGTGTATTCGGCAACGAATTTGGCGTACTCCTCGAAGCTGATCGGCGTGGATTCGCCGCTATCCGGGTTTTTCGCCGAGGCCTGACGCGGATCGCTCGGGCGTAATCCATAACCAATATCCGTGACGCCTTTACGCAGCGTGACGTGATTCTGCAGGAAGGCTTTATCGACTTTGTTGTTCTGAATGATGTAGTTGGCGATGAAGTTAAGAATCGCCAAATCACTTTGCGGCGTAAACACCATGCCGTTGTCGGCCAGTTCAAAACTGCGATGACGGTAGGTAGAGAGCACGGCGACTTTAACGTTGTCATCGCTCAGGCGACGGGCGGTCAGGCGTGACCAGAGAATCGGATGCATCTCGGCCATGTTCGAGCCCCACAGCACAAAGGCATCGGCCACTTCGATGTCATCGTAGCAGCCCATCGGCTCATCCATGCCGAAAGTGCGCATAAAGCCCACCACGGCCGAGGCCATGCAGTGACGCGCATTAGGATCGAGGTTATTGGTGCGGAAACCGGCTTTCATCAATTTAGAGGCGGCATACCCTTCCCATACCGTCCATTGACCGGAACCGAACATGCCGATGGATTCAGGCCCGTTGGCTTTTAGCGCCGCTTTGAACTTCTGTTCCATGATGTCGAAGGCCTGATCCCAGCTTACCGGGGTAAACTCGCCTTCTTTGTCGTAGTGGCCATCGGTCATGCGCAGCAACGGCTGCGTCAGGCGGTCTTTTCCGTACATGATCTTGGGCAGGAAATAGCCTTTGATACAGTTCAGCCCACGGTTCACTTCCGCCTGCGGATCGCCCTGTGAGGCCACCACGCGTCCTTCCTGGGTGCCCACCAGCACGCCACAGCCAGTGCCACAAAAACGACACGGCGCCTTTTCCCAGCGGATCGGGGCGCCCAGTGCGGTCACGGCTTTGGTGACGCTGGGAATCATAAGTCCTGCGGCCACTGCCGCCGCTGCGGCCGCATTGGCCTTCATAAATTCTCGACGACTGACTTTCATGATGCTTCCTTGTGACGATATTCCGTTTCGTCTTGCTGGTGGTACACCAGAGAAACGGCCAATACATGCGGGATATTGCGGGTGGCTTCGATGTTATTCAGCAAGGCGCGACTGTCAGCGGCACCTAAGGTCACGGCCAGCGTGCCGCGTGCGCTGTCTTCGGCGGCGATTTCGCAATCAGAAAGCAACAGCAATGCCTGCTTTACCGCCGGGATGGCGTGGGATCGCGCCTGGATGACCAGACCGCATACGTGCCAACTGCTTTCAGGGAGAATGGAGTGCGTCATGCGCTCACCTCGTTTAGCCAGCTTGAGATGAGGCGTAAAATACCCTGAGGTTTTACAGGGCTATATCACCCAAAAGGTGTATATCCCGATGTGGGATCAAGGGAAGGACAATTGATATGAAAACGGGGGCCAAAAGGCCCCCGTTGATGAGAATCGCTGCGATTAACGCGAGCTATCTTCCGCCAGCTTAGCTGACGCATCATCCTGATCGTCATGATGATGGTCGTGCTCTTTCATGGCTTCCGCATGCACGCGTTTGCGCACGCCGAACCAGCCCAGCACCAGTACCACGGCAATCAGCGGGATGGACGCAATAGTGTAGGTACCGTTTGGATAATCAAACGCCATCAACACCAGCACGCTCACCAGGAACAGCAGCGTCAACCATGAGGTGAACGGTGCCCATGGCAGCTTGAAGCCGACGTCTTCCGCTTTACCTTCTTTAATCGCTTTGCGCAGACGCATCTGGCACACCACGATAAAGCCCCACGAAGAGATGATGCCCAGTGAGGCCACGTTCAGTACGATCTCAAACACCTGAGAAGGCACATAGTAGTTGAGTACCACACCGACCACGTACACCGCGATGGTAACGAGGATACCGGCGAACGGCACCTGCTGTTTGCTCATCTTCGACATGAACTGTGGTGCAGAACCGCCCATCGACATGGAACGCAGAATACGACCGGTGGAGTACAAACCTGAGTTCAGGCTCGACAACGCCGCACTCAGCACCACGATGTTCATCACGCTCCCAATGTAAGGCACGCCCAGTTTGGAGAAGAAGGTCACAAACGGACTCTGCCCTGCCTGATAGGCGTTCCACGGCAGCAGCAGTACCAGCAGCACCACCGAACCGACGTAGAAGAGACCAATACGCCAGATCACGCTGTTGATGGCTTTTGGCAGCATGGTTTTCGGGTCTTTACACTCCCCGGCCGCGGTGCCCACCAGCTCAATTGATGCGAAGGCAAATACCACCCCTTGCACCAGCACCAGCGCGGGTAGCAAGCCGTGCGGGAAGAAACCGCCGTTGTCCGTGATCAGATGGAAGCCGGTGGTATTGCCGTCCAGCGGTTTACCGCTGCCGAGGAACACCACACCGACAATCAGGAACACCACGATCGCCAGCACTTTCACCAATGCGAACCAGAACTCCATTTCGGCGAACCACTTCACGCCGATCATGTTCATGGTACCGACAATCGCCAGTGCGCCGAGAGCAAACACCCACTGCGGCACATCACCAAACGCGCCCCAGTAGTGCATGTAGAGCGCGACCGCGGTGATATCCACGATACCGGTCATCGCCCAGTTAACGAAGTACATCCAGCCTGCCACGTATGACGCTTTTTCCCCGAGGAATTCGCGTGCATAAGAAACAAAGCTGCCGCTTGATGGGCGGTGTAATACCAGTTCGCCCAACGCACGAAGGATAAAGAAGGAGAAGATACCGCACACCAGATAAACCAGTGCCAGAGCAGGACCAGCCATCTGCAAGCGCGCGCCTGCACCAAGGAACAGGCCGGTACCGATGGCACCGCCAATGGCGATCATTTGTACCTGACGGTTACCCATTGCTTTGTGGTAACCGCTGTCGTGGGAATTGAGCCAGCGTCTTTTCGCAGCGCGTTGTTCGGCTGCGGTTTTTTTAGTTGAATTCATAGCTTTCCTGTTTGTCCTGACCATCAATCATCGCCTAACCAATCGTTTGCGTGCGGCGGTGCGAAATGGGGTAAAACCCGCTACCGATACGGCGGAACGATGTCGCGCGGTGAGCCGGGAATTTACGGCGATGAATCCTACCCGTTCTGCATGAACGAAGCAAAAAATACCGTTTGGTTGCACAAGTTGAATTGTAAGAATCGGTCGCGGTGCACAAAAAAACCGGCCAGTGAATGGCCGGTAAAGGGGTGGCTACAGGGAGGTATTGCGGGGGGTATTAACGATAAATCTCTGCGGTACCGCTCCACAGGCTGGAGTCGCCTGGGTTTTGTACGCCAATGACACGGTAATGGCTGGCGCCCCTATCTTCCGCTTTCTGCGAAAGCTGACGTGTTGCATCATCGATGGAACCGCGAACACCGCTGATAGAAACGGTACCGCTGCTTTGCAGGTTTTCCGCCTGCTCAGCACTTAAAGGTTGCGCGGCAAAGGCCGTGAAACTTGCGGTGGCAAGCAGTGCAGCAGTCAGAATGGCAATCGGTGTCTTCATCATTTGCTCCTGTTGTCTTCCGTTCAGAAAAGTGATTACGCAGCAAATTATCAGCGAAGTAATGAAAAGCAGGCACAGCAGGCCGTAAAGCCGTTCAATAATTCGCCAGCTAACGACATGCAATCCAGGGAAAGGTAAAGAGAAGTGGATTTCTCTGCTAAAAGTAACCTGATGTGACGATTTCCGGCTCGCTGTCCGCCAGACGCTGCCTTATAATCCCACGCTCTTATAAGGGTTTTATTGTGATAGTGAAACGTCCTGTTACCCGCACCATAGCCCGTGCCCTGAGCGCGATTGTGTTGTTGTCGCTGCTCACCACTGGCCTGGCGCTGTTAACGCTCTCCAGCAGTTTGCGTGATGCCGAAGCGGTGAATGTCGCCGGTTCACTGCGCATGCAAATTTATCGCCTCGCCTGGGATACCACGCGTGATCCGCAGCTGTTAGTGCAGCATATTAAGATCTATCAGCAAACTCTCAGCTCGCCGGCTTTGCGGCATCTGGAACGCCCGTGGGTGCCGAAGGAAGTGGCCAGCCGCTATCGCTATCTGCGCGACAGCTGGCCGCAGTTGCAGCAAACGCTGCAACCCGAACGCGCGCAGATCTACCAGCAACGCGTTGCTGGTTACGTCAGTGAGATCGACCGTTTTGTGCTGGCGCTGCAGCATTACGCTGAACTGAAGATGCATCTCGTGGCGGCCAGCAGCCTGTTTGGTTTCCTGGCGATTGTGGCGCTGGCGCTATGGACCATCCGCTTTATTCGTCGCAACGTGGTGCGCCCGCTGGATTCACTGGTCACGGCCAGCCAATACGTTGAGCAGGCGAATTTCAGCTTTCCGCCGTTATCGGTTTCCCAACCCACAGAACTCGGCGTGTTAGCTCAAGCCTTTACCACCATGGCCGAACGGCTGCACTCGCACTATCGCCTGCTTGAGCTGGCGGTGCGCAATAAAACGGAAGACCTGACGCAAGCCAACCGCACGCTGAAATTACTCTATGAATGCTCGCAAGTCCT
Source organism: Pantoea sp. SM3 (assembly GCF_000963995.1). Classification (NCBI taxonomy): domain Bacteria; kingdom Pseudomonadati; phylum Pseudomonadota; class Gammaproteobacteria; order Enterobacterales; family Erwiniaceae; genus Pantoea; species Pantoea sp. SM3. Next base: position 37,115 of record NZ_JZRD01000014.1, read on the forward strand.
CACCAGCAGCCCACTTAATCCGGAGTTGTTCCAGGGATTGCTGCGGCTGGTTCAACGTCGTGAGGCGTTGACCGTATTGAGCATCACCAGCGACGGCATTGACTTTCAGACGGGCGTGGCGGAAGACGATCTCGAATGGCAGCGTTTGCCGTTGCAACAAGAAGATCAGTCACTCGGCGAAGTGTGCTGGCAAACGCGGCGAGCGCCACCTGCCGATGAACTGATGCAAAGCCTGGCCAACATGCTGGCGCGTTCGTTATGGATTTGGCAGACGCAAAAACAGTACCAGCAGATGCTATTAATAGAAGAGCGATCCACCATCGCGCGTGAACTGCATGATTCGCTGGCGCAGTCGCTCTCTTTCCTGCGCATCCAGCTCACACTGCTGCGCCGCAATGTCGATCACACCCAGCCCCAGGCACAATCGATTATTGCCGAGTTTGATCGCGCCCTGGCCGAGGCCTATCAGCAACTGCGCGAGTTACTGACGACCTTCCGTCTGACCATCGAACAGGCGGATTTAGTGCAGGCGATGCAGGCAATGATCGCTCCGTTGCAGGAACAGTCTCACGCCACAATCGCCTTCGATTACCAACCGGGACTGCAAACGCTGGATGCTCAACAGCAGGTGCATGTGCTGCAAATTGCGCGCGAAGCGCTGCTGAACGCTATTCGCCACGCGCAGGCGCAGCAAATCCATATTTTTTATCAGCGCGATGAAGACGCATTCCATCTGCTGACGATTGAAGATGACGGTTGCGGCATCCGCAGCCTGGAAGAACCGCCAGGCCATTACGGCCTGACGATAATGGCGGAGCGCGCTGCCCGACTTTCCGGCAGCTTACTGATTACCCCGCAGACGCGTGGAACGCGCGTTACGCTGCGTTTCCCACCACGCCCGGCACACCGGCTGGCTTAACGCGATACACTTATGTTGAATGGACTTTGACTGGAGAATTTATGGCCCCCTCTTCCCTGACTATTATGATCGTTGACGATCATCCGCTGATGCGTCGTGGCATTCGCCAACTGCTGGCACTGGAACCGCGTCTGGAAGTGGTGGCCGAAGCCAACAACGGCACTGAAGCGCTGGCTGAAGCACGTCGCCTGTCGCCCGATGTGATATTGCTCGATCTGAACATGAAAGGCATGTCGGGTTTAGATACCCTGAAAGCCCTGCGCCATGAAGGGATCGCTTCGCGCATTTTGGTACTGACCGTTTCCGACGCGCGCAATGATATTTACGCCATGGTCGATGCCGGCGCTGATGGCTATTTGCTGAAAGACAGCGAGCCGGAATTATTGCTGGCGCAGGTCATGCGCGGTGCATTGGGTGAGAATGTGTTTAGTGAAGTGGTGGCAGAATATCTGGCAACGCGCCAGCCGAGCGCCAATCCTTTCAAACAACTCACCGAGCGTGAACTGGATGTGTTGCAGGAAGTGGCGCGCGGGTTATCCAATAAAGAGATTGCCGCCACCTTGCATATTTCCGAAGAAACGGTAAAAGTGCACATCCGCAATCTGCTGCGTAAACTGGATGTCCGTTCGCGCGTCGCCGCCACCGTGCTGTGGCTAGAGAGCCGCAATGTGTAGCAGCGCACAGAAAACCAGCACCACATTTACACTTTCTCCATAATTTATCCACGATTCTCTAATTTGCGCCGCGTACAGTAAGCAGCAGCAGGAGTTTTCGGGATAGCACCTTGCACTCCGCCGACGTGAAGCCAACTGCGCTTCACGTTTTACATAATAAAAGTAAAAAATACGCAGCTGAGGAGTGTCGGTTCCATGTCGAATTTTTTTATCGACCGCCCCATTTTTGCCTGGGTTTTGGCTATTTTGCTTTGTCTTTGCGGCACACTAGCGATCATCTCCCTGCCCATTGAGCAGTATCCCGATCTCGCACCGCCTAACGTGCGTATTACTGCCAACTATCCCGGTGCCTCTGCGGAAACGCTGGAGAACACCGTTACCCAGGTTATCGAACAGAACATGACCGGCATCGATAACCTGATGTATATGTCCTCCAACAGCAGTAACACGGGTCAGGCGCAAATCACCCTCACCTTTACCGCTGGCACCAATCCTGATGAAGCCCGTCAGCAGGTGCAAAACCAGCTGCAAACCGCACTGCGTAAATTACCCGCCGCCGTTCAATCTCAGGGCGTCACGGTGAATAAAACCGGTGACAGCAATATCCTGATGATTGCGTTTGTCTCTACCGACGGAAGTATGGACAAACAGGATATTTCAGATTATGTCGCCAGTAACATTCAGGATCCGCTGAGCCGCATCGATGGTGTGGGTCAGGTTGATGCCTATGGTTCACAATATGCGATGCGCATCTGGCTCGATCCCAACCAGCTGATTGCCTATGCACTCACTACCGATGACGTGGTGAAGGCGATTGAATCGCAGAATACACAGGTGGCCGTGGGTCAGGTTGGCGGCTTGCCGTCTGTGGATAAACAAGCGCTGAATGCCACCGTCAATGCACAGTCCATGTTGCAGACGCCAGAGCAATTCAAAGCCATTACCCTGAAAACCAACAGCGACGGTTCCGTGGTGACGCTGGGCGATGTGGCTGACGTGGCGATGGGGGCAGAAAAATACGACTTCCTCAGCCGCTACAATGGTCAGGCGGCGTCAGGTCTCGGCATTAAGCTGGCGTCTGGCGCTAACGAAATGAATACCGATAAGCTGGTGCGCGCGCGCGTAGAAGAGCTATCGCGTTACTTCCCGCACGGGCTGGAAGCCAAAGTGGCTTATGAAACCACGCCGTTCGTAAAAGCCTCGATCACCGATGTAGTGAAAACACTGCTGGAAGCGATTCTGCTGGTATTCCTGGTGATGTATCTGTTCCTGCAGAATTTCCGCGCCACGCTGATTCCGACTATTGCCGTACCGGTGGTGCTGCTCGGCACCTTTACGGTGCTGTATGCCTGTGGGTTCAGTATCAACACGCTCACCATGTTCGCGATGGTGCTCGCCATCGGCCTGCTGGTGGATGACGCCATCGTGGTGGTGGAGAACGTTGAGCGCATCATGAGTGAGGAAGGACTTTCACCGCGCGCCGCCACACGAAAATCGATGGGACAGATCCAGGGTGCGCTGGTGGGCATTGCGCTGGTGCTGTCGGCGGTATTCGTACCGATGGCCTTCTTCGGCGGCACCGTGGGCGCTATCTATCGTCAGTTCTCGATCACCATCGTGTCAGCGATGGTGTTGTCGGTGCTGGTGGCGATGATTCTGACGCCAGCCCTGTGCTCGACGCTGCTTAAACCCCTGGAACAAGGCCATCATCATGGACGTCGCGGCTTCTTTGGCTGGTTTAACCGTACTTTCAACGCCAGCGCGGAACGCTATGAGCGCGGTGTCGCGCGTATTTTGATGAAGAGTGGGCGCTGGCTGGTGCTCTATCTCGGCATCATCGGCGTGATGGCGTTTCTGTTTATCCGCCTGCCGACCTCGTTCCTGCCGCTGGAAGACCGTGGTGTATTCCTGACGCAGGTGCAGTTGCCGCCGGGCGCGACGCTAGAGCAAACCTCCAATGTGGTGGCGAAGGTCGAAAACTATTACATGACCGCCGAAAAAGACAACGTGCTATCGGTGTTCTCAACCATCGGCGCCGGTCCTGGTGGTAACGGCCAAAACGTGGCGCGCCTGTTTGTGCGCCTGAAAAACTGGGAAGAGCGCCCTGGCAGCGATCGTACCTCGTTCGCTATCATCGAGCGTGCCACCAAAGCCTTCCATAAGATCAAAGAAGGCCGCGTGATCGCTAGCAGCCCACCGGCCATCACCGGCATGGGCAGTTCCTCCGGTTTCGATATGGAACTGCAGGATCACGGCGGCATCGGTCATACCCAGTTGATGGCGATGCGAGACAAATTGCTGGAGCTGGCCGACAGCAATCCGGCCCTGTCTCGTGTGCGTCACAACGGTCTGGATGACAGCCCGCAGCTGCAGATTGATGTCGATCAGCGTAAAGCCCAGGCGCTGGGCGTTTCACTCGATACCATCAATGACACGCTGACCACCGCATGGGGTTCGACTTACGTCAATGACTTCCTCGATCGCGGACGTGTAAAAAAGGTCTATGTGCAGGCCGCAGCGGAATTCCGCATGCTGCCGGGTGATATCAATAAGTGGTACGTGCGCAACAGCAGCGGCACCATGGTGCCCTTCTCTGCCTTCGCCACCAGCCGTTGGGAGACCGGTTCGCCGCGTCTGGAACGTTACAACGGCTACTCTTCACTGGAGATTGTTGGCGAGGCAGCCAATGGCGTCAGTAGCGGCACCGCGATGGATGTGATGGAGAAACTGGTGGGGCAACTGCCCTTAGGTGTCGGCTTCCAGTGGACCGGAGCCTCTTATCAGGAACGTCTCTCCGGTTCACAGGCGCCTGCGCTGTATGCGATTTCGCTACTGGTGGTATTCCTGTGTCTGGCCGCGCTGTATGAGAGCTGGTCGATTCCATTCTCCGTAATGCTGGTGGTGCCGCTCGGCGTGGTGGGTGCGCTGGTGGCAACCTGGATGCGCGGACTCGAGAATGACGTTTACTTCCAGGTTGGCTTGCTTACCGTGATTGGTTTGTCGGCGAAGAACGCCATCCTGATCGTGGAATTTGCTAATGAGATCAACAGTAAAGGACGCGAGCTGATGGAAGCGACGCTGGAGGCTTCACGTCAGCGTCTGCGCCCGATTCTGATGACATCGCTGGCCTTTATCTTCGGCGTGCTGCCGATGGCGATCAGCAGCGGGGCGGGTTCTGGCAGCCAGCATGCGGTCGGAACGGGCGTCATGGGCGGCATGATATCCGCAACCGTGCTTGCTATCTTCTTTGTGCCGTTGTTCTTTGTGCTGGTGCGTCGTCGCTTCCCATTGAAAGACAAGCCGCACGATTAAAACCTGAGTCATAAAAAAAGCCGCTACGGAGACATAGCGGCTTTATTGCTTTGTGTGGTTAGAATTACAGCAAGTTGGGAATGCCCTGCTTTTCTCTTCGCGTATTACTTAGTGCGTAACATCGCTTCGATGAATTCTTTCCAGTTTCCCATTTCGGTGTCGACCATCGTACCCTCTCTTATTGTAGGGGTGATTCTACGCCGTTTTTTTCTACAGGTGAATACGTTTCCACCAGTTGTCACCATCGGTAAAAGCGCACAAAAGCGTCATTTTGCCGAAATTGCGTACTGACGCACATTTCAGCAACTCTTTATCACCACTGGAAAAAATCACTGATGTTATCAAAAGTCGCTTTTGCCAGATTAGGATAATTCTTAGCATCCTGATGATGCTGCTGGCGACTATTTATGACGTTAATGAAAACGTTTACTGGATCTAATAAGTAACTTTGATAACGCCAAAATAATCATGAAAAAACAAATAAATCGCTGTGCCCGCAGCCGTGAGGGTCACTGCCATGAAAGCGCTATGGTAAACTCGCGCTTTATTTTTCACAGGATGGGAACAGGCGATGACAGCGCAGTGGGTGATGTACGGAATTAAAAATTGCGACACCATAAAAAAAGCACGCAACTATTTAGCAGAATCCGGCACCGACTATCGTTTTCACGATTATCGCGTGGAGGGCATCGATGACGCGCTGCTGCAATCGTTTATCGATCAGCTTGGCTATGAAGTGCTACTGAATACGCGCGGCACCACCTGGCGCAACCTGCCGGAAGCGGAGCGTGTAGCCGTCACCGATGCGGCCAGTGCGAAAGCAGTGATGCTCGCCCAGCCTGCCATTATCAAACGCCCGGTATTGTCTGCCCCTAACGGTGACTTGCTGGTCGGTTTCAAAGATTCCCTTTATCACGCGTTTATCCAGGAGAAGTCATAACATGTTCTGTCCGGTCATTGAGCTGGCTCAGCAGCTTATTCGTCGCCCGTCACTGAGTCCGGATGATGCCGGTTGTCAGGCGCTGTTGGTGGCGCGTCTGGAAGCAATTGGCTTTACGGTCGAACAGATGCACATCGGCGATACGCTGAACTTCTGGGCCACGCGTGGTCAGGGCGAAACCCTGGCGTTTGCCGGTCACACCGATGTGGTGCCGCCGGGTGATGCCAACCGCTGGATCAGTCCGCCGTTTGAACCCTCAATTCGTGATGGCATGCTGTTTGGCCGTGGTGCTGCCGACATGAAAGGCTCGCTGGCGGCGATGGTGGTGGCCGCTGAACGATTTGTCGCCGCTAATCCGCAGCACAAAGGGCGTCTGGCTTTCCTGATCACTTCCGATGAAGAAGCCAGCGCCGTCAACGGCACGGTCAAAGTGGTAGAACGTCTGATGGCGCGCAACGAGCGCATGGATTACTGCCTGGTGGGCGAGCCTTCCAGTACCGAAATCGTTGGCGACGTGGTGAAAAACGGTCGTCGCGGTTCGATGACCGCTAATCTGACGATTCACGGCGTACAGGGACACGTCGCCTATCCGCATCTGGCCGATAACCCGGTGCACCGCGCGATGCCAGCCCTGAATGAGCTGGTGGCCACCGAATGGGATCAGGGCAACGAATTCTTCCCGCCCACCAGCATGCAGATTGCCAACGTGCAGGCCGGCACCGGCAGCAATAACGTGATCCCCGGTGAATTTTTCGTGCAGTTCAACTTCCGGTTCAGCACCGAACTCACCGATCAAATGATCAAAGAGCGCGTAGCCGCCCTGCTGGATCGCCATCAGTTGCGTTACACGCTGGAGTGGAATGTTTCCGGTCAGCCGTTCCTGACCTCACGCGGCAAACTGGTTGATGCCGTGGTAAATGCTGTCGCGCACTATAATGAAATTAAGCCACAGTTACTGACCACAGGCGGCACCTCAGACGGACGCTTTATCGCGCGGATGGGTGCGCAGGTTGTGGAACTGGGCCCGGTGAATGCCACCATTCATAAAATCAATGAGTGCGTGAAAGCGTCAGATTTGCAGATGCTGAGTCGTATGTACCAGCGCATCATGGAACAGCTGATCGCTTAAGTAAGCACGCTAAAGGAGCAATGGGATGGAATTCTTTAAAGAGTACTGGTGGATCTTAGTGATCCTGCTGATGGTCGGTATTTTAATGAACGTTTATAAAGACTTAAAACGTATCGATCACAAAAAGTTTATGGATAACAAACCGGATTTACCACCGCATCGCGACTTTAACGATAAATGGGATGATGACGACGACTGGCCGAAGAAAAAATAACTGCGGTTAATCTCCTCCCTGTAAACGTAGCGGCGCGATGCGTCGCGCATCGGATAGCGAATGGGCTACAGCAATGCGCGATTAATCTCGCCGTTACGTTAAAACGACTCTGGTTCGTCATCACATCATCATCACCACATCATCATCACCCGGTTTAGCGCCGCTCAGCGCCTCGTCGAAGTAGCGACGCGGGATGGTATAACGCAGGTGATTCAACGCCAGTTCCATGCTGCGATCGTCAATCGCGTGCGGCAAATCGTCCACCACATCGAGTGTCACATCACCGCCCAGCGCCGTTAAGCGCTGCATAGCGGCTTCAGCATGTTCCAGCGGAATCTGATCGTCATAATCGCCGTGGATCAGATGGATGGTATTGCGAGAGCTAACGCGCTCCGGCAGCGTGCTGTAGCGGCCGCTGAACACTATCGCGCGTCCTGCCAGATCCGCATGGGCTTTGACGCCTTCCAGCACCATGGTGCCGCCCTGAGAGAAGCCTACCAGTGCGGTGGCCTCCGGCCGAACACCCGATGCCTGTTGCCAATGGCGCACCGATTCGACAAACATCGGCATCACCGCATTGACGCCCTGCTGTTCTGATCGGTCATGCGCGGGAATATCCGCAAACCATTGGCGGCCCTGCGGCACGCTGCCAGGGTAAGGTGCACCCACCACTACCACCTGCGCTTCCGGAAACGCTTTCGCGAACCAGTTGCCGATTTGCGCCATCGAATCAGGATTGTCATTCACGCCGTGATAGAGCAAAAACAGCTGCGCAGCGTGCGTCGGTTGCTGAACAATTACATATCGTAGTGCCATAAGATCCTCCTCAAATCACTATACGCCGCTCAGGCGAGAGTGATATTGGGAAAATTTGAACGAGATAATGGATTTATTGCAACGATGCCAACTGCTGTCGCCACTGTTCCGCCTGGCGGGTATCGCACTGAATCAACGCCTCCGCCGTCTCCAGGCGTAAGCGTTGTATCAGGGCTTTACGGCCACTGAGACCCGCTTGCTGTGTTGCGGCACTCAGCGGTTGTTTTTGCACAAGGATGGCTTCGAGTATCGGTTGTGGTGATGCGCGCACCAGGCGTTGCAACGCGGCATAACTCGCCTCATACGGCCGCTGCGCCCAGGCAAATCCTGCCAACAGCGGCCAGTCATCCTTGCTCAGCGCCTGAGGGTGTTCAGTTGTCGTGAAGGGAAGATCAATAATGTCACGCAACCACACCGCGTCACGCGCAAATCGCTGTGCCGCTTGCTGCTGCAACTGTTCTCCGGCGGGCGTTAAGGCACGTATCGCCATCGCCGCATAGCAGCCACTGCTGGCTTCACGCTGTGAGCCAATGCGTACCAGAGTAAATCCACAGCGCTGCCAGAACTGCCACAGCGATGCGGTATAGCCAAAACTCACCGAAAGGAAATCGCATCCTTCCGCCTGCTGATGTGCCATGGCCACCAACGCGCTGCCCATACCGCGCTGGCGTTGTGCGGCTAACACGGCAATGCGGCTGATACGCTGCGATCGCAAGGTAGCGGCTTCTGCGAATCCCGCATGGGCTGCCAGTGACTGTGCGACCAGATTGCCGCGCGGACGGCGCAACCCCGCCCAGACGGCATCAGCCAGCGGCTTGTCTAACCCACCCTCTTCCACCAGCCACAGTGCGCCGACAATATTTTCTGGCGTTCCTGCCAGCCAGAAGCGCATGCCGGGGGCATCCAGCATGCGCCGCAGGTCAATTGGAGAAGTGCGATAGTGGGCGCTCGCCAGCAGACGGTAGCCCGCTTCCAGTGCCCCTTGTTCTGGTTTAGCCGGAAAAACCGAGATCTCACCGTTAAATTCGCTTTCTGCGGCATCCTCAAACAGCAGCGCCTGGCTTAGCCACTGCTCCAGCGGATCGTGCACTGACCAACGCAAGGGTTCATCGAGCTGGAAATGTTGCACCTGCGGCAAGGTGGCGCAGAAACGCAGCATAAAACCACGCCCGGTGCCTTCGTAACCCTGCACGGTGGTGATCATCAACACGCGAGGAAAACGCTGAATCAGTTGTTGTAACAACGGCGCTGGAATCGCAGCTGCTTCATCAACAATCAACCATTGCGCTGACCGCTCAGCGGTTGAAGCGAGAATGGCATCCGGCGCCATAAAATGAAAATGTTCACCGGCAAACGCCGCCAGCACGTCAGTGGAAACTTTGGCCGGTGCCGTCACCAGGCAGTGCTGATTCTGTTGCGCCAGCATCCCGGCCAGCGCCGATTTGCCCCGTCCGCGCGCGGCGGTGATCACCGCCACGCCAGAGGGCATCGCCAGCAACTGTTGCAGGATCCGCGCCTGCTGCTGCGGTGCCTGGCATTGCCAATCGGGTAAGTCCAGCAACGCAGATGCGTGCACAGGCTTCTGTTGATCCGGCAATGCAGGCGAGCGAACAAGTTGATACTGGTGCTGGTGCTGGTGCTGGTGCTGGTGCTGGTGCTGGTGCTGGTGCTGGTGCTGGTGCTGGTGCTGCAACATGACCTGCGGATCCTGCTCGATCAACCGCTGCAGATGGTGGATAAAATGAGGCGTGGCGATGGGTTCGGCGACATCGGCCCAGCGCAGGCTGTCGCAGTCCGGTTGCGTGGCCCAGTCTTGCCACGGCGGCGTCAGTAACAATAACCAGCTTCCCGCACGCAACGTGCCCGCCAACGCCGCTAACGCCTCCGCATGGAAACCGCTGCGCGCATCGAAAATCGCATGCTGGAATTCACGCCCCAGCAGCGTGCGCAGGGAAGCTGGCGCCACGCGTTGGGGGAAATCATCGCTGTCGCTCAGCGTGAGCCAGTCGCCGGGCAGCGCCGCACGCCACTCAACGGCCTGCTGCAGCGCCCAGTCAGCTTCACCGGCGATCACACACAAGCGACGAATGCCCGCTCGCTGCATCGCGGCGGTGATATCAACTAACGACATCAGTTGGCGGCAAAGGTGTTGCAGTCGCCCGGATTTCCGCTGTCAAAACCGCGTTTGAACCAGGTATAGCGCTGTTGTGAAGTACCGTGCGTGAAGCTATCCGGCACCACGCGGCCCTGGCTTTTCTGCTGTAGTCGGTCATCACCAATCGCTTCTGCGGTATCCAGCGCTTTCTTGAGATCGCCCACTTCCAGCATATTTTGCTGCTGCACATAATGGCCCCACACGCCGGCAAAGCAGTCTGCCTGCAACTCCATTTTCACCGACAGCTGATTGGCCTGTGCCTGAGTGGCACCCTGCTGCATCTGATGCACTTTAGGCTCGATGCCCAGCAGCTTCTGGATATGGTGGCCGACTTCATGGGCAATCACATAGCCCTGCGCAAAGTCACCGCCCGCACCCAGCTTGGTTTTCATATCATCGTAAAACGACAGATCGATGTAGACAGTTTGGTCCGCCGGACAGTAAAACGGCCCCATCGCCGACTGGCCAGTGCCGCAGCTGGTTGAGGTGTAGTTGCGGTACATCACCAGCTTAGGTGGCACATACTGTTTTCCCATTTTCTGGAACAGCGTGCCCCAGGTCTCTTCGGTGGTGGCGAGAATCACCTTAGTGAATTTGGCATCCTCATTATCCTGCGCAGAGTTCACCGGGCGCTGCTGCTGTTGTGTCACCGGAGTTCCCCCCTCCAGCAATGCGGTGAGGTCGTAACCGTAATAACCCGCCACGGCCACCACAATCAGCAGAATGATACCGCCCTTGCCGCGCGGAATGCGGATTTGCCGACCGCCGCCGCCCAATCCGGGTGAATCATTGCGACGATCTTCTACATTGTCGCTTTCACGACGACCTTGCCAGCGCATGGCTCGCTCCTGTTAAAAGGTTTTGCATGATTTTAGTTGGCGGCATCGCTAATCACCAGCGTTGCGGCGCTAGCGTCGCGAGATTGAGAGAAAGGAGGCGTATTAGATAACGTGCAGGCAGGGCAGAAACAGAAAAGGCCGCCAACGATGACGACCTTTCATTTATCATGACACCCTGTTTACAGTGCGCTGGAATGCGCACCAAAAAGATATCGCTGAAGACTTAATCCAGTTTCACACCCAGGCGGTGCGCCACTTCTTCATAAGCTTCGATCAGGCCGCCGAGGCTCTGACGGAAACGGTCTTTGTCCATTTTGTCCATGGTTTCTTTGTCCCACAGACGCGCGCCGTCTGGCGAGAACTCATCGCCCAACGTCACTTCACCGTTGAACAGACCGAACTCCAGTTTGAAGTCGACCAGGATCAGACCGGCGTCATCAAACAGTTTGCTCAGTACGTCGTTGGCTTTGAATGTCAGTTCCTGCATGCGCGCCAGATTGGCTTTGCTGACCCAGCCAAAGGTCTCGCAATAGGATTCGTTGACCATCGGGTCGTGTTTGGCGTCATCTTTCAGGAAGAGATCAAACAGCGGTGGATTGAGCAGCATGCCCTCTTCCACGCCCAGACGTTTTACCAGCGATCCTGCCGCACGGTTGCGCACTACGCACTCCACCGGCACCATCTCCAGCTTTTTGACCAGCGCTTCGTTATCCGACAGCAGCGCTTCCATCTGGGTCGGAATGCCCGCTTCCTGCAGTTTGGTCATAATGAAATGGTTGAACTTGTTGTTCACCATTCCTTTGCGATCAAATTGCTCGATTCGTGCACCGTCTCCTGCTGACGTATCGTTGCGGAATTCAAGTACCAGCAGATCCGGATTATCGGTGCTGTATACGGTTTTCGCTTTACCGCGATACAACTCAGCTCGCTTTTGCATCTCATTAACTCCAAACATGAAAGAACCCGTGTTCAGCGGTGTTTCACCGCGCGATGACTGCCTGACGCAATCGTTTACTTCGCCGGGCGCTATTATGCCAAATCCAAAACAAAAAGGCCGGAGAATCTCCGGCCCTTTGGCAATTTATTTGTTCAGTGCACCCTGGAACACCGCCACCAGCGCATCGTTCTGCGCCTGAGTGAGCACATGGCCCTTAGGATCAATGAACTGCAGACTGCTGCGGTTATCCAAATCACCCACCTGCAATTTGTAATCGCCGTTTGGCAGTTCAGGATCTTTCGCACCAATCGCGTCAAACGCGCTGCTACCCGGCTGCTTGTAGGTCACTTTCAGACTACCCTGCGAGCGGTTGTCATCGGTCACTTCCATGCCCACACGCTTCAGCGCCGCTGGCAGACGCTGCCAGGTGACGTTAAACGGTGAACGCAGCACCAGCAGTGGCAGACCGGTATCATCTGCACCGCTCTGGACGTCAATCTGTCCAGTCGCACGGCCTGCAGCGGCATCGGCGCTGGCGGTATCAATCTTATCCAGACCGGTACTGATGTCGTTCAACATCTGGCCGGTATAGCGTTGGATCTGCGCAGGTGCAGTCACCGTCTCACCTTTCTGCTGCAATTCCAGCAGACGAACCGTCAGCACCTGCTGATAGCTCTGGTTTTGTACGCTGATCTGGTAGCGACCGCGATACTGGTTATCTTCATCCGCACGGTTCCACTGCACCCAATCGGTGGTCAGCTGCTGCCCAGCATCATCACGCTGTGCAATCGGGAACTTGTAGGACTGGATCACATTCACCACCTGTGACCAGATAGAGCCACGGCTGCTCTCAACCGCCAGCACTCCGGTATTACCGGTGAACTGTGCACGCGTGCCGTTCAGCAGCGCCAGAGGTTGAGCCGGAGGACGAATATCCAGTTCTTTACCTACTGCACCCTTCGCAACAGTGTGCGGCACATCGTAATCGCCATTCTGCAGAGGCAGAATCATCCCCGCCGGGGCTTTTAAATCATGCAGTTCAGGCGCCTGCAGGTAAGATTCATCACCGCTGACCTGGCGCTTATAACGCTGATCGCTGGAACAAGCTGTTAGCAGCATCAGGGTGGACACGCCCACCACGGTTGCCAGCGTCGAGCGCTTAACTGAATAACTCATTGATTCTCCCTAATTTATCGCAGACCCGCTTTAATCAGCGCCTGAGCCGTTTTCGCCTGACCGGCTTCGGTCAGTGGCGTCATCGGCAAGCGCAGCGTGTCATCCGCGATTAATCCTAGCTGTTTCGCTGCCCATTTAACCGGGATTGGATTGGGTTCACAGAAAAGCGTCTGGTGCAGGTGCATCAGACGCTGATTCAGGCGACGCGCTTCGGCAAAATTACCCTGTTGCGCCAGCGCACAGAGTTCTACCATTTCACGCGCTGCAATGTTGGCTGTAACCGAGATTACGCCTTTGCCGCCCAGTTGCATGGAGTCCAGTGCTGTCGCGTCATCGCCGCTGACAATAATGAACTCATCATTAACCAGCTCTTGGATCTGAGAAATACGCGATAAGTTCCCGGTGGCCTCTTTGATTCCGATAATATTTTTAATTTCGGCCAGGCGAGCCACGGTTTCTGGCAGCATGTCGCAGCCAGTACGTGATGGGACGTTATACAGCATCTGCGGCAGATCGGTGCTTTCGGCAATCGCTTTGAAGTGCTGGAACAGACCTTCCTGGGTTGGACGGTTGTAGTAAGGCGTCACGGTCAGACAACCCACCACACCGGTGCCGGTAAAGCGCTTCGTGAGAGAGATACCTTCAGCAGTGGCATTGGCGCCGGTTCCGGCAATCACCGGGATACGGCCATCCGCCAGCTCCAGGGTCTGCATCACCACATCGCCATGTTCTTCATGGCTGAGGGTAGCGGATTCGCCGGTGGTGCCAACAGAAACAATCGCCGCGGTGCCGCTGGCAACATGATAATCAATCAGTTTTTTCAAACTCTCGCGGCAGACATTACCTTTTTCATTCATTGGCGTAATGAGCGCAACAATACTTCCGGTGAACATGGGCTATCCCCTCGACAAACAAGTGCCTCATGTTACGTTTTACCTCGAAAGAAAAGCAAGCGAGCCAAGCCATTCCTACCCTTGTCAGCAGTTTTTTTTATGTTTACCTTATGGTTATTAGCGAACGTACAGGAAATACCATTTTGTCGCAGTCACAGCCGCACCATCTGGTGATCACCGCATTGGGCGTTGATCGTCCGGGTATCGTCAATACCATCACTCGCCACGTCAGTAGCTGCGGCTGCAATATTGAAGACAGTCGTCTGGCGATGTTAGGTGATGAGTTCACCTTCATCATGCTGCTTTCGGGGAGCTGGAACGCGATAACCCTGATTGAATCTACGCTGCCGATGAAAGGGGCTGAGCTGGAACTGTTGATTGTGATGAAGCGCACCAATGCGCGCGTCACCCCGCCGATGCCCGCCACGGTATGGGTGCAGGTGGAAGTGCCGGATTCTCCTCATCTCATTGAGCGCTTTACCGATCTGTTCGACAAACACCAGATGAACATTGCCGAATTGGTGTCGCGTATTACCCCGGCACAGGAAGGTGTCCCACCAACACTGTATATTCAGATGACGGCACACAGCCCGGATAATCAGGCCAGCGCACCGTTTGAACAGGCCTTCAACAATCTGTGTGAAGAACTGCATGCACAAGGCTCAATTCGTCTTTATAGTGTCACCGACGATGCCAACAACACCCTGTAAACTAACGCCGGGTTATTTCTCCACACACTCTGCCATACGGCATACCGTGTAGTGAAATAACCCAGAGGGTGGCACCCGCTGGGGCTTTTTGCCGCGAGGGTGTATTACCCACAGCATGAAGAAAAAAATGGAGAGTTGTGATGAATCCACTGAAAGCCGGTGATACCGCACCGAAATTTAGCTTGCCCGATCAGGACGGCGAACAAGTAAATTTGGCCGACTTCCAGGGACAGCGCGTTCTGGTCTATTTCTACCCGAAGGCCATGACGCCGGGTTGCACCGTTCAGGCCTGTGGTCTGCGCGACAACATGGATGCGTTGAAAACCGTGGGCGTGGAAGTGCTGGGCATCAGCACCGATAAGCCTGAAAAACTGTCACGCTTCGCCGAAAAAGAGGTGCTGAACTTCACCCTTTTATCTGATGAAGATCACCAGGTCTGCCAGGAATTCGGTGTCTGGGGTGAGAAAACCTTTATGGGTAAAACCTATGACGGTATCCACCGCATCAGTTTCCTGATCGACGGCAACGGCAAAGTTGAGAAAGTCTTCAACGACTTCAAAACGTCGAACCACCACGACATCGTGCTGGATTATCTGAAGTCAGCATAAAACAAAACGGGTGCACAATGTGCACCCGTTCTCTTTACCCCTGCTGATGCTCCAGCGCCGTTTCCGGCCAGGCGCGCACCACCGCCTTGATTAACGTCGCCAGCGGGATAGCAAAGAACACGCCCCAAAAGCCCCACATCCCGCCAAAAATCACCACCGAAAGAATGATCACCAGCGGATGCAAGTTGACGGCCTCTGAGAACAGAATCGGCACCAGCACATTACCATCCAGCGCCTGTACCACCAGATAAACGATAAACATCGTCCAGAAATCAGTGCCTAAGCCCCACTGGAACAGACCGACGCCAATCACCGGAATCGTGACCACCATGGCGCCGATGTAGGGGATCAACACGGAAATCCCTACCAGCACCGCGAGCAGCAGCGCGTAGTTGAGCCCTAAGACCAGGAAGGCAATCCAGGTGACAAAACCTACCGCGACCATTTCCAGCACTTTGCCGCGAATGTAGTTGGTGATTTGCTGATTCATCTCCTGCCAGACCACGCCCGCCAGACCGCGATTGCGCGGTAATACACGGCGCACGGCATTGAGCATCTGCTCTTTATCTTTCAGCAGGAAAAACACCATCAGCGGCACCAGCACCAGATAGATCATCAGCGTCATCAGCCCCACCAGCGAGGCCAGTGAGTACTTCACTAATGATTCCCCCAGCCCGGTCAGGCGACTACGCAGATTCTCAACGATGATGTCGATGATGCCCGCATCCACCAGCGCCGGAAAACGCTTTGGCAATCCGGCGGCATACACATAGAGCTTGTTCAGCATATTCGGTAGATCACGCAGCAAGTTGATGCCTTGCTGCCAGGCTACTGGCGCGACAATCAACACCATCACCAGCAAAATACCGGCAAAAACAATCAGTACCATGCTGGTGGCACAGGTGCGGCTGCATCCCAGGCGCTGTAATCGAACGGTTGGCCACTCCAGCAGATAAGCCAGCACCAGCGCGACCAGCAACGGTGCCAATAAACCACTGAAGAAAAACAGGATACAGAACGCCATCAGCAGGATCACCAGCAGGCCAATCGCCTGCGGATCGCTAAAGCGACGTTTGTACCATTGGAAAAGCAGTGCCAGCATTTCACTTCCTTGACGCCAAAAACGGGATGATGATTGTACAGAAATTTACGGCGAAAACCTGATGTGCATAAACCTGCATCTTAAGAAACCCGATGAGGATCTGCGCTGAGGTGCAGGCGGCAATGCCTGCGCAGCTAGCGTCCAATCGAGCCTGATAAATCACTCGATAATGTGCGTTAATGCATACCGGATAAATTGCAGAATCTTGTGCGTCTGCGCACACCGGATAAATCCTGCACGCTGGTGATAGGGCCGCCATTTAGGTCGCCCCTTGCGGCACTAGCGGGTAATACTGCTCACCAGCGCGTCCTGGCCGGCAATCATCACACAGTTACGTCCGGCATTTTTCGCCTGATAGAGTGCAGCATCCGCCTGTTTCAGGCTCACATCTTGCGGCTCGTTATCGGCTTCCCAATGTGCGATGCCCACTGAGAGCGTGATATGCCCAACATGGTCAATCCAGCTCTCGGCAATGCTGGTGCGCACGCGCTCGGCAATCACCCGCGCTTCTTCCGTCGAGGTGGCTGGCAGCAGCATCAGAAACTCCTCGCCGCCGTTACGGCACACCACGTCGGTCTGGCGCGCACTGTTACGCAGGGTTCGCGCCACCTGTTTGATCACTTCGTCACCGACATCATGGCCGAAGTTGTCATTCACCCGCTTGAAATGGTCGATATCCAGCGCCAGCACCGCAAAGGGCTGACGCATGGTTTCGAAGTAATCCAGCACCGCACTCAGGCCCCGGCGGTTAAGCAAACTGGTCATCGGATCGGTTTGTACTTCCGATTTCAGCCGACCGATTTTGTCCTGTACCAGTCCGATCCCGGTGAGCAAGGCGCGCTTCACCTGAGCCGCTTCGAAGTACCAGGCACGAATGCCGCCAATTTCACCCGATACGCCCTGGGTATCCATCTGACTGGCTTTACGCGCCAGCTGCCACAGCGGTAAGGCAATCAGACGGGCGAAGATCACCGCCATTAGTAAGGTCAGGAGCGCAAACGGCACAGAGTTTTTCAACACTTTCAGCAGCAAACCAGAGAGCGGTTGCAGGGTGACGTCCGTTGGCTTAAGTGCCACCACCATCCAGCCGGTGGTTGGCACGATGGCGTAACCCGCCAGTTTCGCCGTATCCTCTTCTTTGACCTGCACCTCGCCATTGGTGCTCTCATTGCGTTGACGCTCGCTGACGATTTCCGGTGCAGTTTTGCCTATCAGCTGACTGTTCTGGTGATAAAGCACCTGATTGTTGCGATCCAGTACATAGACGCGCGTGCCATCCCGGTAGAATTGCTCACCGAGTAAGGCATTAAGAATACTTTTCTTCTTCAGATAGATGGTGCCGCCCACATAGCCGAGGTAACGCCCTTCGTTGCTCCAGATCGGCCAGGAGACAAACACAATCAGATTGTTGGCCGCTGAAATTGTCGGCTTACTCACCATCGGTTGACGCTGTGCCAGCGCCTCCCGTGAAGCCTGACTGGTGAGCTGCATACCTTTAAGCATCAGTGACTCAGGCGAAATCGCTTTGACTATCCCATTGGTGTCGACCACGGCAACGGAATTAAAGCTATTGGTTTGCTCACGCAGACGGTTCACTTCCTGCTGCGCCAGCTCCGGATTATCAAAATCCTTGCCTAATTGGGTCGCGCTGTAATGCAACTGCGACTGCGCCAGCTGGAAAAAGACTTCTGTCGTCGCGGCGAGTTTAGTGGCATAGGCGCGGTTGGCCTCAAGGGTGCTTTCGATGAGCACCATACGCTGCACGCGCCAGGTGGCGTACAAGGTATTGGCGAGCGTAATGACGATGCTGGTGATTGCCAGCAACGCAATCAGCGTACGCAGGTCAGTTTTTGGCCGGATGCGCATCAGCATGACGCAACCGCCCTGGTGTGAAAATTCATTATTCGCGTGCCTGACAATATAGTTATAGTTGGACTAGCTACCCCTGGTGAGGGAACCGCCAATTGTACACCTGCAAACCAAATTGAGCACGAACCATCCTGTCAGACACGCGTAATTATTCAGCAAACGTTGGCGCTAATCGATCAGACCATTCGCATCATAGAACGGCCACGGGCCTGGATAATCGCCGATAGCGCAATGGTGCGTCGTCATACCTTGCTGAGGATGCCAGCGATGTAGCAGGAAACCCGGCGGCTCCAGCACGAAATTCGCCGGACCATTTTCAGACAAATCAAAGGCCACCTGATGCGACACGCCTGGCGCAACGCAGGCTATCGTACCGGCAAAGCGCGCCTGCACCGAACGATGCAGATGGCCGCTCAGCACACGTTCAACCTGCGGATGCTGGCGGATAATCGCCGCCAGCGCGTCGGGATTGCGCAGCGGCTGCTTGTCCATATGACCAATGCCGGAGATCAAGGGTGGATGGTGCAGCATCACCAGCGTGGGTAATTGTGGCTCGCGCTCCAACTGCTCTTTCAGCCAGGCCAGCTGCGCTTCATCCACGTAACCCCACGGCTGTTGCGGCACGCTGGAATCCAGTGCCAGCAGCTGCACTCCTTTCACCTGCGCCTGCCAGTTCAGGGTTTCGCCACGTTGCAGATAGTGGTGATCCGGGAACGCCGCGCGTAACTGCTGGCGATCGTCGTGGTTGCCCGCCATCAGCATGTACGGCAGTTGCAGACGACGCAGCGCCGTCCGCAGCGTTTGATACTCTTCTGCGGTGCCAAAATCCACCAGATCGCCGGTGATCACCACAATATCCGGGCGAGGCGTCAAACGATTCAGGGTGTCGATGACCCGCAACAGCGCCGCCTGGGTGTCGACTTTTTTGTAAGACAGGCGACCGTTCGCCTTGATGTGTAAATCGCTAATTTGCGCGATCAGCGTCAATGCTTCAGACACGAATTTCTTCCTCAGGATGCAGAAAATTGCAGGGCGGCGTCTTGCGCCAGCGTCCAGCTCACCGGTTGCCCGGCATGCCAGGCTTCACGCGCATGGCGATCGACCTGAATCGGCATTGCAAGGCCGATGTCGATCATCAGCCGCTGCGACGCGCCTAAAAAGGTGCTGGCAAGGATAAAGCCCTGGCGTGCGTAGCGATTATCATCGGCGAGTAGCACATCTTCCGGACGACAGAAGCGCTGAGGATTGCCGCGCTTATCCACATCGACGCAGTTAATCGCCCCGACAAAATCCGCGACAAACTTCGAAGCAGGATGCTGATAGATATTCTGTGGCGTATCGATCTGCACCAGACGCCCCTGCTCCATCACCGCGATGCGATCGCCGAGCGCCATGGCTTCTTGCTGATCGTGCGTGACGTACACGGCGGTGATCGCCAGTTTCTTCAATAAGGTGCCGATTTCCAGGCGCAGGCGATCGCGCAGACGTGCATCCAGCGCAGCCAGTGGCTCATCAAACAGCAGTACTTTGGGTCTGGCTGCCAGCGCACGCGCCAGCGCCACACGCTGTTTCTGTCCGCCGGAAAGCTTATCAATGCTGCGTTGCGACAAGGCGCTGAGATCCACCAGCTCCAGCATCTCCTGCACGCGCGCTTCACGCTCGGCACGCGCCACGCCCTGCACTTTCAAGCCGTAAGCCACGTTCTCGGCAACGTTAAGATTGGGAAACAGCGCATAGTTCTGGAACACCATGCCAACGTTGCGTTTCTCAATCGGCAACGCGGTGACGTTACGATCGTCGAACCACACCTCGCCGCCCGCATCGCAGCGCTCAAGCCCGCTGATGATGCGCAAGGTGGTGGTTTTTCCGCAGCCAGAAGGCCCGAGCAACACCAGGGTTTCCCCGGGATTCACGGTCAGATCGAGCGGATGCAGTGCCAGTTGGTGATTGAAGTGACGTGAACAACCGCGCAGCGTCACGGTAACGGCCGCAGGATTCATGCCGCCTCCTTGTTTTGGCGCGATACCGCGCGGTTAAGCCAGTGATTCACCGCATTCAGCATCAGCAGCAGCGGCAAGATCATCAGAATGAAAATCAGCGTATAAGCGGAACCCACTTCCAGTCGCATCGAGGCGTAACTGTCCGCAAGGCCGACCGGCAGGGTTTTGGTCAGCGGCGTATGCAGCATCCAGGTGATGTTGAACTCCCCTACCGACAGGGTGATGACCATAAAGGCACCGGCCAGAATGCCGTTGCGGCAGTTGGGCACCACCACGGTAAAGAAGCGCTGCCACAGGCTGGCACCGAGGCTGGCGGAAGCTTCTTCCAGACGCGGCATATCGATCGCCTGCATCACCGCCAGCACCGGTCGCATCATAAACGGCAGCGTGAACAGCACGTGACCAATCAGAATAAACACCCAACTGTCACGCAGGCCGGAAAACTGGCCGTAAAGCAGAATGATGCCGAGCGCAGTGGCTAAGCCGGGCAGCGCCACGGGCAACATCAGGCACTCTTCAATACGTGCTGCCCAGCGACCGGGCGCTTTCAATAAACCCCACGCGGCTGGCACGCCAATCACCAGAGTGACCAGCAAGCAGAACAGCGCTATCAGCAACGACAGCCAAAAGGTGTCGGCATACATTTCCCACACTTGCTCAACCCATTTCAGGGTCAAACCGCTGCGCAGGCCGATAAAGTAGTTATTGGTGACACCTGCCAGCATCGACAGCACCACCGGCACGATCATAAACAGCGCGGTGAGCGTGGTGACCAGCAGCTGCAGGCTAAACAATCCGCGACGATTCATGCTGCCCCCTTGTGTGCCAGACGGCGCGCCAGCATGAGCGCCAGCCAGGCGACCGCGCCCATGACCACTGACAGCGCCGCCGCCGTAGCGAAGTTAGCGTAGTTCGTAAATTCGCCATAAATGGTCAGCGGTAACACCGCCAAATTGGTGCCGAGGGTAAAAGCGGTACCAAACGCGCCCATGCTGGTGGCGAAACAGAGTGCGCCGGTCGAGAGCAACGCCGGCTGCAAACCCGGCACAATCACATCCCAGGTAATTCGCCACTGGCTGGCGCCGAGTGAACGTGCCGCCTCTTCCAGCGAACGGTCAAGTTTTTCACTGGCCGCAACAAGCGTGACGATGGCGCGCGGCAGCGAGAAATAGAGATAGCCAATAAACAGGCCGGTCAGTGAGTAAGCCAGCGTCCAGCGCTCGTGCACCAGGCTCATGCTAATTTGCGCCAGCAAGCCCTGACGGCCAGCCAGCATCACCACCAGAAAACCGACCACGACGCCGGGAAAGGCCAGCGGGAAGGTCAACAAGGCGAGCAAAGTGCCGCGCCCCGCAAAGCGTTGACGCGCCAGAAAACAGCCGACAACAGCGGCAATCACCAGCGTCACGAGCGTGACAGCCAATGACAACAACACGGTATTCAACAGACTGAACAGGTAATTGGGCTGACTGATCACCGTCCAGTAGCCACTGTGCTGTGTGGTGCGATCGTTCTGCATACCGATTTGCAGCAGACGGGCAAATGGCAGCAGCCAGAAGGCACAGAAAAACAGCAGTGCGGGCAGCGTCAGCCACAGCCAGCGGCTGCCCGGCAAAGTGCGAGCCTGGCGGCGTGAAGCCGCCAGGGTGTCGGAAATCGACATGATCAGTGGATCTCGCTCAGGTACTTAGCAGAGAAGGCTTTCTGCGCATCGGCCATCTGCTGATAGTCGACGGTTTGGGCGCGGGCGTAGTCGCTATCCGGCAGGAAGAATTTTTTCGCTTCGGGTGACATCGCTGAAGTACGCACTGGTCGCAGGAAGGCATTGGCCCAGATCCCCTGACCTTTGTCCGACAGCACATAATCGATCACTTTCTTGCCGTTGGCTTCGTGTGGCGCGTTCTTCACCAGGCTGATGACATAAGGAACGGTCACTGTGCCCTCTTTCGGGATCACAAACGCGACGTTGGCGTGATCTTTATATTTGGCGCGATAAGCATTGAAGTCGTAGTCGAGCAGAATCGGGATTTCGCCAGAGAGCAGGCGCGCGTAGGCAGTTTGCTTCGGTACGATTGGCTGGTTGGCCTGCAACTTCTTAAACCAGTTCAGTGCAGGCGTGAAGTCCTGCATGTTGCCGCCTTTCGCCTGGTTGACCGCTACCGCCGCCACATAGCCGACAAAGGCACTGGCCGGATCGAGGTAGCCAATCATCCCTTTGTACTCTGGTTTCAGCAGGTCATCCCAGGATTGTGGCACTGGCGCGCCGCCGAGCGCATCCACGTTGACCATAAAGCCAATGGCGCCCGAGTGCAGCGCGACCCATTTACCGTTCGGATCTTTCATTCCGGCTGGGATGTCATCCCAGTGTGCGGGCTTATAGCCGGTGATGACGCCCGCGCTGTCGGCCTGGATGCCGAAACTGACGCCGTAATACACCACATCTGCCACCGGATTGCCTTTCTCCGCCACCATTTGCGCCAGCGCCTGGCCGGAGTTTTTGTTGTCTTGTGGCACGGTGATGCCGGTATCTTTGGCAATGGCTTTGAGCTGTGTGCCCCAGTCAGCCCACTCGGGCGGACAGTTGTAGCAGATCGCGGTTTCGGCGGCCTGCGTCATCATACTGAACAGCGAACCGGCGGTCAGCGCGATCGCTCCTGCAAAAATTTTCATTTTTCGTTGGAATTTCATGGTGGTTCCCTGGTGTTGGTATCAAAAAGCGGTGGCTGGCGCGGCGATACTCTCACCGCTCCGCAACCGATGGGCCAGCACGCGGGTGCCGCGACTGGCTTGTTGTAACAACATATCGATGGCACAGGCACCGAGCATGTCGGCTGGCTGAGTGACGCTCGCCAGTGACGGCGCAATCTGCTCGCCAATATCGATGCCGTCGAAGCCCATCACCGAAAGTTGCTGCGGGATGCGTACACCGGCACGCGCCGCCGCACCAATCAGGCTGATGGCGAGCAAATCATTGGTACAAATCACCGCCGTCAGCGGTGCTGCGCCCTGCAACTGCGGTTGCAGCAGCGCGAAATCAGAATGGGTATGGCTGGTCATCTCAATCACCGGCAGCGCAGACAGCCCGGCGCTGTGCATAGCGTCGCCATAGCCCTGATAGCGCAGGCGCGCACGATCCGATTGCAGCATCGGCCCGGCGACCATACCGATATGGCGATGCCCGAGAGACAGCAAATGTTCTGTGGCTTCACGCATCGCCTGGCGGTTGTCGACGCAAATGGCGGGCCAGTGACTTTGCTGAGGGACGTTGTGCGCCAACACAAATGGCATGCTGGCTTCATGCAGCGTAGTCAGGACCGCGCTGTTATCCGCATCGGCCACGGTCAACACCAATCCCGCCACACGCTGGCGCAGCATATGTTCGACAATCGCCGCTTCACGCTCTGGCTGGTAATCACTGGTCGCCACCAGCAAACCGTATCCGGCCGCACGCGCCTGACGCTCCATCGCCTGTAACTGGCGTGAGAAAATCGGGTTAAGCAGCGAAGGTAGCAGCACACCCAACGTGGTGGAGCTTTGCGTACGCAGTTGACGTGCAATGTGATTGGGGCGAAATCCGAGTTGCTCTGATGCCGCCAACACCTTTTCCAGCGTGTCAGGCCGCAACAGATGGGGATCAGAAAATGCGCGTGCGGCGGTAGCGCGAGATACGCCAGCCAGCTTTGCCACACTGATTAAATCGGACATGTTCGCCTCGTGAATGAGCAATGAGATCGATCTCATTGGCGCTTAAAGTAGCGGCGAACTGTGACAGCAACATCGCGGAGAGATGACGAAAAAATGACAGCAGCGCGAACTGCTGTCAGGCGGGGATTACAACATCAGGAAGGCGTAACCTTCGTTTTGCAACGAGGCAACCGTGGTACCGCTGGAGAGGGTGTGCGTCACGCGGGTATCGATCCAGTCCCGCTGTAGCTGATGGAAGGCCACCGACTGATCGCAGATGGTCACCTTCACTCCCGCCTGCTTTAACTCATCGATCAATTTCAGGTTCGGGTTATCTGTGCCGTAAGCTTTGCGGAATTGATCGTTATTCAGCGCGGCAGGCACGGCATCGCTGTTGATTGACACCACAAAATTCAGCTGATTGAGCGGCACCCCGGCAGCGTAATAAAGGTTGGTGACACGCGCCACGCGTTCCAGCCCGAGGTTAGGTTGACGCACATCCCCTTCCGTGCGGTTGATCTGAAAAACGATCTTATTGCTCAGGCCTGGCGTATTCGCGGGGTTGTAATCCGGCGTATTCACAAAATGGATTTTGCCGTAGCCCGCGATGGCTGGCGTGCTCCAGAAGTCCGCTGGCTCGCTTTTGTTGTCAGCAAACTTGCTGCTGACTTTATCCACCAGCTCTGGAAGCTGTAACACATTACCGCCCACGAAACCCGCCAGTGCGGCGATGACAATATAGGACGCTGGACGCATTTCACTTCTCCTCGATAGAAGACCCTAAGCCCAATTACATTTGCAGGAAGGCATAACCCTGATTTTCCAGCGTCGACACCGTGGTCGGACTGGACAACGCATGAATAACCGATTGATCAATCCAGTCTTTCGGGAAGTGATGGAACGCCACTGACTGATCGCACACCGACACTTTGACGCCTAATTTGTTGAGCTCCCCGATCAGCGCCAGGTTGGGGTTGTCAGCTTTGTAGAATTGCTGGAAATGCGCGTTATCCAGCATGGCAGGCGTGGCATCACCGGTCACAGAGACCACAAAGTGCAACTGATCGGCCGGCACGCCTGAAGCGATGTAGAGGTTGACGACGCGGGCGACGCGCTCCAGCCCAAGATTAGGCCGCTTCATGTCCCCTTCGCTTTTGGTGATTTGAAACACCACTTTGTTGCTCAGCCCGACGACCGGTTTAAAGGCGGCATCAGATTCGTAATGGATTTTGCCGTAACCATCGATAGCAGGCGTGCTCCAGAACCCGTCCGGATCGGTTGGCTCGGCAGAAAAATGGCTCACCACTCGCTGATAAATATCATCACTTTTGCTGACGGTGGCGCCAACAAACCCACCCACGATCGCAATCAGGGCGTAAGAGACAACAGAACGCATAAAAACTCTCCGGCATGCACTGCGCTAATTCACAGTCCGTTTGAATAAAGTGCCTTATCTATATCACAGCGTGAGCAGGGCAAAAGTCCTGCAGTTTTGGCCTGTCCGGGGTTTTCATTGCGGAAATAATAATTAGTCAGGCTAATTGAATAATGCTTTCGATTGAGCCGAAGAGATGCCTAAAAAAATAACTGGCTTTAATCGACTGCTATCTGTTTAGGTTTTATCAAGCCAGTGTCGCTGAAAATATGACCATACTTAACTAAAATTTAGGCGACCCTATAAAAAATCACCATTAAAATCACTGATGGATAAAACAGGCCAGTTCACTGTTTTGACGTTTGTTTTTCAGAGTAAACCTGGAAAATTTCATGCCAGATTCAATTATTTTGAGCAACTTTACGTAACTTTAACTTCTGAACCTGTAAAAGCGCTAACCTGGTCGCGGCGGACCATTCAATTTTTTGCTGCAATTAGAGCCCGCTGTAGCCATTTTTTTCATTTTAAGTCTATGTCGCTTCTTCATTTGCTTGTTACCACGCGCTGGTTAAGATAGAAGCGCTGCGTCAAAGGAAAGTACGCGCAGAACATTTGAACGACTTACCTGTCCAATTGCAGGTGACTTATACAGGATCAAGGCATGTTTAACCGGTTGAAAAAATCAGTGCTGGCGGCCCTTATTCCTACGCTGCTGCTGACGCCCGCGCTCTCCGTGCGCGCGGACGTGAGTGATAATCTGCCCGATATGGGAACCACAGCGGGTTCGACGCTATCCATTAATCAGGAATTACAAATTGGCGACTTCTACGTGCGCCAACTGCGCGCCAGTGCGCCGCTGATTAACGATCCGCTATTAAATCAATACATCAATGAGTTAGGGCAGCGCCTGGTGGCGCATGCCAATTCGGTGCGCACGCCGTTTCACTTCTTTCTCATTCAGAATGACGAACTTAACGCTTTCGCCTTTTTCGGCGGCAACGTCGTGCTGCATTCATCATTGTTCCGCTACACCGATAACGAAAGCCAACTGGCGTCGGTGATGGCGCACGAAATTTCCCACGTCACCCAACGTCATCTGGCACGTGCGATGGAAGAGCAGAAGCGTAATGCGCCATTCACCTGGGTGGGTGCATTGGGGTCGATTCTGCTGGCCATTGCCAGCCCACAAGCCGGGATGGCAGCATTGACCGGTACGTTGGCGGGCACGCAGCAGGGCATGATCAGCTTCACTCAAGCCAACGAGCAGGAAGCCGACCGCATCGGTATTCAGGTGCTGCAACGCGCCGGTTTCGATCCGCAGGCGATGCCGAGTTTCCTGCAAAAGCTCGCCGATCAAAGCCGCTTCTCTTCTAAACCCCCGGAAATTTTGCTCACTCACCCCTTACCGGATAGCCGTTTAGCCGATGCGCGTAACCGTGCCAACCAGATGCGCTCGGTGGTGGTTCAGTCATCTGAAGGCTTCTATATGGCGAAGGTGCGCTCGTTGGGCATGTATGCCACAGGCCGTAATCAGCTGACCGATGATCTGTTAAATGAATACGCTAAAGGGAATTCGCGTGAGCAGATGGCGTCGCAATATGGCAAAGCAGTGCAGTTCCTGCAGGCGAAAAGCTTCGACAGTGCGAAAAAAATCATCACCCCGATGCTGGCGAAACAGCCGGATAACGTCTGGTTGCTGGATATCATGACGGATATCGACATCGGTCTGAACCAGCCTCAGCAGGCGATCAACATGCTAACCAGTGCCAAAGGTAGCAGCACCAATCCGGTGCTACAGCTCAACCTCGCTAACGCTTATGTCGAGGCGAAACAGCCCGCTAACGCCACGCGCATCCTCAATCGTTATACCTTTGCCCATCCCGATGACGTCAATGCCTGGGATTTGCTGGCACAAGCCTCAGCAGCACAGGGATTACGGGATGAGGAGTTGTCGGCACGAGCGGAAGGATTAGCACTCAATGGCCAGCTCGATCAGGCGATCACCACCCTGAGCAGTGCCAGCGCCCAGGTGCCACTCGGCAGCCTGAAACAGGCACGTTACGATGCACGCATCGATCAGTTCCGCGAACTGCAGAAGCGGTTCCGTCAGTATCAGAAAGGATAAAAATAATGGTGAGCATTTATCACAACCCGCGTTGCAGCAAGAGCCGCGAAACCCTGGTGCTGCTGCAGGATAAAGGCATTGAACCCGATGTGGTGCTGTATCTTGAGACACCGCCTGACGTGCAGACGCTGAAAAAACTGCTGCGGCAGCTAGGCATGAGCAGTGCGCGCGATCTGATGCGCCGTAAAGAAGACCTCTATAAAGAGATGAATTTGGCCAACGTGCAGTTGAGTGAAGAGCAGTTGCTTCAGGCGATGGTGGACAATCCCAAACTGATTGAACGTCCCATCGTGATCAACGGTGACCAGGCGCGTATTGGTCGTCCACCTGAAGCGGTGCTGGAGATTATTTAAAGCCCCAGCGCTTCTTTCACAAAGGGAATGGTGAGCTTGCGTTGCGCGCTGATAGAGGCGCGATCCAATCGATCAAGCGTATCAAACAGCGTGCGCATTTCGCGGTCGAGGCGTTTCAGCAGGAAGCGCCCGACATCTTCCGGTAACTCAAAACCACGCAGCCCCGCACGCAACTGCATCGCCTGGAGTTTGTCTTCATCAGACAGCGGCTGTAAGCGATAAATCTGGCCCCAGTCGAGACGTGATGCGAGATCGGGCAGTGCAAGATTGAGCTGACGCGGAGGACGATCGCCAGTGATCAACAAACGCGTTTTGCCGATTTCAAGAATGCGGTTGTAGAGATCGAAAATCGCCATCTCCCACTCCGCATCACCGGCAATGCATTCGATATTATCGATACACACCAGCGCCAGATTCTCCATGCCATCCAACACTTCCGGCACGAACCAGGTGCGCTTATCCAGCGGAACATAACCTACTGCTTCACCACGCGCCGACATCTCCGCGCAGGCCGCGTGTAACAGGTGGCTGCGGCCGCCGCCTTCGCGTGACCAGAAATAGAGATAGCTGCCGTGCTGCTGAGAAAGTGCGCCTTGCAGCGCCGCCAGCAAAGACGGATTTTCCCCCGGCCAGAAACTGGCAAAGGTTTCATCATCGGGTAAATAGAGTGGCAGTGAAAGCTGTGCCGGCGTGTTCAGAAGTACCTCAACGGATGAGCAGGCAGAAAACGGCGCAAGTTTATCACGATCCTTGCAAGAGATGAACCAGGCTTCCCTGCCCGGCAGAGCGCATTAACTTTCGCGCTTTTCTTCGGCATCCAGTACCACTTCCTCGGGCCGTAACAGATTGATTACGCGGAAAATCAGTGCCAACGCGACGCCAACGATAGTGGCCAGCGCCATGCCTTTAAGTTCTGCAGCGCCGATATGCACTTTCGCGCCGCTGACGCCGATGATCAGGATCACCGAGGTCAGGATCAAATTCTGTGCTTTGTTGTAATCCACTTTAGATTCAATCAATACGCGAATACCGGAAGCCCCGATCACCCCGTACAACAGCAGAGAAACACCACCCATTACCGGTACCGGGATCGCCTGAATCGCGGCCGCCAGTTTACCGACGCAAGAGAGCAAAATCGCGAAGATCGCCGCCCCGCCAATCACCCAGGTGCTGTATACGCGGGTAATCGCCATCACGCCGATGTTCTCACCGTAAGTGGTGTTTGGCGTGGAACCGAAGAAACCGGAGATCATGGTGGACAAGCCGTTAGCAAACATCGAGCGATGCAGGCCGGGATCGCGGATCAGATCTTTTTTCACGATATTGGCGGTAACGACTAAGTGGCCAACGTGCTCAGCGATCACCACGAGCGCCGCAGGCAGGATGGTCAACATCGCGGCCCATTCGAAGCGCGGCGTGTAGAAGGTTGGCAGTGCAAACCACGGCGCATCGGCGACCGATTGCCAGTTCACAATGCCCATAAAGGATGAGAGCGCGTAGCCTGCCAGCACACCAATCAGAATCGGGATGATGGCGAGGAAGCCGCGGAACAGCACGGAACCAAACACCGTGACCGCCAGCGTCACCATGGAAATGATGATGGTTTTACTGTCAGGTGACGTGCCATCGGCTGGCAGCAGACCGGCCATATTGGCCGCCACGCCCGCCAGTTCCAAACCAATCACCGCAACAATCGCGCCCATCGCGGCGGGGGGGAACATCACGTCAAGCCAGCCGGTGCCGGCTTTTTTGACAATCAACGCCACCACGCAGAACAGGAAACCACAGAGAATAAAGCCGCCGAGCGCCACTTCATAACCCAGTGGCAACAGCAGCAGCACCGGTGAAATAAACGCAAAGCTCGAACCCAAATACGCCGGGATTTTGCCTTTACAGATAAACAGATACAGCAACGTACCGACGCCGTTGAACAGCAGCACGGTGGCCGGGTTGATATGGAACAGAATTGGCACCAGCACTGTGGCACCAAACATGGCGAACAGGTGTTGCAGGCTGAGCGGAATGGTTTGCAGCAGCGGTGGACGTTCGTCGACACCAATAGCCCTACGAGTCATCATTTATCCCCTCTCCCCGTCATATTTCGAGCTGTAGCCGCGTTGGCGGCTCTCGCGCACCCGAATCACTTACTGATGTAAGCTCATCGGGATTTGCTCGTTTGCCGCCTTGCTACAGCTCGAACTATTTTGGGGATGATTGTTGTGTTTTTGCCAAAAAAAAGCCGACTCTTCGGCCGGCTGCTTAACTACTTTTCATTCAATAATGCGAATGCATATTCTGCCCACATTGGCAGACCGGGCGTTATTGGCGCAGGCAATTTGTTCACGGCCAGCGCGGAGAAACCGCAGCGTACTGAAGTACGTGAGGATTTCGAGCACTGCCCGGGGGCAAAGTGACAAGCAAAATAGCCCGGAGCGGTCATTACTTGGTACCGAAGATCTTATCGCCGGCGTCGCCGAGACCCGGAATGATATAGCCCTTCTCGTTCAATCCCTGATCGATTGACGCGGTATAAAGCTCAACGTCTGGATGCGCTTTTTCCAACGCCGCAATCCCTTCTGGCGCCGCCACCAGCACCAGCACTTTAATGCTGTTGCAGCCCGCTTTTTTCAGCAGGTCGATGGTTGCGATCATCGAACCACCGGTCGCCAGCATCGGGTCAACCACCAGCGCCAGACGCTCTTCGATGTTTGACACCAGCTTCTGGAAATAAGGAACCGGCTCCAGCGTCTCTTCGTCACGATAAACACCAACGACACTGATGCGCGCGCTTGGCACGTGTTCCAGAACGCCTTCCATCATGCCGAGGCCGGCACGCAGGATCGGCACCACGGTGATTTTTTTGCCTTTGATTTGATCGACATCAACCGGGCCGTTCCAGCCTTCGATGGTGACGCGCTCGGTGGCCAGATCGGCGGTGGCTTCATAAGTCAGCAGGCTGCCGACTTCAGAGGCCAGCTCGCGGAAGCGTTTGGTGCTGATATCATGCTCACGCATCAGGCCCAGTTTATGTTTGACCAGCGGGTGTTTGACTTCCACGATCTTCATGATTGTTCTCCCGGAATTGAGTTGAGCTAAAAAAAAATCGCCGGATTATACCGCCTTTTTGCCGCTGCGCCACTTGTCATTGGTCAATGGCTTAGCGCGATCCGCGTGATCATAAGGATTGGCGAAAAATCAGCGCTGTGCAAAGCGGCATGAGATGGGACTCGCAAACGTTTGCCTGCACTGGTAGAATTAGCGCGCTTAATTTTTGCCACCAACCGCAATTCGCGTGGGGATTCCGCAGTGACCGACAAAACCTCTCTCAGCTACAAAGACGCCGGTGTTGATATCGATGCTGGTAACGATCTGGTTGACCGTATTAAAGGCGTAGTAAAGAAAACTCGTCGCCCGGAAGTGATGGGTGGACTGGGTGGCTTTGGCGCGCTCTGTGCGCTGCCGCAGAAATACCGCGAGCCTGTGCTGGTCTCCGGAACCGATGGCGTCGGCACCAAGCTGCGTCTGGCGATGGATCTCAAACGTCATGACAGCATCGGCATCGATCTGGTTGCGATGTGTGTGAACGACCTGATTGTGCAAGGCGCTGAGCCGCTGTTCTTCCTCGACTACTACGCGACCGGCAAACTGGATGTGGATACCGCTTCTGCGGTGATCACCGGCATCGCCGAAGGTTGCCTGCAGTCAGGTTGTGCGCTGGTCGGCGGTGAAACCGCTGAGATGCCAGGCATGTACCACGGTGAAGACTACGACGTGGCCGGTTTCTGCGTCGGCGTGGTGGAAAAATCAGAAATCATTGACGGTTCGAAAGTGCAGGACGGCGACGTGCTGATCGCCCTGGGCTCAAGCGGCCCGCATTCGAACGGTTATTCACTGGTGCGTAAGATTCTGGAAGTCAGCCAGACTGATCCAGAAACCAAACAGCTGGATGGCAAACCACTGGCCGATCACCTGCTGGCACCGACTCGCATCTACGTGAAAAACATCCTCAGCCTGATCGAACAGGTGGATGTGCACGCGATTTCTCACCTGACCGGTGGCGGCTTCTGGGAAAACATCCCACGTGTGTTGCCAGACAATACTCAGGCAGTGATTGACGAGAAGAGCTGGCAGTGGCCGTCCGTGTTCAGCTGGTTACAGCAGGCAGGCAACGTCAGCCGTCATGAAATGTATCGTACCTTTAACTGCGGCGTGGGCATGATCATCGCGCTGAGCCCGGCCGATGCCGATAAAGCGGTAAAGCTGATGACCGACGCTGGCGAACAGGCGTGGAAAATCGGCGTGATTAAAGCCTCTGACTCAGAAGAGCGAGTGGTTATTAATCCATGAAAAAACTGGTTGTACTGATCTCCGGTAACGGAAGCAATCTTCAGTCCATCCTCGACGCCTGCGCAAGCGGGCGTATCAACGGCAGCGTCGCTGCCGTTTTCAGTAATAAAGCCTCAGCGTTGGGTTTGACGCGTGCGCAGGAAGCCAGCGTACCGGGTCATAGCCTCGCCGCCAGTGACTTTGCCGACCGCGATGCATTTGACCGCCAACTGATGCAGGAAATCGATGCCTATGCACCCGACCTGGTGGTGCTGGCCGGTTACATGCGCATTCTCAGTCAGGCGTTTGTCGCGCATTATCACGACCGGTTGGTGAACATCCATCCGTCGCTGCTGCCGAAATATCCCGGACTGCATACCCATCGTCAGGCACTAGAGAATGGTGATGAGGAACACGGTACGTCGGTGCACTTTGTTACTGACGAACTGGATGGCGGACCAGTGATTTTGCAGGCGCGCGTTCCGGTATTTGCTGAAGATGATGAAGAAGAGATCACCTCACGCGTGCAGCATCAGGAGCATGCGATTTATCCGCTGGTGATCAGCTGGTTCGTCGATGGACGCTTGCAGATGCGTGATGGAAAAGCCTGGCTGGATGGGCAACCGCTGCCACCGCAGGGTTACGCACACGACTGATTTTCACCTTATTCAGCCGCTTGCAGACACGTTGCCCCGCTTAATTCACCCCAGTCACTGGCTGATGTCAGCGCCTGGGGCTGCTAAAACCTGCTGCCTTTCTACGCCCTGAAAACGTAGAGCAAGTTGCTCATCCCTTAACCAAATCTACCCGTAATGTAATCTTCGGTTTTACGCGCTTTTGGCGAGGTGAAGATACGATCGGTTTCATCAAACTCCACCAGTTGCCCGTTATGCATGAACGCCGTGTAATCTGACACACGTGCCGCCTGCTGCATGTTGTGCGTCACCAGCACCAGCGTGAAATGCTGCTTTAACGTGGTCATTAACTCTTCGATCACTAGCGTGGATATCGGATCGAGTGCCGATGTTGGCTCATCCAGCAGCAATACTTCCGGCTCAATGGCAATGGCGCGCGCAATCACCAGACGCTGCTGCTGACCGCTGGAGAGCGTCAACGCATTCTGCGCCAGCTGATCCTTCACTTCACTCCACAGTGCCGCCGCACGCAGCGCACGTTCACAAGCTTCATTCAGCACGCGACGATCGCGCACCCCTTGCAGCCGCAAACCGTACACCACGTTCTCATAGATCGATTTTGGGAACGGATTCGGCCGCTGAAACACCATGCCAATGCGGCGACGCAGCGCGGGCAGATCCTGATTGGCCTGCATCACTGCATGCTGATCCAACAGAATTTCGCCCTCTATGCGGCAACGATCAATCACATCATTCATGCGATTAAAGCAGCGCAGCAGCGTCGACTTGCCACAACCGGACGGTCCAATCAGCGCTGTGATGCGGTTTTTGGGGATGTGCAGATCGATATTGTTCAGCGCCTGGCGCTCGCCGTACCACAGCGACAGCTGGTTAACGGTTAACGCGATGTCGTAATCGGGCGTCATCTAAAAACCTTTCTAGTGCGTCATGAGGCGGTAACGCTCGCGCAGCCGATGCCGCAGCGCCATCGCCAGCAGATTGAGCGACAGGATAATCACCACCAGCAGCAAGGCGGTGGCGTAAACCAGCGGTCGGTCAGCATCGATATTCGGGCTCTGGAAGGCCAAATCGTAAATCTGAAAACCGAGGTGCATAAATTTGCGGTCGAGGTGCAGATACGGGAACACCGCATCCACCGGCAGTTCCGGGGCCATTTTCACCACACCCACCAGCATCAGCGGGGCGGTTTCCCCTGCCGCACGCGCCACGGCCAGAATCAGGCCGGTGAGCATAGCCGGTACCGCCAGCGGTAACACCACGCGCCACAGCGTTTCCGCCTGCGTGGCACCCAGCGCCAGCGAGCCCTGGCGCAGATTATCCGGGATGCGTGACAGCCCCTCTTCGGTGGCGACAATCACCACGGGTAATGTCAGCAGCGCCAGCGTCAGTGCCGCCCACAGCAGGCCCGGTGTGCCATACGTCGGATTCGGTAGTGCGCGTGAGAAAAACAGCTGGTCGATAGTGCCGCCGATCAACCAGACAAAGAAGCCCAGACCAAACACGCCATACACAATGGATGGCACGCCGGCGAGATTCACCACCGCAATGCGCACCAGACGGGTTAAGGCATTACGTCCGGCATATTCGTGCAGCCACACTGCCGCCACCACGCCCAGCGGCATCACAATGATCGACATCAGTAACACCATCAGCACCGTGCCAAAAATCGCCGGGAACGCCCCGCTCTCGCCGCCGCCTGATGTGGGTGAATCGCTGACAAACTGCCAGATCTGACTGAAGAAGTGCTGCAACTTCTGCCCAAACGACATCGCATTTGGATACCAGGCATCCACCACCTGCGCCAGCGGAATAATGTGATCCTGCCCCTGCACATCGCGCAGCACCAAGGTGTCGCGTTCGCTCTCATGTTGCAAATGGGTCAGCTGTTGCGCTAGTGCGCTAAAGCGCCGCTGCAGCGCCACGCTGTTGGCATCGAATTCCGATTGATCCTGCAGGGTGAACGTGCCGCGCTGACGTTGATCATCAGCTTGCTGCTGCAGGCTTTCCAGCTGTGCATTAAGGCGTGCCATTTGCACGCGACGAATATGGTTGGCCTGACGTAACTGCTCATGCACCTGCACCAACCGCTGGTGCAACAGCGCATCACGATCGCGTGCGGTCAGCACTTCGTTGTCTTCCCGCAACTCAATCAGCCAGCCGTAAGCATTGCCGCCGCTGCGGCGCTGTAACACCATCGCATCTGCTGGACGGCGCGTTTTCGCCGCGCCCTGGCTATACAGCACACGGAAATCCGGTGCGGCAAAATCGCGATTGCCGGTTTTCACCACATAGCGCCACTGCTCGCCCTGCGGCTGTTTATGCAGCGTTTCGCCCAGCACCATCACCGCCGAGCCTTCCGGCGGCTGGAACAGGTATTGATCCACCGGTTGTGGCCAGAAGGCGCGCATGCCCTGCCATGCCAGCAGGCCAATCAGCAAGGTAAACGCCAGTAAACACACGGCCACCGCACCGGCTGTTAGCCAGCGCCAGCGATCGTTTTGACGCATCGCTTTCATCCCTGTCCCTCATGCTGGCTGTAGCGCTGGCGCAGACGCTGACGAATCAACTCCGCGACGGTGTTGATCACTAAAGTGAATATCAGTAACAACAGCGCACTCAGGAAAAGAATTCGGTAATGCGCACTGCCTGCTGCCGCTTCAGGCATCTCAATGGCGATGTTGGCCGAAAGCGCACGTAGCCGTGCAAACAAGCCGCCTTCACTGACCGGCGTGTTACCGGTGGCCATCAGCACAATCATGGTTTCACCTACTGCGCGGCCAAAACCGATTATCAGGGCAGCAAAAATCCCCGCCGATGCGCCTGGCAGCACCACACGCGTCAGGGTTTGCCACGGCGTGGCGCCCAGCGCCAGTGAACCTTGTCCCAGTGCGCCTGGCACGCTGAATAGGGCATCTTCAGACAACGTGAAAATCAGCGGAACCAGCGCAAAGCCCATCGCCAGCGCTGCGACCAATAAGTTACGTTGCTCATAGTGCGCCAGCCGCTCGCCGATATCCGGCCACAGCTGCGTGGGCAACCACAGCGTTAACAGGGTCACGGCCAGCAATACCGGCAGCAGTAGAATCACTTCAAAACCGGGCCGACGACAACGCAAGGGCAAGTGCGGACTGAGCACGCCGCACAGCAATAAAGTGACCGCCAGCACCAGCGGCAACAGCAGCACGCCGACCAGCGCAGTACTCACATGGGGTGCCAACCAAACCCCGGCTATCAATCCAATCACCACGCTCGGCAACGCACCCATCATCTCAATGCCCGGCTTCACCCAGCGGCGTAACCCCGGCGACATAAACCATGCGGTGTACATTGCCGCCGCCAGAGCCAGCGGCGTGGCAAACAGCAGCGCCAGCGAGGCGGCTTTGAGTGTGCCCAGCACCATCGGTATCAGACTGAATTTGGCCTGATAGCTGTCGCCAGCCGCAGTGGATTGCCATACCCAATCCGGCTGCGGATAGTTTTCGTACCAGATTTTTTGCCACAGATTGCGCCAGGTGAAATCGGGCCAGGGATTATCCAGCGCAAACTGTTGCCACTGCCCTTCCCGCTCCACGATCAGCGCATCACCGCGGGGTGAAAATGCCAGCGCCTGAATACCGGGAGCTAACTGCCGCGTCAAGATTGGCCCTTGCTGCTTGCTGGCGAACAGTTTGACTTCCCCCGCCGCATTAAAGGTGGCAAACACACGCCGTTGCGCCTCAGGTACGATCTTCACCGCATCCTGGCTGTGCTCAAAGGTGTGTATTTCCTGCAGCCGTGGCCCTTTATCGCTCGCAATGGCGAACCACTGTTTCACCCCCTGTGCATCCTGAATCAGCAGCGTGCGGCCGCCGGTGAGGATATGCAGGCTTTGCGGACGCTGGTTTAGGGTCTGCGTTTCACGCAGTTGTGCGCCTTCTGGTGTGATTTGCCACACACGCAACAAGCGCCCTTCACTGGCGTACAGCAATGTGCCATCGGGGGATAACAGCAGATGCTCGGCTTGCTGCTGTGGCAGCAAAATCTGATTGACGGTTTGCTGGTTCTCCAGCGTCATCACGCTGATGCCCGCAGGCGTTTGGGCGGCAATCCGCCACTGGTGATCGCTCAGCGAGGTCAGCGCCATGGTGGTCACTGCGCCCTGCGCCAGACGCAGCGGACGATCGCCAAACGGGAAGAACCACTGGCCATGATTTTCGTGGATCAGCGGTTGCATCAGCAGCAGTGCGCCCTGCATATTGAGTAATACGCTACTGCTATTGCTGCTGTTGACCGCCGCATCAGGATGCTGTTGCAGCGCCAGTGCCTCAGCGGCGGGCTGTCCATCGAGCGGAACAAAGCGCGCCTCATTGCGGCTGATGCGCCAGCCAAGCTGTCCATCGCTGCCCATCGCCAGCACCGGCGCTTTATCCCAAAGTTGGATATTAGTGGTGGCTTGCATGCCCGGCGCGCTGAAAAGGGGTAACACCACCCAAATCAGCCAGAAGAAAAGCAGCAGCATCAGCAGTAAAATGCCCACGCCGCAGCCTGTCACCACGCGACGAACCAACTGATCGACAGCGCGGCGACGGCGGTCGCTGAAATGGACAGGGATACGATTTATGCTCATGCAGGCCAGGTTACAGGTGAAAACACGTCGCTATGTTGCCCGTAGCTGATTGATAAGACAACCTTTGGCGTTGGACAAGCTTGCCATACTCTCGCCATAATGGTGACGGACACTGAGCGGAGGCGCATTTTTGCGATTTTCCCGCCGGACAATCCGTCCAGCAACAGCCTCACGGAGTCAGAATGGGTCAGGAAAAGCTGTATATAGAAAAAGAAATAAGCTGGTTAAGCTTCAACGAACGTGTGTTACAGGAAGCAGCGGACAAGACTAACCCGCTGATTGAGCGCATGCGCTTCCTGGGAATCTATTCCAACAATCTCGAAGAGTTCTACAAAGTGCGCTTCGCCGATCTGAAACGTCGCATTCTGATTGGTGAGGAACAGGGCACGCCGACGACCCTTCGTCATATCTTGAAAAAAATTCAGCTGCGGGTGCAGAAATCGGATCAGGAATTCGATGCGCTGTACAACGACCTGCTGCTGGAAATGGCCCGTAATCAGATCTTCCTGATTAACGAACGCCAGCTGTCGCCGAATCAGCAAGAGTGGCTGCGCT
Source organism: Pantoea sp. SM3 (assembly GCF_000963995.1). Classification (NCBI taxonomy): domain Bacteria; kingdom Pseudomonadati; phylum Pseudomonadota; class Gammaproteobacteria; order Enterobacterales; family Erwiniaceae; genus Pantoea; species Pantoea sp. SM3. The sequence continues at coordinate 75,088 of NZ_JZRD01000014.1, forward strand.
ATTACTTCAAACATCAATTACGCCAGCACGTCACGCCGATTCTGATTAACCACGACACCGATCTGATTGAATTCCTCAAAGACGACTACACCTATCTGGCGGTCGAGATCATTCGCGGCGACGATGTTCGTTATGCGCTGCTGGAAATCCCGTCCGACAAAGTTCCCCGTTTCGTCAACTTACCGGCTGAATCGCCACGCCGCCGCAAACCGATGATTCTGCTGGATAACATCCTGCGCTATTGCCTGGACGAAATTTTCAAGGGCTTCTTCGATTACGATGCGCTGAATGCTTATTCAATGAAGATGACGCGCGATGCTGAGTACGATCTGGTTACTGAGATGGAATCGAGCCTGCTGGAATTGATGTCCTCCAGCCTGAAGCAGCGTCTCAACGCAGAACCGGTGCGCTTTGTGTATCAGCGTGATATGCCGGATGCGATGGTGGAAATGCTGCGCCATAAGCTGTCGATTTCGAACTACGATTCGATTGTGCCGGGCGGTCGTTACCACAACTTTAAAGACTTTATCGGCTTCCCGAACGTCGGCAAAGCCAACCTGGAAAACCGTCCGCTGCCGCAAATTCGCCACATCGGCTTTGATGGCTTCCGCAACGGTTTCGATGCCATCCGTAATCGTGATGTGCTGCTCTACTATCCTTATCACACCTTTGAGCACGTGCTGGAGCTGCTGCGCCAGGCGTCATTCGACCCAAGCGTGCTGGCGATTAAGATCAACATTTATCGCGTGGCCAAAAACTCACGCATCATGGATGCGATGATCCACGCCGCCTACAACGGTAAAAAAGTCACGGTGGTGGTTGAGCTGCAGGCGCGCTTTGATGAAGAAGCCAACATTCGCTGGGCGAAACGCCTGACCGAAGCGGGCGTGCACGTGATCTTCTCTGCGCCAGGCTTGAAAATTCACGCCAAGCTGTTCCTGATTTCACGTCGTGAAGGCGATGAAATCGTGCGTTATGCGCATATCGGTACCGGCAACTTCAACGAAAAAACCGCCCGCATTTATACTGACTATTCATTGCTGACTGCCGATGCGCGTATCACCAATGAAGTGCGTCGCGTGTTTAACTTTATTGAAAACCCGTACCGCCCGGTGACGTTCGAGCACTTACTGGTGTCGCCGCAAAACTCGCGCGACATGCTGTATAAGTTGATCGATGCCGAGATCGCCAATGCTCAGCAGAAAAAACCGGCCGGCATTACGCTGAAAATCAATAACCTCGTCGATAACGGCTTGGTAGATCGTCTTTATGCCGCGTCATCTGCGGGCGTGAAGATCAATTTGCTGGTGCGCGGCATGTGTTCTCTGATCCCTGATTTACCGGGCATCAGTGAAAATATTCGCATTACCAGCATCGTTGACCGTTATCTTGAGCACGACCGCGTCTATATTTTTGAGAGCGGCGGCGAGAAAAAGGTTTATCTCTCTTCCGCAGACTGGATGACGCGTAATATCGATCACCGCATTGAGGTGGCCGTGGCGATCCTCGATCCCCGCGTGAAGCAGCGCATTCTGGATATCATTGCCATTCTGTTGAGTGATACCGTAAAAGCGCGCATCGTGGACAAAGAACTGAGTAACCGTTATGTTCCGCGCGGCAATCGCAAGAAGGTGCGCTCGCAGCTGGCGATTTACGATTACATCAAGAAACTGGAACAACCCGAATAACGCCTATGCCAATTTCCCATAAAAGTACGCCGAAACCGCAGGAATTTGCTGCCATCGATCTGGGCTCAAACAGCTTTCACATGGTGATTGCCCGTGTGGTCGATGGCGCCCTGCAAGTGTTGGGGCGGTTGAAACAGCGCGTGCATCTGGCCGATGGGTTAGATGCGCAAAATCGCCTGAGCGATGAGGCTATGGAGCGTGGCTTGAGCTGCCTGGCGCTGTTTGCGGAGCGTTTACAGGGGTTCAGCCCGGCAAACGTCACTATCGTCGGTACGCACACGCTGCGTATCGCCACCAATGCCGAAGAGTTCCTGCAGCGTGCGGCGGAGGTGATCCCTTATCCGATTGAAGTCATCTCTGGCAACGAAGAAGCGCGTTTGATTTTCATGGGCGTGGAGCATACGCAGCCGGAGAAAGGCCGCAAGCTGGTGATCGATATCGGCGGCGGTTCAACCGAGTTGGTGATCGGTGAGGATTTTGAACCGCAGCTGGTGGAAAGCCGCCGCATGGGTTGTGTCAGCTTTGCCAATCTCTATTTCCCGAAAGGGGAAATTTCGCCTGAACACTTCCGTCGCGCGCGTTTGTCCGCAGCGCAAAAGCTGGAAACCATGGCCTGGCAATATCGTCTGCACGGCTGGCAGTATGCGCTCGGCGCTTCAGGCTCGATCAAAGCGGCCTGCGAAGTGCTGCTGGCAATGGGTGAAAAAGAGAAGCTGATCACGCCGGAAACGCTGGAGATGCTGGTCTCTGAGGTGCTGAAGCACAAGTCGTTTAATGCGTTGAGCCTGCCGGGCTTGTCTGAAGAGCGGAAAGCGGTGTTTGTGCCGGGGTTAGCGATTCTGTGTGGCGTGTTTGATGCGCTGGCAATTCGTGAGCTGCGCCTGTCTGATGGCGCACTGCGTGAAGGCGTGCTGTATGAGATGGAAGGCCGTTTCCGCCATCAGGATATTCGCAGCCGCACCGCACAAAGTCTGGCAAACCATTACGCCATCGATAGCGATCAGGCGCGTCGTGTACTGGAAACCACCGAGCAGCTGTATCTGCAGTGGCTGGATCAAAATCCTAAGCTGGCAAATCCACAGCTTTCCGCGCTGCTAAAATGGGCTGCACTGCTGCATGAAGTCGGATTGACCATCAATCACAGCGGCATGCAGCGCCATTCAGCTTACATCCTGCAGAACTCCAACATGCCTGGTTTTAATCAGGATCAACAGATGTTGTTGGCCATGCTGGTACGCTATCACCGTAAAGCGGTGAAGCAGGATGAAATGCCCCGTTTCACCTTGTTCAAAAAGAAACAGTTCCTGCCGATGGTGTTCCTGTTGCGTCTGGGCACGCTGCTGAATAATCAGCGCCAGGCAACAACCAAGCCGGACTCGCTCAAGCTCAAGGCCGATGACAGCACCTGGACGCTCACTTTCCCGCGTGGCTATCTGAGCCAGAATACGCTGGTGCAGCTGGATCTGGAGCGCGAGCAAGCTTACTGGAATGATGTTACCGGCTGGAAACTGACGCTGGAAGAGGAGTAATGCGGGCTGCTGGCCCGCTGTATCACTATGACAATACGCCCCGATAACTATTTCGCGGAAAAATATGGTCTGACGCCGACCCACTCCGAAGTGCTGGCTGCACTGCCAAAACTGGAAGTGGGCAAAGCGTTAGATCTCGGTTGCGGCCAGGGCCGAAACAGCCTGTTCCTGAATCAGCACGGCTTTGATGTGACGGCCTGGGACAGCAATCCCGTGAGCCTTGAGCGTCTGAATAGCATTATTCAGGAAGAGAATCTGGAGAACATTCGCACTGAGCTGTGCGATCTCAACCAGGTACGTTTCAATGGCGGCTATCAGTTCGTGCTCTCCACGGTGGTGATGATGTTCCTGCAACCGGAATCCATCCCACAGCTGATTGCCGATATGCAGGCCAGTACGCTGAAATATGGCTATAACCTGATTGTGGCGGCGATGAGCACGGATGATTATCCCAACTCGCAGAACTTCCCGTTTACGTTCAAATCCGGTGAGCTGAGCCATTACTATCGCAACTGGCACATCGTGAAGTACAACGAGGATATCGGTGAACTGCATCGTCGCGATGAAAACGGCGATCGCATCAAATACCGTTTCGCCACGCTACTGGTGCAAAAAGCCAGCTATTGATGACGAGGCCGCGGAGTGCGGCCTCATCTGATTTTGATTAACGCACCCTTAACCGTTACTGCTCATTTTTCACACAGCGATTGACCTGACAATCTAACTGTGACTAAATGTTGCCATCGCCCAGCCGGGCATTTACAGGAACCACCCTGCGTGAACAGCGCCATCCCTGCACGAAGACGTCCCAAAACCGGTACCATGACTCGCATTATTTTGCTGATCAGTTTCTTCATTTTGGTTGGCCGTCTGATTTTCATTATCCCCGGTGCGATTGAGCATCATCAGCAAAAAAAAGCCGCACCTGAGCCGGTCACCACACTGAGCACCAGCGATTCGCGCTAAGGAACTTGCGGGTCATCGTTGCTTGCCGCTTCACATTGCCCGATTGTGACAATGCTGCTTAATGCGCCCTGATTACCCGCAACGCGCTACACTTTGACCTGACTTTACAGACACAAGGGACGCGTTATGTCTGCTCCGTATGCACAACAATTAACTGAAATCCGCCAGCGCATCTTGCATCTGCTCCTCAGCGAAGACGATCTCGTTGATGTACTGCTGGATAAATCTATCGATCTTAATGCCGCAGAGCTGCGGGAGATCACCGACTGGCGCCATCAGCTGGAAGAAGAGCTACATCAACTGCACGCAGCTGACTTAGCGGATATCCTCGAAGCGCTACCAGAACAAGAGCGTCTGGCATTATGGCGCCTTGTGCCCTCCGAACAGCGCGGTCGCGTGCTGGTCGAAGCCTCTGAAACCGTCTGGGCCAGCCTGACGGAAGGTATGACTGATCGCGAGATTCTGCACGCTATTGAGCCGCTGGACATCGACGATCAGGTATATCTGGCACGCTATCTGCCGCGCGATTTAACCGGACGTTTACTCACCACGCTGGAGCCAAACCTGCGTGCACGCCTGCTGGAAGTGATCGAGCTTGATCGCGACCGCGTGGGTCAGGTGATGGATTTCAATATTCTGACCGTCCGATCTGACGTGACCCTCGCCACCGTGCAGCGCTTTCTGCGCAAGCGCAAAAGCATGCCGGATGGTACCGATAAAATCTTTATTACTGACGAACAGAATCAGTTGCTGGGTGAGTTAACACTCACCGACATTTTACTCAACAAGCCAAAGACGCTGGTTTCTGACGTGATGAATGCGCGCCCGACCACCTTTCAGCTCGACGACAAAGCCGAAGATGCAGCCAGTGCCTTTGAGCGTTATAACCTGATCTCTGCCGCCGTTATTGATGCGAAAGGCAAGTTGATTGGCCGTATCACCGTGGAAGACGTGATCGATCTGGTTAACGAAGAGAACGAAAGTAACATTCGTAAGATGGGCGGTATTAGCCAGGGTGAGGACGTGTTCGCGCCGGTGCGCAAAGCGGTGGGTAAACGCTGGGCGTGGCTCGCCATCAATCTGTGTACCGCATTTATCGCTTCTCGCGTCATTGGCTTGTTTGAAGAGACCATTTCTCAACTGGTGGCGCTGGCGGCGCTGATGCCTATCGTCGCCGGGATTGGCGGTAACACCGGTAACCAAACCATCACCATGATTGTGCGTGCGCTGGCGCTACATCAGGTGGAACCCAGTAACTTCTCCTTCCTGGTGGTTCGTGAACTCGGCGTTGCGCTGATTAACGGGCTGTTCTGGGGCGGAATCATGGGCAGCATCACCTGGTTAATGTACGACAATATGCAACTCGGTGGCGTAATGATGCTGGCGATGGTGCTTAATCTGCTGCTGGCAGCGCTCATGGGTGTACTGATTCCGTTGATCATGACCAAAATGAAACGCGATCCGGCGGTAGGCTCCAGCGTGCTGATCACCGCCATCACTGACACCGGTGGTTTCTTTATTTTCCTTGGATTGGCGACGGTTTTTTTGCTGCACCACTAAGTTCAAAGGCAGTGTGCGTAACGTTGCAGCGCTTGCTGCAAATTGAGTTGCAACGTTGCGTGCGCCAGTTCGCGGATGCCTGGTGTTACGCGCGATGAGCCGCGTTGATTTAACCACTCGACCACATCGATAAGGTGCCACAGCGCGGTTTTACCATCATGAATTGGACGTGGAAACTGCGGGCTGTGAGTGAGCATTAACTTCCGCATATTTTGGCGCGATACGCCGATCAACTCGGCGATATCCGTAAGGCCGACCAGATCGGGGGCCGCTTCAATCAGTTCGGCATCGGGTAAAGCCTGAATGACTTCGGCTAAAGCATCGCGAATCGCTTGCTGCGCACTCTCCGCTTCCCGGCAGTACATCAGACTCAATTTACCGGCTACGCCAGTACCCACTAGCGCATCAGTGCAACCGGCAGCACCGAGTCGCTCCAGGGCTTCGTCATCAGAAACAGCGTCACTCAACTGAAAACGTAACGTGAATTCAAATTCCATTTTTACATCCTTATCGTTTCACTCTTGAGCAGTTATCCACCACTCGCTTTAACATCCTGGCATGATTTTCAGGGCTCTTAGGCGTGCTCCAAATGCAGGTAATACAGAAATCACCGCATCGACACTCTGCTGAATTCTCCGGGCAATACATTTTGCCCCACGCATGATGCCCACCTTGCACAATTTTCCATCCCTGAACTTCCGCATAACGTAAAACGCTCTCAATCTCTTTGTGCGGGTGTCGCTTCCGTTCTGACATTGCATGCCACCTTATACTTTGATTTTATGGTTGTCAATTGACAACCATCACGAATATTCAGAGGTTATGTCAGCAGTATTTAAGGCGAGAAAAAACAAGAAGTGTCCTGAGAATCCATGCTTATATTGTTGTTGGAAAACAGCGCACAAAATCGAGCGCGCCTGAGTTCAAGCGCATATACACTTAGCGCTATCACTGACCTGAGGGAGAAACAGCATGTTTAAAGTTGATGATTTTGTGCAGTCGAAGACCGGTGGCCCAAAGATGCAGGTCACACGGGTGGAAGGTGAGTTGCTATGGTGCGCGCGTATTGACGATCCCATCAAACGTAAGATCGAGGTCAGAGCAGATAGCGTGAATTTGTATCATGAAGAGGGCGATTTCGGCGTGTGCTGATGCTTCCGTTACGCGATAAATAGCGCCGCTTCTGGTCAGTGCACCCTGCCATAGCGGCGTAATTTATTGTGTTATGCCTGGTTTTGATCGCCATGAATGACGCCCTACATTGCTCGGTGCGGTTAATGACGCCCTTACATTGTTTGGTGCGGTTTTCGTAGAGTGCGCATTCATGCGTACCGGGTTAAAAAGCGCTTACAGGCTTAAGTGAATGGCATTACGCAATTTATTGCACGACGTGAACGCAGACAATCACGGATTGTCCTTTTGCAGATTATCTTGCCCAATCCCGCCAATAAACGGCAAGCGCAGTTTAAATGGCGTGAAGTCCAGCCCCAGATTCAATCCCAGCACATTCACTTCCAGCCCTTCTTCCGCCCCCAGGGTGACGCCTAACACACCCAGCAAGGACACCTGTAACCCGCGCCCCGACGGTGGTAATCCAATTGGATGAAGCAGAGAGCGATAATCTTTGCCTAAAGCATTGGCAGGCAAATCCAGCTTCAACGCAGGCACTTCACGGCCAATGTGCGCCATAAAGGTGTTACTGTTCGGTCCCGGCCACGCGTGATAGGTCGTTGGCCATGGGTAGGATTTTATCGCCGCTTCGATCTGCGGAATCATCGCTTCGGCTTCCTTACCACGATGCTCCACCAGCAAGCGCGGTTTTGCGCCGTACCAGTATCCATCCGGCAGGTTTGCGTTGCGACGCACCTTATCCCCGCTGCCCCAGCTGATCACTTCGTAACGGTTGTACTGCGTCTCCCCGGCACGCTTAAAAATAATCCACGGATGTACCGCGACAGCGCCCTTCCAACCATAGGTGGGCGCGGCATAGACCTGCACAATAGCCAGATTGATATATTGGTGTGGGTCCGGCGCTAACCCGGCCGAATCCCGTCGCGCCGTCGCCCAACCACCGCGCTCGCTGGTCAACTCACCGGTGCGCGTGGCCTGCGCCAGGCTGGCTGCCAGCGAGAGCAACACAATACAGAGGAAAGAGAGTAGAAAGGCTTTCAATGGCAGCATCGACGGCATCCTGATGAGTAATCATTCACCCGTCATCATGCATGGGTTTAGGTGAGTTTGTATTCACTAACTATGCGATAGGGCAAATCGTTGTGAAAACTGATGTTGGTTACACACAAGAGATTGGAATGCATCTCGCAGTTGCGCACTCTTATTTGCCCCTTGCCTTGCGTCAATGTCGCTTATAAAAGACAATTTTTGCTGGATTGAATGCTTGCGAGGACGCTATGCTGTATACCACCCAACGTTATCAGGATGCTGATGGCAAAGTTCCCTATACCGAATGGATAATCAAATTAAGGAAAAAGGATCCTCGCGCTGCGGCAAAAATTGATACCCGAGTGGATCGCGCTGAGAGTGGAAATTTTGGCGACTACCGATTTGAAAGAGAGGGTGTGTGGGAATTAAAAATCAATTATGGCCCCGGTTATCGCGTCTACTACGCACTTGATGGAGATAGGATAATTTTGCTTCTTGTTGGGGGAGATAAAGCGTCCCAAAAACAAGACTTAGCAAAAGCCGTAAAATTTTGGCGTGAATATCAAACGAGGTAACAGCATGACTATCATCAATCAATCTGTACCAAAGAAAACAGCAGTCAGCCACGACGATGCGATGGTAGCAGAGCTGCGAGCAAACCCTGATTACGCTGAAATCTACCTGCAAACAGCATTGGAAGACATCTACGAAGAAGGCGGGATTGCTGCCTTTCTGATCGCCCTTCGCCGGGTTGTTGAAGCCCGAGGTGGCATTAGCGAAATATCTCGCAAGTCCGGATTGTCGCGCCAGCAGTTGTACAAGACACTCTCTGAAAAAGGAAATCCAACGCTCACTACCCTTACAGAGATTACCCGTGCAGCTGGCGTGAGGCTTATCCCTCACCCCTAAAGAAAAAGCCCGCATTTAAGCGGGCTTGATAGGCGATTCAGTTAACGGAAATCATTCCCACCCGATGCTCAATGCCACATTAAAACACTATAAAATCAAAAGAATATCATTTTATTTGCATGTCGATACCACACAAAAATACCATGGTAAGAAAACCTTGAAGCTGTACTGATCGTGTCGTCCGACGCAAAACGCTTTTAGACTGACAACTTGCACTCCACAAGGGACATTCGTCCAAAAGCGGTTATTCAAAGAAGTCAATGCCCCGGGTAGGATCTTCCGCTTGCCTCCACCAGACTTACATCATCACGAAGCAATGTCACCATCTCTTCATGATGTGCTGTTATCTGCTGATCGTCCCAGCTTGTATTTCGAGTGATTTCCGCCATTCTCTTGAGCTTGGGACTTTGAAGTTCAATCGTACCCTTGAAGGTTTCGGCCTTCGCTCTGGGAAGGCTATTGCTGAATTTTGAGTTCGCGCTGACGCTTACGAGCGCAAGGTTGCCAAGCAGGTTAAGGCTAGAACCTGAAACAACCGCGCCCGACTGTTCTTTGTCCGGATGCTGTGGATAAAAGTGCTCAATGGAAGTTCTGAACTGAAATTTGAAATCTCGTTTTGAGGAATCGCTCAACAGAAGATAGTCGAGATACGAAAAGACGATACGGCTGATACCAAACCCTTGTGGTTGCTGATCTTCCTCAAAGGGGAATGTCTCTTTAACCTTGCTGCGGGCATACCCCTTCAACAAATCGGCAAGATCCGCATGTTTCGTGTCTTGAGGGGCTTTAACGGATAGCCAGCGAAGAACTTTGGTAATCCAGTGCATCGTTCGCGGAGAAGTGTAGGTAATCCGAAGCATGGACTGAAGCAGCAATACATCTCGGGTATGTGGGTCAGCACCGCCGTCCTCCTCTAAGTTTCCATTGCTTCCCGAGAAAACATGGATGTACGTCGGGGTTGGCTTCTTGTCCGCGCCGCCTTTCTTCAATCGCTGGAGAGACCAATCGCCATCGTCACCGATGTTCGCCGTGAATTGACGCTTCAAGATGAAGCCATCGAAGAGGTTGCGGCACTTGAGAAGCATGAATGCAAAGCTACGCACCCAATCGGCTTTAGCATCAGGTACATTATTTACGGCGTCGTCAAATGACTTGATGAGACGCTTATCGTCAAGCTGGCCTTCGTCTTCGACCTCATCGCCTTTCATAATTCTTAGAACGTGTAACAGAAAGGCCGGAAACTCAATAGTCGAACGAAACCGCTCGTTGCCCTCGTCTTCAGTGGAATTTGACTCGATCTCTTTAGCGTATTTTGACAACGCCTCATCCAAGGACAACGATACCCCCTCGGAGGATTGCCTTGATGAATTGATGCCGGATTGCGGACGACTTTCCATTAGCGACGCGAAGCTGGTCACCTCCAGCCAGGACCATTCATCGCCAAATACTTTGTTTCGCAAACTGGTGTCACCACGGGTCAGAGACATCTGGACATAAGAATCCATGTCAGCACAGGCATCCCAAACCCACGCGAAGCATTCGCGTTCATATTGATTGGGCAGCTTGCTCATCAGGCGAGCCTTAACTATATCAACCTGCTTGAGTTGCTGCCCACGAGTGTTCATGATCTCGAAGTAGCGATTGAGGTCGGTATTGGATGGCAGCGAGGCACGGACGACAGTCACCTTCGTTAGCAAGAAATCGGAGAATTTTTCGCGTGAGCGATTAAGGGTTTCATTTTGTTTGAAGAACTGATTGATGATGCTGTAGCCTTCATGGATGCCAGCATCTGCATTACTCGTGGAGCCCTGCGGTCGGACGTGCTCCTTAGCCGCCTCCTGTGCTACTCGCCGCAGGGCTTCCGCTGCCCGTGAGCGCGACTCATATTGCAAGTGGCCTGCATGGCCAACCGACGGCTTCTCACCCTCACCGTCTTGCTCCAGGAAGGTCAGAAGCAGATAGAGGGTTGTAAGTCGTTGTTGTCCATCTATGACCTCGAACTCGTCCTCTCTACCCCGCTTGATTACAACAAGGTTCCCAAGAAAATAGCCGCCCTGGCCCCCAACCACCGAGTCTTGAATATCGCTGATGAGTTGCTCAATCTGTTCGGCCCGCCAAGCATAGTTCCGTTGATAAATAGGAATCAGATAATTGCCCGTGAATAGCTTGCCTACTGTTAGCAGTTCGGGTTTCAACTCCTTCTTGCTCATTGCAGCCCCTTGATAAAAGCAACGAGTTCCTTTTCGTGGTTATCGTTGTATGGCTGACTTGCTATTGGAAGTTTGCGGACAACACTTCCAGTCATCGCATTGCGTAGCAAAACAAAAGGCGATTTATTTGCATCGTTTTTACCTCGCGCTCGGTTGTCAGCAGATACAAATTGCACACGAAGTAATTCGACCCGCAAGGCATATGCCCATGCGAATAACCTATTTCGCACTTCATCCACATCTTCATCGCCAAACTTGTTTGTATAGCAAAGCAGCGCGGCAATGAACAATTCGTACACGTAGCGGTAGCGACTTTGAGATGGGCCAAAGTTTTTGAAACCTCTGTCGATAACCTCTTTTTCCAATATCTTCAATTCGTCAAGCATGAATGTCACCATCTCGAAAAATGAGCGCCCAGCGATTATCGGGGCATCAAGCTGAAAGCGGCTGCGCCCGGCATTTCGTGCATCATGTGTAGAGGACACTGCCCATGCACTTAGAAGTGGCATAGCGGCTTGTGCTGCAAGGTGATATCGCAGATTTGGCGAAAATGATCTGGGGGATCGTGATGAAATTCCCTTGAACATGCCGATGTCCCGAATAGCAAATTCGAGCGAGCTTTCGCCTCGTGACCACTTGGATATCCGGTATAAAAAAGTAGAAAAAAGCCTGTCCAGATCCTCATCTTTTACGGCTTCCCAAGCCTCAACGACAGCCACTTTCATAGCAGCGGACTCATCGTACATTTCGCGCAGGTGGTGTGCTTTGAGTAAATCGTGAGGGGCAAGCGGTTTGCCGCGATAGTTCTGGGAATCAAAGACACGAAATGCCTCATCAATATCGTCCGTCACAATGCGCACCAACTGACATTTGTGACAGATAAAATCCAAAAACTCTTTTTTATCTTCCAAATGCGACAGGCGCCTTTGAAGCTCCATCCAAACAAGGGAGACAGGGGTTTCGCTGTTACCAGACACCGAAATCTGATGATTTATCGGATCTAAGGCCGCAAGAATCATTCGCAAAGTCAGCAGACGTTGCTGTCCGTCGACTACATTGAGATACTCACCATCATCGTGAAGAATGATTGCACCCAAAACATAGGGAATCTTTTTTCGTTCGGTATCTTGAAGAGCTTCGCTGAGATCATCCACCAGTTGTAGAGCGGTTGTTACTTCCCAACTGTATGGGCGTTGATAGTTCGGTATCCGAAGGCCTTGCTTGAGTAGTTCATCCACGGTGACTGCACTAACACCGTGCTCTCCGTTAATCGCCATTGCTATGTTCCGTCATTGAAGCTTTTCTATTTTCTCAGCGTGTTTTCCGCAAACTTTATTCACCCATATGGAGACTTCGATTCCGAGCGGCGGCTGTCTTGTTCACAATTTCGATCACGAGGTGCTCCTCTGGCACATATTTAAGGATCTGGAGGTTTGGGTCGAGAGAGCTGTTCTGACCAAAAGCGGGCATCGATCGCATCAGCACAGCACTGCACCGGGTTGTCGATACCATGGCATTTGCTGATACGGTCACATGGTATTTGCTATATCTTCGATTCAGCGCCGGCCTTATACCATGAAAAATGCCATTGATAATGTAGTTAATATCATCAATGGCACTCACTAAATAGATTAAAACAATAGGTTAAATAATAGCCTCATTCCCACTCAATCGTGGCCGGTGGCTTACCAGAGATATCGTAAACCACGCGAGAAATGCCGTTCACTTCGTTGATGATGCGGTTGGAGACACGGCCGAGGAAATCGTACGGCAGGTGTGCCCAGTGCGCGGTCATGAAGTCGATGGTTTCTACTGCACGCAGTGAAACAACCCAATCATATTTACGACCGTCGCCCATTACGCCAACAGAGCGCACTGGCAGGAACACGGTGAAGGCCTGGCTAACTTTGTTGTACAGGTCAGCTTTATGCAGTTCTTCGATGAAGATGGCATCCGCACGACGCAGCAGGTCGCAGTACTCTTTCTTCACTTCGCCGAGGACACGCACGCCCAAACCTGGACCTGGGAACGGATGGCGATACAGCATGGCGTATGGCAGACCCAGTTCCAGACCTATCTTACGCACTTCGTCTTTGAACAGCTCTTTTAGCGGCTCAACCAGGCCCATCTTCATCTCTTTCGGCAGACCGCCCACGTTGTGGTGCGATTTGATCACGTGTGCCTTGCCGGTAGCAGAAGCAGCAGACTCGATCACGTCTGGATAGATGGTGCCTTGTGCCAGCCATTTCACGTCAGTCAACTTCAGCGCTTCTTCGTCGAACACTTCCACGAACACGCGGCCGATAATCTTACGCTTGGCTTCTGGATCGTTCTCGCCCGCCAGTGCGTCAAGGAAACGATTCTCAGCGGCAACGTGAACGATGTTCAGACCAAAGTGGTCGCCAAACATGTCCATGACCTGCTCAGCTTCGTTCAAACGCAGCAAGCCGTTATCTACGAACACACAGGTCAGACGATCGCCGATGGCACGGTGCAGCAGCATCGCGGTGACAGAGGAATCCACGCCACCTGACAGGCCCAGGATCACTTTGTCCTGACCGACCTGCTCACGAATACGCTCTACCGCATCTTCGATGATCTTAGCTGGGGTCCACAGTGCTTCACAGCCGCAGATGTCACGGATGAAGCGCTCCAGCATGCGCAGGCCCTGACGGGTATGCGTCACTTCTGGGTGGAACTGCACGCCGTAGAATTTCTTCTCTTCGTTAGCCATGATGGCGAACGGACAGGTTTCGGTGCTGGCAACCGTTTCAAAACCTGCTGGGATGGCGGTCACTTTGTCACCGTGGCTCATCCACACGTCCAGCAACGGTTTGCCGGCAGCGCTGATGGCGTCTTCGATGTCACGCACCAGTGCGCTCTGGGTCAGCACTTCAACCTGCGCATATCCAAACTCACGCTCGTTGGAGCCTTCAACCTTGCCGCCCAACTGCATTGCCATGGTCTGCATGCCGTAGCACACGCCCAGCACCGGTACGCCAGCATTGAACACGTATTCTGGTGCACGTGGGCTGTTCAGCTCAGTGGTGCTTTCCGGGCCACCAGAAAGGATGATGCCGTTTGGATTGAAGCTACGAATCTGCTCTTCGGTGACATCCCACGCCCAGAGTTCGCAGTAGACGCCCAGCTCACGCACGCGGCGCGCGACCAGCTGCGTATACTGAGAACCAAAATCGAGGATCAAAATGCGATGTTTATGAATATTTTCAGTCGTCATTGAGGCGTTTCCATTGGGATGGACTTAATAATAAAAGCGCCCGGCAGGTGCCGGGCGTTGAATCTTACGGGATTATGAACCCATGCGGTAGTTCGGTGACTCTTTGGTGATGGTCACATCATGCACGTGGCTTTCGTTGATACCTGCGCCACTGATGCGCACGAACTCGGCTTTAGTACGCAGATCGTTGATGGTTGGGCAACCGGTCAGGCCCATGCAAGAGCGCAGACCGCCCATTTGCTGGTGCACGATCTCTTTCAGACGGCCTTTGTACGCTACGCGACCTTCGATACCTTCTGGTACCAGTTTGTCAGCCGCGTTATCGGTCTGGAAGTAACGGTCAGATGAGCCTTTAGACATCGCGCCCAGTGAACCCATACCACGGTAAGATTTGAACGAACGGCCCTGATACAGCTCGATTTCGCCTGGAGATTCTTCAGTGCCCGCCAGCATAGAACCGACCATCACCGCGGCCGCGCCTGCGGCGATCGCTTTGGCGATGTCACCTGAGAAACGAATACCACCATCAGCCACAACCGGGATACCGGTGCCTTCCAGCGCAGCAACCGCATCAGAAACGGCGGTGATCTGTGGTACACCTACGCCAGTCACGATACGCGTGGTGCAGATTGAGCCAGGGCCGATACCCACTTTCACCGCGCTCACGCCCGCTTCGGCCAGTGCCAATGCACCTGCACCGGTCGCCACGTTGCCACCGATGATGTCCAGGTCTGGATACTTCGCACGGGTTTCACGGATACGCTGCAGAACGCCTTCAGAGTGACCGTGAGAAGAGTCGATCAGCAGAACGTCAACGCCCGCAGCAACCAGCGCGTCAACACGCTCTTCGTTACCTGCGCCCGCACCAACCGCAGCACCCACACGCAGACGGCCTTCCGCATCTTTACAGGCGTTAGGTTTACGCTCTGCTTTCTGGAAATCTTTAACGGTAATCATGCCCAGCAGATGGAAGCTATCATCCACAACCAGCGCTTTCTCAACACGTTTTTCGTGCATTTTCTGCAGTACGATGTCGCGCGCTTCACCCTCTTTAACGGTGACCAGACGCTCTTTCGGCGTCATCACAGCGGAAACTGGCAGGCTCAGGTCCGTCACAAAACGCACGTCACGACCGGTGATGATACCGACCAGTTCGTTGTCGGTGTTCACAACCGGATAACCCGCAAAGCCGTTGCGCTCGGTCAGCTCTTGCACTGCCGCCAGCGTGGTGGTTGGCAGCACAGTTTGCGGATCGGTCACTACGCCACTTTCGTGTTTTTTCACTTTGCGAACTTCATCCGCCTGGCGCTCAATCGACATGTTTTTGTGGATAAAGCCCAGACCACCTTCCTGCGCCAGTGCAATTGCCAGACCGGCTTCGGTCACGGTGTCCATAGCAGCAGACAGCATAGGGATGTTCAGACGGATGTTTTTCGTCAGTTGGGTGCTGAGATCAGCGGTGTTCGGTAAGACAGTGGAGTGAGCTGGAACGAGCAGAACGTCGTCAAAAGTGAGGGCTTCTTTAGTGATTCTTAGCATTGCAATATCTCCACCTGGGGACGATTAAAACAGATAAAATATTGCCGCGGCATTATACAGGCCGAAATCGATTGCCTCCAGTGTTTTTTAGGAAAAAGTCTTGATCCTTCGGGTGAGCAATGTAGTATCGGTTGATTAACCCTCTGATTTAAAATTTGATCTACATCACATGTCGCTACCGCCAACCGCCAATATTTTTACTGTCAGCCGCCTGAATACCACGGTGCGCCAACTGCTGGAAAATGAGATGGGCCTGGTGTGGCTCAGCGCTGAGATCTCAAATTTTAGCCAGCCCTCTTCCGGTCACTGGTACTTCACCTTAAAGGATGATGGCGCACAAGTTCGCTGCGCGATGTTCCGAAACAGCAACCGCCGCGTCACCTTCCGTCCCCAGCATGGTCAGCAAGTTTTGGTGCGCGCCAGCATTACGCTGTATGAACCGCGTGGCGACTATCAACTGATTATCGAAAGCATGCATCCAGCGGGTGAAGGCTTGTTGCAGCAGCAGTTCGAACAGCTAAAAGCACGTTTGGCGGCAGAGGGGTTGTTCGATCAGCAGTTCAAACAGCCGCTGCCCGATCCGGCACGTCAGGTTGGCGTCATCACCTCCGCGACCGGCGCGGCGCTGCATGACGTGCTGCGCGTGCTGCATCGCCGCGATCCTTCGCTGCCCGTGATTATCTATCCCACGCCAGTGCAAGGTGTCGATGCGCCCGCAGCCATCGTGCGTGCCATT
The DNA here is from genome assembly GCF_000963995.1 of Pantoea sp. SM3. Taxonomy (NCBI): domain Bacteria; kingdom Pseudomonadati; phylum Pseudomonadota; class Gammaproteobacteria; order Enterobacterales; family Erwiniaceae; genus Pantoea; species Pantoea sp. SM3. Next base: position 91,623 of record NZ_JZRD01000014.1, read on the forward strand.
GAACTGGCGAACCAGCGTGATGAGTGTGACGTGCTGATTGTCGGCCGTGGCGGCGGCTCGCTGGAGGATTTGTGGAGTTTTAACGATGAGCGCGTGGCGCGTGCTATTTTTGCCAGTCGCCTGCCGATCGTCAGTGCCGTCGGCCACGAGACAGACGTCACCATCGCCGACTTTGTCGCCGATCTGCGCGCCCCTACCCCATCTGCGGCGGCAGAAGTCGTGAGCCGCAATCAGATCGAACTGCTGCGCCGTTTGCAGTCACAGCAGCAGCGTATGGAAATGGCAATGGATTTCTACATTGCAGAGCAGCAACGCCGTTTTACCCGCCTACAACATCGTTTGCAGCAGCAACATCCACAGTTGCGTCTGGCACGCCAGCAAACCACACTGTTCCAGTTGCAACGTCGCCTCGGTGAAGCGATGGATCAGCGCCTGCGCGTGGCTAATCGCCAGCAGGATCGTATGTTACAGCGCCTCAATAATCAGCAACCGCAGGGCCGCATCCTGCGTGCACAGCAGCAGATGCAGCAATGGCAGTATCGCCTGCAACAGGGCATGGAGAAGCAGCTGAATCACAATCGTCAGCGCTTTGGTAATCTGGCCGCGCAACTGGAGGGCGTCAGTCCGCTCGCCACACTGGCTCGCGGGTTTAGCGTGACCACGGATACGCAAGGCCAACTGGTGAAGAAAACCCAGCAATTGCATAAAGGTGATTTACTGCGCACCCGCCTCGATGACGGCTGGGTGGAAAGCCAGGTGACCGCACTTGAACCGCAGAAATCACGCCCCCGTAAAGCACGCTCCTAGCTGAAAAACTATACTTCTGGCATGTTCCCTCACGGCCAGGAGTTAATATGACCTACAGCGTTATTCCTCCGTATATTCTTCGCAATATTATTGACCATTGTTCGGGTGCGCCGCAGGAGTCTGCTCGCCGCACCCTAACCCATGTTCAGCAACTGATGGCTGAACACAACCATAAAGCGGCCAGCGCGGCCACCTCACAGCCCGGAACCGTGCTGCGTGCCATCTATGATGCTGAAAATATGCAAAATCTGCCCGGCACCTTGATCCGCGATGAAGGCCAGCCGGGCAATGGCGATGTGGCGGCTGAAGAAGCCTGGAATTATCTCGGCATCACCTACGATTTCTACTGGCAAATCTTCAAGCGCAATTCACTGGATAACAAAGGCCTGAAGCTGGATGGCACCGTGCATTACGGCAAGGAGTATCAGAACGCCTTCTGGAACGGTCAGCAGATGGTATTTGGTGACGGCGATGGCGAGATCTTTAATCGCTTCACTATTGCGCTGGATGTGGTGGCGCATGAACTCACCCATGGCGTGACGGAAAACGAAGCGGGACTGGTTTACTTCCAGCAATCCGGTGCATTGAATGAATCGATGTCTGATGTGTTTGGCTCGCTGGTGAAGCAGTTCCACCTGCAGCAAACGGCCGATCAGGCTGACTGGTTGATTGGTGAGGGCTTGTTAGCAGCCGGCATTAAGGGGCGTGGGCTGCGCTCGATGTCCGCACCAGGCACGGCTTACGATGATCCGAAACTCGGCAAAGACCCGCAACCGGCGGATATGGATCATTACATAGAGACACGTGATGACAACGGCGGTGTCCATCTCAACTCAGGCATTCCAAATCGCGCTTTTTATCTCGCCGCGAAGGCGTTAGGCGGCTTTGCCTGGGAGCTGGCGGGTCATGCCTGGTATGACACGCTCTGCGACAAGACGCTGCCGCAGGATGCCGACTTCAGTACCTTTGCCCGTTTCACCATTGAACATGGTGGCAAGCGATTTAACCGCTCGGTGGCGGAAGCAATTCAATCCGCCTGGCAACAGGTAGGCGTAACGTGAATATTCAACTGACTGATGACGCCATTATCGAACTGGCGCGTGAAGGCGGCATTGCTTTTATCCCCAACCTGCGAGGCGAGCGCCGCTTTACTCTGGCACAACTGCCAGAACCGCAAAAACAGCGGGTGTGTAACGTGCTGGAGCAGGCATTACCGTTGGGGGAACCGGAAGATCAGGCGGCGAATCTTGGACGCGGCGATCAGCGTTATTTTCGTATTCAAATCACCTATGCCACCCATCATGAAGCGGGCTCTATCGTGATTTTGATTCCTGAAACCGCAGCCTCGCCTGAATTAGAAGCACTTTGGCGCGACGGCCAGTGAAGAACTCGGAGATCTCCCAAGGCAACCTGTAACTTACTGACTATAATCATTAATGTGGCTAGCTAGTCCACGTCGAAGAAAACACCCTTAGATGAGGTCTTTGCTATGACACAAAAAAAGCAACGAGGTGGTGCCGGGAACTTTGCAGAGGACCCGGAGCGCGCCAGGGAAGCCGGCAGTGCTGGCGGCAAAGTCAGTGGGGGTAATTTCAGAAACGATCCTGAAAGAGCCAGGGAAGCTGGAAGAAAAGGAGGTCAAAAAAGCCGTCGCCCCTCCAAGCAGCAGTGAATAAGGTACCTTAAGGAGTGAAGTACGCCACGGAAGGTTAAAAAAAAAAAAAGGCCGACATCATGATGTCGGCCTTTCTTCTTACTGAGGCTTACTTGCTGTCTGGCAGCGCGTAAGCAATCACGTAATCACCACGGTCTGGTGACTGACGTGCGCCACCTGCGGAGATCAGGATGTACTGTTTGCCATTTTTCGGCGAAACGTAGCTGATTGGGCCACCCTGGCTGCCGACTGGCAGACGTGCTTTCCACACTTCTTTACCGGTTGAGCTATCGAAAGCGCGCAGATAGTAATCCTGCGTACCGGCGATGAACACCAGGCCACCCTGAGTTGCTAAGGTGCCACCCAGCGTTGGCATGCCGATTGGCATTTGTGCACGCATCTTAATACCGAATGGACCGGTATCCTGCACAGTACCGACTGGCACCTGCCACACGATCTGACGGGTTTTCATGTCGATGGCTGACAAGGTACCGAACGGCGGCGCCTGACACGGAATGCCCAGCGGAGACATGAAGCGGTTTTTGTTAACAGCGTAAGGGGTGCCTTTCAACGGAACGGCGCCCATACCCGTGTTGATCGCTTCACCGCCATTGCTGGCTGCATCTTTGCTGGTGTCCTGAGGAATCATCTGCACCCACAGGCCCAGACGCATGTCGTTGACGAACATGTACTGGTTGTTCGGGTCAAACGAGATGCTGCCCCAGTTCATACCACCCAGTGAACCTGGGAAGCTGAGTGACTTGTCAGTATCCGGAACGGTGAACAGGCCATCGTAACGCATGCCTTTGAAGGCAATACGGCACACCAGCTGATCGAACGGCGTTGCACCCCACATGTCAGACTCGTTCAGTTTCTGATTGCCAATGTTTGGCATCTCCACTGAGTGCGGCTGCGTTTTGGTATACTGCTCGTTCGGGATGTGGCCCTGCGGCATTGGCTGCTCTTCAACTTTGGTCAAAGGCTTGCCGGTCAGACGGTCCAACACCCAAATCATACCGGTTTTTGCACCGATAACGACGGCAGGCTTAGTGGTGCCATCCTTCATTGGGAAGTCGACCAGGCTCGGCTGCATTGGCAGGTCGAAGTCCCACAGATCGTTATGTACGGTCTGATAAACCCATTTTTGCTTACCGGTAGTCGCATCCAGCGCCAGAATTGATGCGCCGTAGGTGTGATCCAGTTTGGTACGATTCGCACCCCACAGATCCACCGACGAGCTACCCATTGGCAGGAACACAGTGTTCATCGCCGGGTCGTAGGACATCGGTGCCCATGAGTTCGGGGTACTACGGGTGTAGTCTTTGCCCGGCATCAGGATGGCATTCGGGTCATCATTGCCTGGGTCAAACGCCCAACGCATTTGACCGGTGATGACGTCAAAGCCGCGCAGTACGCCGCCAGGCATATCGGTCTGGACGTTATCTGCCACACGACCCCCAACCACCACGGTGGTACCGGCCAGCTGTGGTGCAGACGTCAGCTGATACTGCGGATCGGGCGCTTTACCCAGACCTTTTTTCAGGTCAACCACACCGTGGTCGCCGAAGTTTTCACAGAACTCACCGTTGTCAGCATTGATAGCGATCAGACGCGCATCGATGGTGTTCATCAGAATACGACGCTGACAGGTATCACCTGCCGCCAGCACTGGCGCAGGAACCGGTGTTGAGCCCGGCTGGCTTGGCTGCTGTACCGGTTTGGTCGCATCGAAATACGCCAGACCACGGCAGCGGTTCCACACTTCAGCCTGTGCGTTGATTTCACGCTTCCAGATCTGCTTACCGGTATCCGCTGCAACCGCAATCACGTTGTTGTGTGGGGTGCAAAGGTAAAGGGTGTTGCCCACCTGCAGCGGGGTTTGCTGATCTTCCGCGCCGTTACCGGTTGGGCTGATTGGGGTATCGCCAGTGTGGAAGGTCCAGGCAACCTGGAGATCTTTGACGTTGTCACGGGTGATCTGGTCGATCGCCGCAAAACGGTCACCTTCAGGCGTACGGCCGTAGCTGCTCCAGTCTTGCTGTGGCTTAGACTTGTCGACAGGAATCAGCGGCAGTTGTTTGCCGTCGAACGCGACGGTTGGGTGCGGCTGGAACATCTGCACGAAAGTGACCACCATGCCGACGGCGATGACCGCTGAGAGCACATAAGAAACTTTGGCCAGAGAGTTTTTGCCTTCGCGTTTACGCAGCGCTGGCCAGGTCAGGAAGGCCAGCAGCATCAGGCCCGCAGGTACCATCAGGCGTGAAACCAACTGCCAGAAATGGAAGCCCGCATCGAACAGCGCCCAAATCAGGGTGCCAACGAAGACCAGAATAAACAGGGTCACGGCGGATGATTTGCGGCGGAAGAACTGAATCGCCGACAGCAACATCACAATACCGGAAATGAGGAAGTACCAGCTGCCGCCCAGAGCGACCAACTTGCCACCGCCGATCGCGAAGAACAGACCGACAGCCAGCAGGACCAGCCCGAACAATACAGACCAGATACTCAACCCTTTGCAGGGACGAGCGGAATTTTCTGCCATAACAAAAACTCTCCTGAAAAAAATAACGCGCTGGTGCCGGCTAACAGGCTGTAGCCGGTAACAATGCTCCTGCCAACGATGGGGGACAGGAACCAATCCGTTACGCTTTATTTTATATCTATTGGTACGGGTGCAATGCCCGTAATTCGGCGCTTGTGAGCAAGGACACATCGCAGGTAAGAGTGATTCTCGCTACAAGGCGGCAGGATTGTACCACCTGGTTCATTAGAAAGTGAACATCCATAACGAAGGAGTTACTGGGCAATAGCATTTTTGCTACAAAACCAGTCATAAGTTATTAATAAATATGAGGCTGAATCAAAGTGTAATTTTTGATGTTAAGAAGAAGTCAGAGTGGGATATGTCGCTGGAATCGTGCGGTGAGGGCGAAAAAAAGGGCCGCATCAGGGCCCTCTTCAGATTAACGCTTGTTCTTCTTCAGATGCGACATCAGTCGCTGGCGTTTGCGCTGCTGCGTCGGTGTCAGCAGGTTACGTTTGCCCGCGTACGGGTTGTCGCCTTCTTTAAACTGAATGCGAATCGGTGTACCCATCACGTTGAGTGAACGACGGAAGTAGTTCATCAGGTAACGTTTGTAGGAGTCGGGCAGGTCCTTCACCTGATTACCGTGAATCACCACGATCGGTGGGTTGTAACCACCGGCATGGGCATACTTCAGCTTCACGCGGCGACCACGCACCAGCGGCGGCTGATGGTCGTCAGAAGCCATAGTCATGATGCGCGTCAGCATCGCGGTGCCGACACGTTTGGTCGAGCAGTCGTAAGCTTCGGTCACGGATTCAAACAGGTTACCTACGCCACTGCCGTGCAGCGCCGAGATAAAGTGAATGCGCGCGAAATCGATAAAGCCCAGACGGAAGTCCAGCATCTCTTTCACTTCATCACGCGCTTCCTGCGTCATGCCATCCCACTTGTTGACCACGATCACCAATGAGCGACCGCTGTTCAGGATAAAGCCGAGCAGTGAGAGATCCTGATCGGAAATGCCTTCACGTGCATCAATCACCAGCATCACCACGTTGGCATCTTCAATGGCCTGCAGCGTTTTGATGACAGAGAATTTCTCTACGGTTTCAGTGATTTTTCCGCGTTTACGCACACCCGCGGTATCAATCAACACATACTCGCGCTCGTCACGTTCCATTGGAATGTAGATGCTGTCACGCGTGGTGCCCGGCATGTCGAAAACTACGACGCGGTCTTCACCCAGGATGCGGTTAGTCAGCGTTGACTTGCCGACGTTAGGACGGCCAACGATAGCCAGTTTGATCGGCAATGTGGTTGGGTCGAAGTTTTCTTCTTCCTCTTCCGCCAGCGCCTTCTCGTCCTCTTCTTCTTCTAACGCGGCCCAGTAAGCGGCGTTTTCTTCTTCTTCCGTCAACTCCACTTCTGGAACGGCTTCTTCCATCCATGGCAGCAACGCAGCTTCAAGCAGGTTGTTCACACCGCGACCGTGCGAAGCCGCAATCGGATGAATGTCACCCAAGCCCAGCGCATAGAAATCCAGCACGGCGGCATCAGGATCGAGACCGTCAGTTTTGTTCGCCACCAGGAAGGTGGCTTTTTCGCGCGAACGCAGGTGATTGGCGATCTGTTGATCGGCCGGCATCACACCCGCACGCGCATCCACCAGGAACAGCACCACATCCGCTTCTTCAATCGCCAGCAGCGATTGTTCTGCCATGCGGTTTTCGACGCCTTCCTCGGTGCCATCAATACCGCCGGTATCAATAACAATGAATTCGCGCCCTTCCACTTCGGCGCGACCATATTTGCGATCGCGAGTCAGTCCAGGAAAATCCGCTACCAGCGCATCACGAGTGCGCGTTAAGCGGTTAAATAGCGTAGATTTTCCCACATTGGGACGCCCAACCAGCGCGACCACAGGTACCATAACACTTGCCTCAGTTTTAAAAATAAATCGCCCGAATGGCGTGATTATAACGACATTTGCCAGAAGGCGTCAGGCTGAAGGCGCTAAGAATACCATGCCTGACTAAAAACGAAACGGCCCCTGACGAATCAGGAGCCGTATTAGCGAGCAGGAAGCCGGTTCCTGCAAAGCCTAATCTTAACGAGTGATGGCGTAAACTTCGCCGCCCTTCGCCTGGATCAGCAGCTTGTCACCCGCAACCACCGGGTCAGTCTGGAAGCCATCGCTGTCCAGTTTCTGCTGCGCAACAAAGCGCCCGTCCAGGGTGTTGATCCAGTGCACATAGCCTTCGCTATCGCCGACCACCAGATAACCGTTAAACAGCGCTGGTGAAGTCAGGTTGCGATGCAGCAGATCGCTCTGACGCCAGATGGCCACGCCACCGTCGGCATTGAGGGCAATCACACGGTCATCCTGATCGACCAGGTAAATACGACCCGCATCAACCACCATGTCTTTCACGCCGCCGATTTCGCGTTTCCACAGAATCTGGCCTGAACGCAGTTCCAGCGCGGTCAGATTGCCGTTGTAAGCCAGCGCGTAGATCACACCGTTAACCACAACTGGCGTCGTATCCACATCGCTCAGACGATCAATCTCTGTTGCGCCGCTTGGCTGCGAAATACGCTGCTGCCAAATCAACTGCCCCTGGTTCATGATCACTGCGCTCACGCGGCCATTGTCACCACCGACAATCGCACCACCGAATGCCACGGTCGGCGCAGATTCACCGCGCAGTGACAGCGCAGGCATATCGAGGTTCACGCTCCACTTGATCGCGCCAGTGCTCTGGTCCAGCCCCTGCAACATACCGTTGCTGGTGTGGATCAGCACCAGGCCATCGCTCACGACTGGACGCGACAACGCTTCACCGGCGACTTTCGTCTGCCAGGCGATGCTGCCATCGCTATTGTTCAGTGCAAAGACCTGGCCGCGCTCGCTGCCGATATAGATGCGATCGCTGGTAGCGGTGATGCCGCCAGAGAGAAGAGCTGAGATGTTTTTCGAGAAGAAGCCGGTTTTCTCAGAGAGATCGACTTTCCATTTCTCTTTACCGTTGCTGGCATCCAGGGCTTTTACTACGCCAAAGCGGTCGGCCGCATAGACGGTGCCGTCCTGCCAGGCCGGATGCAGATTGGAATAGAAATCGCCAACGCCATCACCCACAGAGGTGCTCCAGGCAGTCTGTGGCGTAAACTGGTTTTCCACTTTCGGCAGCGGAGCCATTTTTACTACATCTTCTTCGCCGCTGAACAGCGAGCAACCGCTGAGCAGAGTGACTGAAATCAGCCCTGGCAGCAGGTATTTACGTAATTCCATGTGCGCTCTCTTGACTGGCTTAACTTAAGTTATTCATCTTCATCTGCAGCATTTGCTTCAACGCAGGAGAGGCCTGCGATTCAGCACCTTTGCTCCAGGCATCACGTGCGCCCTGCTTGTCGCCTTTGCTCAGCAGTGCTTCGCCACGAATGTCCGCAATAATGGCTGTCCAGCCATCACCCTTAACATTGTTAAGGGTTGAAAGTGCGGCATCGGCCTGATTTTGCTGCAGTTGAATGCGCGCCAGACGCAGGTTAATCACCGCCTGCAGGTTGGCATCTTTGGTATCTTTCAGCCCGCTCTGAAGCAGCGTAATGGCTTTATCTAACTGATTCGCTTCAACGTACTGTTTCGCTAAATCGAGCGAAGCCAGTGCGCCATAAGTGTTGTTATTTTCATTGGCAAAGGCGGCAACCGCTTCCAGCGTTTGCGGCTTGTCCGCCTGCATCGCGGTGGTCAGTTGTTGATACTGTGCCGACGCAGCTTTATCCGCACCATCCTGATGACTGGTCCAGAAACGCCAGCCACCCAGTGCAGCAATGCCGATGATCACACCCACAGCCAGCGCTTTGCCGTTATTCGCAAAGAACTGACGCAGTGCGTCAACCTGTTCGTTTTCGTTGCTGTAAACTTCCACGCAATCCCTCTCCTTTAAATGGCTGTTGCAGTGCTGCGTTTACTGCAGCAGCGTGCGCAATGTCGCAGCGGCTTCGCTTTGGGCAACGGTTTGTTGATCGCCAGTGCTCAGGTTTTTAATCACCACCTGGCCCGCTTTCACTTCGTCTTCGCCCAGCACCAGCGCAATGCGTGCGCCCCACTTGTCTGCACGGCCAAACTGCTTCTTGAAGTTACCACCACCGAAGTTGGTCATCAGCTTCAGCGCCGGATCTGCATCACGCAGTTTTTCCGCCAGTTGCATCGCGGCGGACTGAACGCCCTGCCCCGAAGCGATAACATAGACATCAACAATGCGCGTCGGTTCAAATTCTGGATTAACCGCTTGAACCAGCAATACCAAACGCTCAAGACCCATGGCAAAACCGACCGCTGGCGTAGCGCGACCACCCAGCTGTTCAACCAGACCATCGTAGCGTCCACCGGCACAGACGGTGCCCTGTGAACCTAAGCTGTTGGTCACCCACTCAAACACGGTGCGGTTGTAGTAATCGAGGCCACGCACCAGACGCTGGTTCACGGTGTAAGCAATACCCGCGTCATTCAGCAGGCTGCACAGCCCGTCGAAGTGCGCGCGTGAGTCTTCATCGAGATATTCATTCAGCGTCGGCGCATCGTTCAGCAACAGCTGGATGTCAGGATTTTTGCTGTCGAGTACACGCAACGGATTGCTATACATACGACGTTTGCAATCTTCATCCAGTTTGTCTTTATGCTGCTCAAGGAAGGCCACCAGCGCATCGCGGTAGTTTGCGCGTGCTTCCAGTGAACCAATAGAGTTGAGTTCGAGACTCACGTGTTCAGCGATACCTAACGCTTTCCACCAGCGCGCGGTCATCATAATCAGTTCAGCATCGATGTCCGGGCCTTGCAGACCAAACACTTCCGCACCAATCTGATGGAACTGGCGGTAACGGCCTTTCTGCGGACGCTCATAGCGGAACATCGGACCGATGTACCACAAACGCTGTTCCTGATTGTACAGCAGACCATGCTCAATACCGGCGCGCACACAGCCCGCCGTGCCTTCCGGACGCAGGGTCAGACTTTCACCGTTGCGGTCGTCAAAGGTGTACATCTCTTTTTCAACCACATCGGTGACTTCACCGATAGCGCGTTTAAACAGCGGGGTCTGCTCTACAATCGGCAAACGGATTTCACTAAAGCCATAACTGGCCAGCACCTGCTTCAGGGTGCCCTCAATACGCTGCCAAATCGCGGTGTCCGCCGGCAGGTAGTCGTTCATCCCACGGATCGCTTGAATATTCTTCGCCACGTTAGAATCTCTTAATACAAAAAAACCTGTCCGGCATCATACCTTATGAGGATGAAACCGCACAGGTTCAATCACAAACTGGCGCGCGGCGGGCGCGCACCGTCCTTTATTTTTCCAGCTGCTGCACGTTAATGCGGCGGCTTTCATCCAGCATGCTGGCCTTGGCACGAATACGTGCTTCCAGCTGGTCGATCATGTTGTCGTTATCGAGGCGATCGCGCTGGCGCACGCCGTCTTCATAGAAACCACTTTTGCGGCTGCCGCCGGTCACGCCCATGGTGGAAACCGTGGCTTCGCCAGGACCGTTCACCACACAACCAATAATCGAGATATCCATTGGCGTGATGATGTCTTCGAGACGTTCTTCCAGCGCATTCACCGTGCCGATCACATCAAATTCCTGACGTGAACAGGTTGGGCAGGCAATAAAGTTAATGCCGCGAGAGCGAATGCGCAGCGATTTCAGAATGTCGTAACCGACCTTGACTTCTTCCACCGGATCCGCCGCCAAAGAGATGCGCAGCGTATCGCCGATCCCTTCCGCCAGCAGCAAGCCCAGGCCGATCGCTGATTTTACTGAACCGGCGCGCGCGCCACCCGCTTCGGTAATACCGAGATGCAGTGGCTGATCGATAGCTTTTGCCAGCAGACGATAGGATTCAACGGCAAGGAATACGTCAGAGGCTTTTACACTCACTTTGAACTGATCAAAGTTGAGGCGATCAAGGTGATCAACATGGCGCATCGCGGATTCGAGCAGCGCCTGTGGCGTTGGCTCACCGTATTTTTCCTGCAGATCTTTTTCCAGTGAACCGGCATTCACGCCGATACGAATAGGAATGTTGTAATGGCGGGCACAATCCACTACCTGGCGGATACGCTCATTGTTACCGATATTGCCGGGGTTGATGCGCAGGCAATCGACGCCATATTCGGCGACTTTCAGTGCGATACGATAGTCAAAATGAATGTCCGCCACCAGCGGCACATTGACCTGTTGCTTAATCAGTTTGAACGCTTCCGCCGCATCCATGGTTGGAACAGAGACGCGCACGATATCGACACCGACACGCTCAAGCTGGCGAATCTGGTTAACCGTGGCGTCCACATCCGTGGTGCGGGTGTTGGTCATTGACTGAACGGCAATGGGCGCGCCATCACCAACCGGCACCTTGCCGACGTAAATCCGTGTTGATTTGCGACGGATAATGGGTGCTTCGTTATGCATATTCTCTCTCCACAATTACCCGGAAAGCGCGCTGCGCGTTATTGCGCACCCAGCGTCAGACGGGCAACCTGGTTATTACGGATAAAACGACTTAAATCAACGGGCTGATTCTGATATTGCACGTCAACCGCACTCGGTGCGCCAATTTTCAGACGATACGGAGCCGTTCCGGACAAGCTGAGCTTACCGCCGCTACGTTGCAATCCGCTGAACAGCTTCTTGCCAGTGGCGTCGGTGACTTCCAGCCAGCAATCGGCTTTGAAATTCATCACAACCGCATTTGGGTCGCCCGCAGGCTGACTGACCGCCGCGTTGCTGGTCGGCATTTGACCTGCCGGTACACTGTTGGCAGGTGCCGGAGAGGTGGCTGCTGGCGGTGCGTTATCGATCGGTGCCTGGCTCGGCGAAACCACGGCGTTATCGCTGCTGGTCGCAGGCGCAGTGGTGTTGGCTGCCGAAGCGGCGTTGTTGCTGGTACTCGGTGTCGCAACCGCACCGGCACCGTTATCCACCGGCGTACCGGCGGCATTGGTATCACTGTCGGTCGCGCTGTCAGTGCTGTTTTCACCCAGCGGAATAGACTGACTGTTATCGTTGCTGCTGCCATTCTGGTCAGCCATTGAGACCAGATCGGCCTGCGAGGCTTTATGATTTTGCCACCACCACGCGCCGGTCAGACCGATGACGACAAAAATCACCAACCAGGTGAAAATCATCAACCAGCCATCACGCTTTTTACGCCGCTTACCTAACGAGAAGCTCTGCATTGGCTCAATTTTGGCCGCGCGCACGGGAGCCTGCTTCGCCATCATCGGCAACAGGTCATCTTCCGGCACATGCACCAGACGAGCATAAGAACGAATGTAACCGCGCAAGAACGTCGAAGCTAAATCAGCTGGCGACTTATCTTCTTCAATGTCTCGTACGGTAGAAAGTTTCAGGCACAGGCGTTCAGCGACATTTTGCTGAGTCAGCCCCATCTGCTCACGGGCCAGACGCAGGCGTTCACCTGTGGAATGTACTGCAGAATTCTCTTGAGTGGCTTCAGTATTCATTAGCTAAATAACGCTGGTACTGTATCGATTGTGGAAAACTTCGCGCCAACCGGTCGCCATAACGTGTAACGTCAGCAGCGTTTCCCTGTTGCGCGGCGAAACGTATTTGTAACCACTGGCTCTCTGCCGTTGCGGGCAAACGCTGGTGGTACACTTCTAATAGCAGCGGAACCGCCATGCGATCCTGCTGTTCAAGCCGCCTTTCCACTTCCAAAAGCAGTTGACTGCCCTGCTCCGGTGCGGCAATCAGCGCGTTGCTCAAAGACTCGCGCGCTGAGGCACTCTCTCCAGCCTGCAGGTAACAATAGCCCGAAAACAGAAATGCATCCTGACGAGCTTCGATTTCCTGTGCAGCCATCGCCAGCTTAAACTGTTGATGCGCTTCGCCATACTGCCTTAAACCGCAAAGAAACGCACCGTAATTGTTAGCGATGTAGCCATTCGCTGGCGCTAACTGCTGGGCGCGTTGGTAGTGCCAATGGGTCTGCGCGCTATTCTGCTGCGCCTGTGCCAGCCGTGCAAGCGCCAACGGCACACGATAATCTCGCGGTGCTGCCCGCTCAGCGCGCAATAAATTACGCTGTGCTGCAGCAAAATCTTTCACCGCCAGGTAGTGCAACCCTAGCTGTAGCCTGATATCCGCAGCACCTTGCTGAACCGGCGGGTTGACACAACCGGTTACAACAAAGCCCGCCAACACCACTGCCGATAATCCTTTGTGCATTTCAGTCTCTCCCTCTGACATCGAGCGGAGAGACTGGCATGGCTTACGCCCGGTGGGTATCACCAGGCACTGTGTTTCAGAGCGCCTTCACAGAGATGGCTTCACCGGCCATCTTCTTACGCAAGGTGCGCTTGGTACGGTCGATAACATCCCCCGCTAACTGACCACAAGCCGCATCAATATCGTCGCCACGCGTTTTACGCACAATGGTGGTGAAACCGTAATCCATCAGCACTTTGGAGAAGCGATCGATACGACTGTTTGAGCTGCGGCCATAAGGCGCGCCTGGGAACGGGTTCCATGGAATCAGGTTAATTTTGCACGGCGTTTCTTTCAGCAGTGCAGCCAGTTCGTGCGCATTGTCGGTGCTGTCATTGATGTGATCCAGCATCACATACTCAATGGTCACGCGGCCCTGATTGGCGTTCGATTTCCCAATGTAGCGTTTAACCGCCGCGAGGAAGGTTTCGATGTTGTACTTTTTGTTGATCGGCACAATTTCGTCACGGATGGCATCGTTCGGCGCATGCAGTGAAATCGCCAGCGCCACGTCGATCATATCGCCCAGTTTATCCAGCGCCGGCACGACACCCGAGGTTGACAGCGTCACGCGACGTTTAGACAAACCAAAACCGAAGTCGTCCAGCATGATGTCCATCGCTGGTACCACGTTGTTGAGGTTGAGCAATGGCTCGCCCATGCCCATCATCACCACGTTGGTGATCGGACGCTGGCCGGTAATTTTCGCCGCGCCGATAATTTTCGCCGCGCGCCATACCTGACCAATGATTTCGGAAACGCGCAGGTTACGGTTGAAGCCCTGCTGCGCAGTCGAACAGAATTTGCACTCCAGCGCACAGCCTACCTGTGAGGAGACGCACAGTGTTGCACGGTCAGCTTCCGGGATATACACGGTTTCGACCAGCTGATCGCCCACGCGAATCGCCCACTTGATGGTGCCATCGCTGGAACGCATCTCTTCCGCCACTTCCGGCGCACGGATTTCAGCGCGTTGCATCAATTTGCCACGCAGCACTTTGTTGATATCAGTCATCTGCTCGAAATCATCACAGCAGTAGTGGTACATCCACTTCATGACCTGATCGGCGCGGAACGGCTTTTCACCCATCTCTAAAAAGAATTCGCGCATCTGCTGACGGTTAAGATCCAGCAGGTTAATTTTTTCGTTTTTTGGGGAAACAACCACGGAGGAAGCGGACGACGGCGTCACAATCTGTTCGGACATAATGTTCTCTGGCCTCGTTGTTACACGTTACGGCTCTGGTTAAGAATAGGAAAAAATAGCGCCCTCGCTGAGACGGGCTCAACAAGGGCGCATTATTGTACTACATCTGCTGCATGATGCCAGGGGAACGACTTTACCGATGTTGAAAAGGTGTAAAGACGTTTATCCGCATCGGCAGCAACGCACTTAGCGAGTGCGTGGGCAAACTTCGTTTTCAGCGAAGAAGTAAGCGATTTCGCGTGCAGCAGATTCAGCTGAGTCAGAACCGTGGGTCGCGTTCTCAGTGAAGCTGTCAGCGTAGTCAGCACGCAGAGTACCGGCCAGCGCGTTGTCTGGGTTGGTTGCACCCATCAGGTCACGGTGACGCTGAACGGCGTTTTCGCCTTCCAGAACAGAAACAACAACGGGACCAGAAGTCATGAACTCAACCAGACCATCGAAGAATGGACGGCCTTTGTGCTCAGCGTAGAAACCTTCAGCCTGCTCTTTGGTCAGGTGCAGCATTTTCGCGCCAACGATTTTGAAGCCTGCGCTTTCAAAACGGTTGTAGATAGCACCAATCACGTTCTTAGCGACGGCGTTTGGTTTAACGATTGAGAAAGTACGTTCGATTGCCATGATGACCTCTAGTTAGCATCCTGAAGAAACCGGGAACTCGCTCCCGGTAAGAAAACGCGCCGATTATAGGGACATCATCGGGCGTTGCCTATTGCCGATTGGTGGAATTATCGAAAATAATTGATTTTTGTCGGGGCGAACACGCGCAGAATCTGGCATACGCGGCTATTTAACCCCGAATAAATGAGACGGATGCCAGTTGACCCGATTCATCCATGACCACCAGTTGATACTGGCCCGGTTCACTGAGGACCAGCGCCGCACTGTTTTGCCCCGCTTGCTGTTCGACCGGCTGCCCGTTCAAAAACCACCAGCGCTGCGATCCCCTTCCGCCCTGTACGGCAACCGGCAGCACCAATACCACTTTGCCCGGCAACGGCTGCACGCGTTGCCCCTGAATCACGCCGGTGATTAAGAGCGGTGGCGCGCTGCCCTGATTTAAGGGTGGGCAGCGAGAATCGACCGGCGGCAGGCGCTGCTCGCGGCGCTCAGACAGCGGCAGCAAGGGTTCCAGCGGCAGTGGCCACATCAGACTCTCCTGGCTCTGTGCGCCGGGGCAATCTGCCGCCACACGTAAGCCCTGAAGGTTGACCCAATAACGTTGACGTAAACCATTCACACCTTCCTGACCGGGTGCCAGCAGTGTGGGTGGCACAGTTCGGTTCAGTATCCAGCTCTGGCGACGCTGGCGACAGTTATCGTCACCCACTGGCAAGGGTTGGCCTCCGGGCCAGCAAATGCTCATGGCGCTGACTGAATCCGGCCGCGGATCGCGCGGCGCAGCGCGCACTGACATATGCCCCGCCAGCAGATTATTGACCTGGTTCATCACCGGTACCGCAGAAGCAAAACCAAACTGACCGGCAACCGGTGTGGCATCCGGTCTGCCAACCCACACGCCGATTAAATAGCGGGGCGTAATGCCAATCGTCCATGCATCGCGGTAGCCATAACTGGTGCCGGTTTTCCAGGCCAGCGGTGCAATATCCGGAACGGCGCCTGATGGCTGAGCTTCTCCAGCCAGAATGCGCCGCACAATCCAGGCTGCGCCCGGCGAAAGCAGTGGCCGCTCTTGCAATGGCTGATTGGGCAGCCAGCGCAGCTGCGCGGCACTCCCCTGACGGGCAAAAGCGCTATATGCCGCGACAATCTCATCCAGCTGCGCACCCGTGCCGCCGAGCACCAGTGAAAGATTGGGTTCGGCCCCTGCCGGAAAGCGCAGATTCAATCCAACGTTACGCAGACGCGCCGCCACCGTTTTCGGGCCAAGCGCATCCAGAAGTTGGACTGCAGGTAAATTCAGTGAACGCTCCAGCGCCTCGCTGGCACTTACCGGGCCGTGAAAACCGGCGTCAAAATTACCGGGACGGTAATCACCAAAACGGCGTGGCACATCCTGCAGCAGTGATTCACCGTGGATCAGCCCCTCATCCAGCGCCATGCCGTAAACAAAAGGTTTCAACACCGATCCGGGGGATCGCACGCTGGAGATCATATCGACATGCCCAAAGCGACTGTCGTCATTGAAGGACACTGAGCCAACATAGCCGCGCACTTTCATGCTGCGGTGATCCACCACCAGCAACGCCAGCGAAGTGCGCGGTGGCAGCTGGTTTTTTAGCGATGACGCCAGACTTTCCAGCTCGCGCTGCAGCGACACATCAATGGTCGAACGAATTTTGTTGTCGGGTGAGAGCGACAACAGGCGACGCGCCAGCAACGGTGCCATTTGTGGAACCTGACGCGGCGGTAGCCACACCGCTTCCTGTTTGATCTCCGCTACATCCTGCGCTGACCACACCTGATACTCTGCCAGTCGATCCAGCACTTTATTGCGCGCCACTTCCGCACGTTGCGGCCAGCGATCCGGGCGCAGACGGCTTGGTGCCTGTGGCAGCACGGCGAGCAACGCTGCCTCACCTTTGGTGAGCTGAGACGGCGGCTTACCCAGCCACATCCAGCTTGCTGCGCCAATGCCTTCCACCGTGCCGCCAAACGGCGCCCGATTGAGATAGAGTGTGAGAATGTCGCGCTTGGATAAGTGCCACTCCAGCTGTAGCGCTCGCCAGGCCTGCACCACCTTGCCACGCAGCGTACGCGGTTGTGGATCGATCAACCGCGCTACCTGCATGGTCAGCGTACTGCCACCTGAGACGATGCCGTGATGCAGCAGGTTTTGCCCGATGGCACGCACAATCGCCATCGGATTGATACCGGGATGGTGCCAGAACCAACGGTCTTCGTAAGTCAGCAGCGCCTGAATATACTCGGGTGAAACCTCTTCAAGCGTCACCGGATAGCGCCAGATGCCTTGCTTGTCGGCAAAACGCCATAGCGGCGTGCCATCCTCAGCGACCACCACGCGCGCAGGTTGCACTTCCTGCAGCGGCAGGGGATCGAGTCGATCCAGTAGCCCTATACCGACGAGCATCAGCAGTAAAAAAAGCGGCAGCCAGCGCCACCGCTTCCATGCGTAACCTTTTTTCATTACCGCTTAGCGCACATTTAATTTTTCCGGCGTGGTGCCAATCGCGCGCCACTCTGGCACATACATTGACTCAACCTGCGGTGGCGGCAGGCGATAGCTGCCCGGCGTCACGGCTCGCGCCAGATACAGCAGCGTGCCCGGCGTGTAGCCATCCAGCGCCAGTGCGGCGACAAAGCGATCATCGCGGAACTCGATGTGTTTGATGTTGGCCTGCTGCATATCCATCATGCTCTCCTTCAGCGCATCAGCACTGTCGCCCAGGCTGGCGCTGCTGTCGCTCAGGTTCTGGTTTTCCAGTTCCAGCCCCGCAGGCAGTAAATCCACCACCAGCGCATCACTGACCCGCTCGCTGGCCGCCACTTTCAATCGCACCACCAGCAATTCACCACTTTTCAGGTTGGTGAGGTCGGCAGGCTTACCGTCCAGGGTGAAATACTCACGGGTGATCTTCAGCACGTTGCTGATCGGCGACGGTGCCGTTTGCGGATAGCCTACGACATTGAGCGTGCCGTACAGCGGTGAGGCATTGTCGCTCTTCACCAACAAGCCCTGTCGCAGCTGATCTTCGCTGATGCCCATATTGAGCGTCTGATTGCTGCTCAGCGGCTCGCCTCTTCCCTGAAGCGTGGCCTGCCATTGTTCACCTTTGTGCTGCTGCAAGGTACGTGCAGCGAGGAACAGCGCATTGTTTTCCTGGGTGGAGAACCAGCGCTGGCCATGTACCGCTTTTGCCAAATCAATCAACAGCGGCCCCTGCATATCGGGCAGTAACTGATTTTCTGTGAGGAGTGCGAGAATCAGCGCACGGTCACGCACCGGGCTGCCGTAATCGCCTAACCAGTTGTTGGGTTTGCGCTCAAGCCCGATGCCCTGCGCCAGCGCTGACTGCGCACGCTGCTGATCGCCCATGAGCTTCAGCGCCACTCCCAACTGCACCAGCGCCAGGCCAGACTTCGCCTGCTCACGCTTTTCATACAGCGCACGCAAAGCACCGAGCGGCGCCTGCTGCTGACGTGCCAAAACCAGACCCGCATAAGCCTGCACACTGAAGCGCAATCCATCAGCATCGCTGCTCCAGCTGGTTTCGATTTGCGCCGGATCTTGCAGATAACGTAGCAAGCGCTCATCGGCACGGCCGATCACCCCTTCCGGCACGCTGTAACCGGCTTCGCTGGCACGCAGCAGGAAATCGGTGACGTAAGCTGTCAGCCAGAACTCTTCCTGACTCTCTTTACTCCACAAACCAAAGCTGCCATTGCCGAGCTGCATACCCGCCAGGCGCGCAATACCCGTGGCAATCGATGCCCGGCGAGCCTCATCGGTGCTGGTTTTGATACCCAGCGCATCCAGCTGCGCTTTGTTGGTGAACACCGATGGCCAGATGCCACTGGCGGTCTGCTCCAGACAGCCATAG
The DNA here is from genome assembly GCF_000963995.1 of Pantoea sp. SM3. Classification (NCBI taxonomy): domain Bacteria; kingdom Pseudomonadati; phylum Pseudomonadota; class Gammaproteobacteria; order Enterobacterales; family Erwiniaceae; genus Pantoea; species Pantoea sp. SM3. Next base: position 110,630 of record NZ_JZRD01000014.1, read on the forward strand.
GGATAGGCATACAGCTGACTGATAAAGCTGGCGATATTCAGAGGTGGACGATTACTCAGCGACAACTGTCCCGTCAGCGTATCCTTTTGCAGGCCGTTAAAGGCACTTGCCACCACCTGCCAGCTTTGGCCAGTTTGCATCACGTTGTCGAAACTCAGGGTTTGGGCCGGATAAGCCGGACGCACGCCAATGGTCCATTTACGCTCGCTCGACGCCAGCGTCTCACCCGGCAGACTCATACCTGAGACCTTGACCTGCACTGCCCCCTCACCAAAGGCGCCCTGCGCTTTAACCGGGATTGGCAAGGTCGTGCGTGCGCCCTTCGCCAGTTGCACGCTGGAGGTGACTGTGCCGTTCAGGGCTATCAGCCCCTGTGTGGTCACATCGACTTTTAACGTCTGCGGTTGATCGGTCAGGTTGGTGAGATCCAGCGCCAGCGTCGACTGGTCACCGCTGGCCATAAAGCGCGGCGTCGCCAGTTCACTGATGAGCGGCGCGGCCACGACCATTTTGCGTTCTGCTGAGCCGAAGCTGTCTGCACTCCACACTTGCGCCATCAAGCGTAACTCGCCATTAAAGGCCGGAATGGGGAGTTCGATCGTGCCTTCACCGTTGGCATCCAGCGTGACTGGCTGCAATTGTTGTGCAACGATCTGCACATCGGTGACCGGCTTTTTACCGCCGCGTGACAATGCATCGGCATCGTCGCCATCACCACCGAAACGCAGTGCCGCCAGCTTGCCGCCGCCTTCGATCAACTGACCATACACATCATATTGATCGGCGTTGTAACGCTTACGGCCAAAAAAGGCGTCCCACGGATCCGGCGTTGGGTAATCAGTGATGCTCAATACGCCACTGTCCACCGCTGACAGCAAGACCTGAACCTGCTTAGGCAACTCGCCGCCTTCACGGCTGGCTTTCACCTTCACTTTTATCGTCTGCTCAGGGCGGATTTTTTCAGGCGCATCCATCGCCAGATTGAGACGTCGCGCTTCGGTCGCCATCGGCAAATGCAGCAGCCCCACCGCCCTTTTCGGCGTGGTGCCGTTGGCTTTATCGCCGTCACGCACCACGATGGCGCTGAGATAGAGATCGTGACGCTTCCAGCTCTCATTAATCGGTACATCAATGGTCGTGCCACCGGCAGGAACATCCAGTGGCTGCCACCACAGCGTGCCGCTGCTGGACTCCACCATCAGATAGCCTTTACCCGCAGCCGGTGATTCCACCTGTACTTTTGCAGTATCACCCGGTTGGTAGGCGCTTTTATCAATTTTCAGTTTGACCTGATCGGGACGTAACGCACCGGTGCCATCAGTGTTGTCCTGCCACCAGTAACCCGCATTAAAGCGCACGCTGCTAATGATATTCTCACCCGCATGCACTTCCAGACGATAAGTACCCCACTCCACCGGGAAGCTGATTTTCTGGCTGCCCCCCGCCGCAATGTTGATCCGCTGCTCATCTTCCTGCAGATCCTTTTGGTCATAGCGTGACTGCCAACCTTCGCTGTCCGAGAAGCTCCAGTAATAGTCACGACGTTCGTGAATCAGACGCACATCCAGATCCTGTGCAGCCAGCTTCTCACCTTGCGGGTTGGCATACACCACATCGAACTCCGCGAGACCGTTCTCCGGTACGGTGGGTTCGTCACGATAACGATCGGTGCGATAGTCATACACCGATTCGCTATTGAACAGCGGACGAATCCCCGGCAGCGCGGGCGCGGGCCAGATCGATTGGGTCGCGCGGCGTGTCACCGGACGGCCCCCCGTTTCCAGCAGGCTGGCTTGCAGGATGAGGTTGAGCGGCGAGTGACTTTCTGCCCAGCTGCTTTCCACGTTTAACTGCAGTTTGCCGCTCTCATCCAGCTTGTCATCAACGTCATCGAGACTGCGTTTTAGTTCTTCAGTGATATCGCCAAATTGATAGCCGGGCAGCGCTGCCACGGCTTCACGCGCCGGGCGCAGGAACAGCTGCCCTTGCAACTCATTGCCGGCGGCCGGTGCGCCATACAGATAACGACCCTCAACATCAAAGGTCACTGCTGCATCTGGTTTCACGGGCTGTGCGCTGTTGCTTAGTGCCAGCGCCATGCGTTCAGGCAGAAAATCTTCTACGTGGAACGACCAGCTGCGCGGCTGGTTATCACCGCTGTTGATGCGCAGCGTCCATTCACCGGTCATGGCTGAAGCCGGAAGAGCAAAGCGCTGCTGGTATACCCCATTTTCTGGCTGCCATACGAAGGTCTGGGTGACTTCACCATTGGGTTGCACCACTTCGGCTTTGACCGGCTGTGGCGGCAACGGCTTGCCATCGGCATCACGCAGCAGCGCATTAACGATGACCGTTTCACCAGGGCGATAGAGATCGCGCGGACCGAACAGGAAGAACTGTTTATCGTAGCCCTGCGGACCATCAATCGGGAATTCGGCCAGATCCAGCGCCGGGCGATTGAGATCGATCAGCGAGGTTTGCCCTTTCTGCGTTGCCAGCAACAGTTTGCCTTTGGCGTTAGCTGGCAGGCGCAGATGGCCATTGCTATCACTGGCGCCACTCGCCAGCTGCTGGCCTTTATCGTCCAGCAGTCGCACGTTAACATCTTCCAGCGGTGCGCCATTGGCGAGACTTTGCGTAAAGAGTTCCAGTTGATCCGGAAAGCTGTGCAGTGATAAACCAATGTCACTGAGCGTGAACAGGGTTGCCGGTTGAGTGTAGTTATAAGTGCCGGCCTGTTTCATCACCGCCAGATAAACACCAGGCTGTTTAAGCGCATCAACGTCGCCGAGCGGCAACTGCATCTTCTCACGCGTGTTGCGGCCCGGATTGAGATCAAAACGTCCGCTGTAGACCAGATCGGCATTTTTTAGCAGGTCGCGTGATTCCCAGTACGACAGATTATTGCCGTAATTCCACTGGGCGAGAAAATCGGCCAGGGCGGCACTTTTTACCCGGAAAAAATCAACATCAATGTTGTTCACATTAAGCGCCAGCACCGGCAATCCCTGCGTCAGGCGCAGCGGCAGCAGCGATCCGCGGCTGGCGAAGCCCACCATCGGCTGGATATCGCGGGTGGTAAGTGTCTGGCTGAAAGGGCTGCCTAAGGTGCGACCATCGGCGGCTTTCAGGTCTGAATCAATTGAGATGGTCAGCTTGCGCGCAGGTTCAGGATGACGGAAGCGCAGCGCCTTGCCGTTTTGCGCCAGCTCCCAACCGCCATCCACTTTGCCGCTTTTTTCATCGCTGATGTGGATCAGCGCGTTGAGGTCCTGCTTGTTATCGATAGCGGTGTTGAAGGTCAACACTAACGCCGCAGCGCCATCCAGTTGCAACTCTGAGAGGTCAATAACGGAAAGCGCTTGTGGCGCGCGTTGTACCGCTGGCGCATCAACCGCTTGCACCGGCAGCAATGTGCCGCCTAAAAGTATCCCGCCGAACAGCACGCTGAGCAGCAGTCGATCAACACGTTTTACCATGGTAAGTCCCTCACCAGCCCCAAAAGGTTAAAAGTCGTATGCTGCGCAATTTCACATCAACCTACTCACATTAGCAACGATACCCTTGAGATAGCGTTCACATTCCCGGACACTGGGTCTTTCCGTTTTCTGATGATTGAGAAGAGGTTGTTGCGATGACAGCTCCCCTGTTTGTCTCTGCCGATTGGTTAAAAGAGCATTACACCGATGAAACGTTGCAGGTTTTAGATGCGCGCATGTTGCCGCCAGGTCAGGCAGCGGTTCGCGATATTCAGGCGGAATATCTGGCAGGGCATTTACCGGATGCGCCGTTCTTCGATATCGAAGCCTTGTCCGATCACACCAGCGCATATCCACATATGATGCCGCGCCCGGAAGCTTTTGCCGTGGCGATGCGCGAACTGGGGGTCAATCAGGATAAACATCTGGTGGTGTATGACGAGGGCAATCTGTTCTCCGCGCCCCGTGCATGGTGGATGCTGCGCGCCTTTGGCTGCGTCAATGTGTCGATTCTGGCGGGCGGTTTGCAGGGCTGGAAAGCGGCAGGTTTTGAGAATGCTTCGGGCCCGGTTGATCTGCCGGAGGGCGAATTTGAAGCTAACTACGACAGTGGGCTGGTGAAGCGCCTGACCGATGTGCTGTTGATCAGCCACGAAGGCGGCGCACAAATCGTTGATGCCCGTGCCGCCAATCGCTTCAATGCTGAAGTGGATGAGCCTCGCCCCGGTCTGCTGCGCGGACACATCCCGAATAGCCTGAATATGCCGTGGAATAATCTGGTGGTAAACGGCGAACTGAAACCAGCGGCTGAACTCCGCGATTTGTTTGAAAAAGCAGGTATTAAACTGGATCAGCCCATTGTCGCCAGCTGTGGTTCGGGTGTGACGGCGGTGGTAGTGATTCTGGCGCTAACGTCGCTGGGCGTGCGTGACGTCACGCTGTATGACGGCTCATGGGGCGAATGGGGCAGCCGTGACGATTTACCGATTGAGAAGTAATGTTTAGCCAGACGATTGGGCTGCTAAGCAGAGCAAGGAAGGGCAACTAGCAAAACAAACTTTTGAGCATGGCAATCAAAAGGAGCTAGCAGAGCAAACTTCTGAGCATGGCAATCAAGGATAGCTAGCAGAGCAAACTTTTGAGCATGGCAATCAAGAGGAGCTAGCAGAGCAAACTTTTGAGCATGGCAATGAAGGTTAGCGGCGCGATTTTCGCGCGTTTCTGCAGCCGCATTTTGGCTGACAGATTCGCAAGATATCGCACCGCTACAAGCGATGTTTAAATAATCCGCTGGCTGCCTTTGAAGTCGCGCAGGAAACTCCCCCAGCGACGTTCATAAAAAGGCGTGATGTGCGCGGTAAAGAAATGGCTGACACCTTTCTCCTCGCTCACCACTTCACAGATATCAATCGGTGCATCATCTGCCAGCGTATCGGTTGCCACGCTGCCTGCCGCCTGAATGATCTCCTCGATATTGCTATCCGCTTCGATACCGATCAGCAAATTGGGTTCTTCCGTGGCGCTCTCACGAATGCTGGCAATATAAGCACGACGTACCTGTTTATACTTGGCAAATAGCTGCGTCAGTGAATCAATCATCTGTGCGGGTGGTTCAGCCACTTCAGACAGAAGCAGCGCATGGCCCCCTTCCAGTACCGTTTGCTGACTTAGCGCACTGCCCTCTTCACCGATCAAATGGGCAATCTCACCCGGTGAAAACTCTTTGCCGGCGGGCAGCTTAGGATTGAGGAATAGGCTCTCACCCAGGGTCATTTCGAACAGCGTGCGCGCGGGCAGGCGTAGGTAAGGCTGCTCTTCTTTAATCGCTTCCCCCATTGCTTCTTCTGAGGTGAAGAACGGGATAACACTGCCGCCGCCCTCTTTTTCCCAATGCTGTAATTCCACAGGTGAGGTGGCATCGAACTGCTCTGCAGGACTTTCACCTGGCACCCAAATGTCAGATTCCAGCAGCAGTTGAAAGAATTCCGGACGGTGCGCAGGCTCGGTGGCGGCCAGCTTCAGCACCTCTTCAAGACGATTGCTCATTTATCAAGTTCCAAAAAAACGGCAAGCTCATGCACGAGTTTTGCCGCTTTAGCGCTGTGTGGTCGCCACGAATGGCGACCCTGGAGAATATTGACGCAGCGTGCGCACTCATGCGCACCGGCTTTATTTCAGTAACAGATTGGCGATGGTACGCACACCCAGACCAGTTGCACCGGCTGACCATTGATCCACCGCGCTTTTACGGTAAGTCGCAGAACAGTCAATGTGCAACCAGCCCTGCTGGTACTTGCTCACAAAGTGAGAAAGGAACGCCGCCGCACTGCTGGCACCGGCTGCATGTGCCGGACTCGCGATGTTGTTCAAATCGGCAAAGTTTGAAGGCAGATGGCTGCGGTGGAATTCAGCCAGTGGCAGGCGCCAGAAGGCTTCATTTTCACCGGTTGCGCTACCCAGCAGTGATTCCGCCAGAACATCGTCAAAGGTAAACAGGGCGTGATAATCGTTGCCCAGCGCCGTTTTCGCTGCACCTGTCAGAGTTGCTGCATCGATCAGTAACTCAGGATTTTGCTCGCTGGCGTCAATCAGGCCATCGGCCAGCACCAGACGCCCTTCCGCATCAGTGTTCATCACTTCAACGGTCTTGCCGTTGCGATAGCGAATGATGTCGCCGAGACGGAACGCGTTACCGCTCACCATGTTGTCTGCACAGCACAGGAACAGCTTCACACGTTTGGTCAGGCCACGTGAAATCGCCAACGCCAGCGCGCCAGTCACCGTCGCTGCACCGCCCATGTCGGATTTCATCGAATCCATAAACGCGCTCTGCTTCAGGCTGTAACCACCGGTATCAAAGGTAATGCCTTTGCCGACCAGGCAAGCGTATACCGGCGCATTTTCATCGCCGCCTGGGTTGAAGTCGAGCGCCAGCAGCACAGGTGCGCGGGTTGAACCACGGCCCACGGTGTGAATACCCGCATAACCCTGCTCGCGCAGATCTTCGCCTTTGGTGATGCGATAGCTCACTGCGTCACCGCCCACTTCGCTGATCAAATCGATCGCGCTGTGCGCCAGTTGTTCCGGGCTGAGGTCTTCCGCAGGCAGGTTGATGGTGTCACGTACCCAGTCAACGATTTTAAGACGACGATCAAATTCTGTCTGATCGTTTTCGCTTAATGCTGGCCACTCTACCTGGCGTTTGCCTTTCGGGCTGCGATAGCCTTGCCAGAATGCCCAGCATTTTTCCAAATCCCACTCTTCGCCGCTCAGTGCGACGTGGCGGATCCCCTGACCGTCCAGCTTGCGCCCTGCGCGCTGGATGCTCATCAGCGCATCGGCGCCAGTCAGGTGAAGGGTCATGCCACTTTCAGTGCTGCTCAGCAGTGCTTTTTCACCCCAGCGCGCATCGGCGGCCTGGGAGCTGAGCGTAATCGTCATCGGTTGTGTTGTCATCGCGTAGCTCCGTTTGCGTTAGGTGTCACCTTGCGCCAGAACCGGCGCAAGGGAGTGCATGAATTAGCGGGACGTGGCGGGCGTGAATGCCCGTAAACGGCTGACCGCTTTATTGACCAGCTCAATGGCGTAGTCAATTTCCTCTTCGGTGGTGAAACGCCCCAGCGAGAAGCGCAGTGAACTGTGTGCCAGTTCCTGCTCAACACCCATGGCGCGCAATACATAAGAGGGTTCGAGACTGGCCGAGGTACAGGCAGAACCCGATGACAGCGCCAGATCTTTTAGCGCCATGATCAAGGATTCACCCTCAACCTGAGCAAAACTGAGGTTCAAAATATTCGGTGCGCCCTGCTCAAGCGAACCGTTAATCTTCACATTCTCTAAGCGGCTGATACCGTGCCACAGACGTTCGCGCATAGCCGACAGACGAGCCATTTCGCTGCTCATCTCTTCACGTGCGATACGGTACGCTTCGCCCATGCCAACAATCTGATGCACCGGCAACGTACCGGAACGCATACCGCGCTCGTGTCCACCACCATGCATCTGCGCATCGATCTGCAGTTTCGGTTTACGACGCACCCACAGCGCACCAATGCCTTTTGGGCCGTACAGCTTATGCGCTGAAAACGACATCAGATCCACCGGCAGTACGGCGACATCAATCGGCAATTTACCGACACTTTGGGTGGCATCAACATGGAACAGAATGTCACGCGCACGGCACAAGGCGCCGAGCGCAGCAATATCCTGAACCACGCCGGTTTCGTTGTTCACATGCATCAGAGAAACCAGCACGGTATCGTCGCGCAGTGCAGCTTCCAGCATTGCAGGCGTAATAATGCCATCACTGCCGGGTTGCAGATAAGTGACGTCGAAACCTTCACGCTCCAGTTGCTGACAGCTATCCAGCACCGCTTTGTGCTCAGTTTGACTGGTAATGACGTGTTTGCCGCGTGCCTGATGGAATTGAGCCGCACCTTTGATGGCGAGGTTATCAGCTTCAGTGGCACCGGAAGTAAAAACGATTTCACGCGGATCGGCGTTGACCAGCTCAGCAATCTGATTGCGCGCCACATCAACGGCTTCTTCAGCCTGCCAGCCAAAACGGTGAGAACGGGAAGCGGGGTTACCGAAGGTGCCATCCAAAGTGAGGAACTGCATCATTTTGGTGGCGACACGCGGATCGGCAGGCGTTGTCGCTGCGTAATCCAGGTAAATCGGTAATTTCATTGCGCTAAAACTCCGTATAAAAAATCATACGTCTTTATAGCACGATTCAGCCCCGGCTGTGTGAACCCGTCATGCTCAAGCCGCAGGTGCGTTGGCTGCGCTAATTCACCCCAGTCACTTACTGATGAAAGCGCCTGGGGGATTCATTCGCTTGCCGCCTTCCTGCACCTCGAATCATCAAGGGTTGGGGGCTTAGACGGGATTAAGCACGCAGATTAACGTTAATGGTTTCCTGCATACGGTGCTGCTGGAAGCGACGGTTGTCGGTCATGTTCTGACGGTCAGCCACATCCAGAATTTCCTGGTTGTTCACCAGTTCAGCCAGCGTAATGTTGTTGAGGAATTCGCTGATGCGCTCACTCAGATCACGCCACAGGACGTGAGTCAGGCAGCGCTCACCACCCTGGCAGCCTTCTTTGCCCTGGCATTTGGTGGCATCAACAGATTCGTCAACCGCCGTGATCACCGCGCCAACCGCAATCGCGCCGGCATCTTTACCTAACAGATAACCACCGCCCGGACCACGAACGCTGGCCACTAAACCGTGCTTACGCAGACGTGAGAATAACTGCTCCAGATAGGAGAGCGAAATGCCCTGACGCTCAGAAATATCAGCCAGCGGCACCGGGCCCTCGTTTGAGTGCAGTGCAACGTCCAGCATAGCGGTTACGGCATAACGTCCTTTGGATGTCAGTCTCATAGCATACAACCTCGTAAGCGTCCGTCCGGGTATCGGCGGGCTATCTGATGAATTGACGCCAGTCTGCCATTCCTGAGTAAAACGGTCAACTATTTAACCAAGTAATTTACTCAACTATTTAACCAACTGTTTTACTCAACTATTACCCTTATCACCTTTAGGCTTTTGGAACGAAGCCAGCATACCGCGCAGGATATTAAGTTCATCACGTTCCGGGCGCGCGCGAGTATAAAGACGACGCAGTTTGCTCATCACCTGGCTCGGGGTGCCCTCGCGAATAAAGCCGCTGTCCAGCATCATCTTTTCGATGTGCTGATAGAAGCGCTCCAGATCGTCCACTAACGGATACGGTGACTCTTCTTCTTGCGGCTGAGGATTGGCCTGTTCCTGCGCCTCCAGCCATGCCATACGCACTTCATAAGCGATGATCTGCACTGCCATCGCCAGGTTCAGCGAGCTGTATTCCGGATTCGCTTGAATGGCGACGTGATAGTGGCACTTCTGCAACTCTTCGTTGGTCAGGCCCACGCGTTCACGACCAAAGACTAAAGCCACTGGTGCCTGCTGGCCCTCTTCCACGCTTTTGATACCGCATTCACGTGAATCCAGCATCGGCCAGGGCAGCGAACGGGAACGTGCGCTGGTGCCGACAACCAGGCTACAGCCCGCAATCGCTTCGTCCAGCGTGTCCACGATTTTTGCATCGCCAATCACATCGCTGGCGCCGGCGGCAAGAGAGATCGCCTGCGAGTCAGGTTTGACCAGCGGATTGACCAGATAAAGATTGGTTAAGCCCATGGTTTTCATGGCGCGAGCGACAGAGCCCATGTTGCCAGTGTGCGAGGTTTCTACCAGTACGATTCGGATATTTTGCAGCATAATAGTGAGCGGTGAGAAAATGATGGCGCGTAGCCTAGCATAAAAGCAGGACATTTGCTGAACACCCTGATATACTCCGCGCCGTTTTCACCCGTTCTTTAACATCCAGCGAGAGATACCGATGCATCCGATGCTCAACATCGCCGTGCGCGCAGCGCGCAAGGCCGGAAATTTAATTGCCAAGAATTATGAAACCCCGGACGCTGTCGAAGCCAGCCAGAAAGGCAGCAACGACTTCGTTACCAATGTTGACCGCGACGCAGAACGTCTGATTGTCGAAGTGATTCGCAAATCCTACCCGCAGCACTCCATTATCACCGAAGAAAGCGGTGAACTGGCGGGTGACGATCAGGACATTCAATGGGTAATCGATCCGCTGGATGGCACCACCAACTTCATTAAACGTTTACCCCACTTCTCAGTCTCAATCGCAGTGCGCATCAAAGGCCGCACCGAAGTGGCTGTGGTTTACGATCCAATGCGTAACGAACTGTTCACCGCTGTACGCGGTCAGGGCGCACAGCTGAACGGCTACCGTCTGCGTGGCAGCACCGCGCGCGATCTGGATGGCACCATCCTCGCGACCGGCTTCCCGTTCAAGCTGAAGCAGCACGCGACCCCTTACATCAACATCGTCGGCAAACTGTTTACCCAGTGTGCAGATTTCCGTCGCACCGGTTCTGCTGCGCTGGATCTGGCTTACGTGGCCGCTGGCCGTGTGGACGGTTTCTTCGAGATCGGCCTGAAGCCATGGGATTTCGCCGCAGGTGAACTGCTGGTGCGCGAAGCGGGCGGCCTGGTGACAGATTTCACCGGCAACCACGGTTACATGATGTCAGGTAACATCGTTGCAGGTAACCCACGCGTTGTGAAAGCCATGCTGGCGACCATGCGTGAAGAACTGAGCGAAGCGCTGAAGCGCTAAGCACAAACAAGGCGGATATCACATCCGCCTTGTTTTCGTCGTTAAAACGGACGCAACCCGCTACTCATTATCGGCTGTGCACTTTGCCACAGTAACCACCCCGCTAACATCAGCACTACCCCACCCGTTAACGCCAGTGCAGACATAACGACTTTCGCCCGTTGCGAATCGCCGTTTGCCGCGCCCAACTTCTCGGCCAGGCGACGCGAACGCTGAACTAACAAACCCATTGCAGACACGGTCACGGCGGTACCGATGGCCATCGCAATGGCAGAAGCCACGCCCCACGCATAAACGCCAATCACCTTGGCAAACAGCAGCATCATGATGGCACCAGAACAGGGACGCATGCCCATGGATAGCACCACCAGCGCCTGAGTTTTGCCACTCACTGCCTGCTCCATCTGTTCCGCACTGGGTAAATGGGCGTGACCGCAACCGCAATGTTCATCATGCTGATGGTGCGGGCGAATGGCGCGGATCTGCATTTTTTGCGGCGCAGGACGCAATCCCTGATAAAGAGCGCGCAAAGCGCGCCAACCGACCCAGACGCCCAATGCCATTACCAGCAGGTAGCTGCCCTTCTCCAGCCAGTAACTGCCGAGATGCATCTGCCGCGATGAGGTTTGCAATACCACCAGCATCACTGTGACCAAACCAATCGCCACACCACCTTGTAAGAGTGCGGCCAATAACGTCAGTTTCATGCTGGTTTTCAGCTTCGCGGGATGCGTTGCCAGAAAGGTGCTGATGACCACTTTGCCGTGCCCTGGACCCAACGCGTGCAGCACACCATAAGCCAGACTGAAGAGCATCAAGGTCAATCCCGCCTGCTGAGGCTGTTCCGCGACTTGCTGCAGGAGTTGGGTCATCTCTCGATTCAGGATTTTCTGCCACAACACACTTTGCAGCAAAATTTGCGACCAGTGCTGCCACAAGGTAAATCCGGCAGCCAGCATCACTACGGCCAGCAACCATAGCGGCCACAAACGGCGTGATCGAGAAGGCAGTGAAATCAATGACATGTCAGGGTTACCGTTTGCGCGAATTGCTGACCAAGATCCATGTCTTCCGGCGGCGCATCGGCTTTATCCAGCGACAGCGCGTATTGCTTGAGCGAGTCATCCGGTTTTGGGGTATGCAGGTCAATCTGACAGTGTGCTTTGACGCTGTCGTCCATGGTTAATGCCTGTGGGTTATCGTAATACATATCAACAAAGTAGCTTGGGTCAAAGGTCTGAATGCGATACTGTTTTGCGCTCAACGACTGGGGTTCACCAAATGGGACGATGAATTCCAGCACCGCTTTATTGCCATTGCGCGACAAATTGTACTCCTTAGGTAAATTCAGGAACTTCACCCGCGTTTTATCCTGCCAGACTTCAGAGAAATAGTGCTGGCCCAATACATTCGCCATCACCTGAGCCGCCAGCTTTTTCCATACCACATCGCCCGGTTTCGCCTTGCCTGCATCGTAGAGCAGATCGGCCGAGGTGATTTCATCCATCGTCCACACCATTTTCATCCCCGTCAGATGATCTTTGTCGCTAACGAACTCGGTTTTCATATCGATAAAGCTGTGCGGATGTGACCAGGCCGCTGCGCTGAACAACAGCGTAAAAGTAATAAGCGCAATTTTCATGTGTTATAAAGTAACAATTCTCAAGTGAAGATTATACTGGTCCAGAAAAACTGTGACCCGCCTAAAAGCTCTGAGCAAAAGTCACGACAAAGTGCAGGGTTACCGCGTGGAGTTAGCTATTCTTAGCTCAAAAATGACCCGCGGATAATACTATTGATGAGTTCTGCACCTTCATCTGCACCACTCTTCAGCCGTGCCCAGCGTCGTTGTCATCTGCTATTGCTACTGTTTCTGCCTGCTCCCGCGCTAACGCTTGAAAAGCTCTGCCAGTTAAATGGTGTTGATCCTGCCGTTGCCCGACAGGATATCGCGGATGTCGGTGATGAGATACAGCGCTTCCATCAACTGGAGTTACACCAGATGGTGGATGGCAGCTTCCGCATACATGGGACGGAACTGGACAGGCGGCTCTGCCTGCTCCATTGGCTGCGACGCGCACTGCGCCTGTCGCAGGATTTCGTCTGCGAACATTTTGCTCCCGTGCTGCGTCAGCGCCTGAAAGTCCTCAATATCGAAAAGGCGCTGTGGGATGAAACCAATCTGCAGGCGTTAATTCAACATTGTAGTCTGCGACTGAGCCGCGATTTCACGCCGCGCGATCGCCTGTTCCTGCAAATCTTTATGAAATACGCGCTGTGCCAACGGCAAAATGCACTGTTTAATGAAAAACAGCGGGCATGGCTGGCAGCAAAAACCGAGCGTGCTGCCGCAGATGATGTGATTCATCACTGGCAGAAACGCTGCCATTTAGCGCCGGACGTTAGCGAAACCGACTTCTGGACGCTGCTGTTCAGTTTGATTCATGCGCCGGATGGGAATCAGCTTGAAGACCACCAGGCGCAGCAACTCATGTTGGCCGTAGAAGCGTTAATCGCCCGTTTTGAACAGCTGGCGCAGACACGCGTCAAAAATCAGCACGAGCTGAAATTGCAATTATTCACGCATCTGGCGCAAGCGCTGGATCGCAGTCACTTTGCCATTGGGATCGATAACAGTGTGGCATTGGACGTGGCGCGTCTTTATCCACGTTTACTGCGCACCACCGAACGCGCGCTCTACCACTTCAGCAGTGATTTCGGCACGGAATTCAGCGCGGAGGAAGTCAGTCTGGTGGCAGTGTTGTTCGGGGCCTGGCTGATGCAGGATAGCGCACTGCAGGAGAAGCAGGTACTGCTGTTGACCGGCGCGGATGCGGCAATGGAACAATTACTGGAGCAGCAAATCCGCGAGATAACGCTACTGCCCATCAACATCACTTATCAGGATATGCTGCACTTTCAGCGAGAAGGTGCACCGCGTGACGTGGCGCTGGTGATCACACCTTACGCCACATCGTTACCGCTGTTCTCCCCCCCACTGATCCATGCCGAGCTGCCGCTAAGCTATCATCAGCAGCAGCGCATTCGTCAACTGCTGGAAGCTTAAGCGGCGCGCGGACGCAGGAACAATGCAGGAAGCGCCACCAGTGCCATCACCCAGAACAGATGTCCCTGTAAATGGGTAAACAGCACGCCGCTGATCATTGTCATCACTGCAATTCCGCCCCCCATCGCCAGTGCAGAATAAAGCGATTGCAACCGAATCACCTCGGCGCCCTGACGTGCGGCTATAAAGCGCATTGCCGCCAGGTGACATACGGTGAAGCTGCCACAATGCAAAATCTGAGCAGCAATTAACAGCGGCAGTGCGGTGCTGGATCCCAGCATCACCCAGCGCACTAACGCGCAACAGCATGAAAGTAGCAACAGGTCACGGGCACTCCAACGGCGAAACAGACGATTGCTCAGCGCAAATATGACGATTTCCGCCACCACTCCCAACGACCATAGATAGCCAATCACCGATGCGGAATAGCCTGCTTCCTGCCACCAGATGGCACCGAAGCTGTAATAAGCTGCATGTGCCCCCTGCATTAGCGTCACGCATAACATAAAGCGCCAGACCGCGTTCTCCCTTAGCATATCGCGCCACGCCGCCCAACCGCCGCTTGCCCCCTGCCGCGCATCACCTTGTGGCCGGGTTTTAGGTACTAACATCATGCCGCTAAGCATTGCCAGCAAGCCCGCACTCAGCAGTGCCAGAATCGCCTGTGATGACCAGGCACTCACCAGCATCCCCGTCAGCGCAGAGCTAATCACAAACGCCAGCGAACCCCATAGCCGCACCGGGCCATAAGCCAGGCCAATTTGCTGCGTCCAGGTCGCTGCCAGCGCATCGCTGAGCGGCACCAATGGCGAGAAAAACAGGTTGAAGCCCACCATGACCAGTAGCAGCCATAACCATTGGCCACCAAACCAGAAACCTAACGCAAACAGGCACGTCATCAATGCCAGCAGCCGCAACGACAGAATCAGCTGAGAAGGATTTTTAACCTGCGAGGCGATCAGCAGGCTACCGACAAATCGCGCCACCATGCCGCAACCGAGCAGTAAGCCGATTTTTTCAGCATCCAGGCCTATGCCTTTGAGCCAGACGCTCCAGAAAGGTAAGTAGATGCCGTAACAGAAGAAGTAGGTGAAGTAGCTGAGTCCCAGCCATCTGGCCGATCCGATGGTCATTTTGCCTCCCACAGGCATGTCAGCTGCGCCCGCAGCCCATTGGGCCGCTACTTTGTCAGAGGCTTGAACAAAAGGGAAATGAAAGGTCGGGGAATCGTTTTTTCTGCGACAGGCTTCGCATCGGAAGTCATACCTCAGGCACCGTAATAACAAGGTCTGCGTGAACGCTTCATGTGCGGTGTGTGCGGTGTGTGCGGTGTGTGTGGTGTGTCAACTCTATTCAGCACGGATCGCGTGCATAAAAAAAGGATGGCCAGCGCCATCCTTTTTAATCACATCAACATGGTGCCAAATCAGGCATACACAGGCAGACGCGCACAGATATCCAGTACCTTCTGCTTGGTGCGCTCAATGGTCGCTTCGTCGTTGATGTTGTCCAGCACGTCAGCGATCCAGCCAGCCAGCTCGCGCACATCTGCTTCTTTGAAGCCACGACGTGTAACCGCTGGAGTACCAATACGCACACCGGAGGTCACAAATGGACTCTTCGGATCGTTAGGTACGCTGTTTTTGTTCACAGTGATGTTAGCACGGCCCAGCGCGGCATCAGCTTCTTTACCGGTCAGGTTTTTGCTCACCAGATCGATCAGGAACAGGTGGTTATAAGTACCGCCTGAAACGATGTTGTAGCCACGCTCCAACAGAACCTCAACCATTGCTTTGGCGTTTTTAGCCACTTGCTGCTGGTAAGATTTGAACTCTGGCTCCATTGCTTCTTTGAACGCCACCGCTTTACCCGCGATCACGTGCATCAGCGGGCCGCCCTGACCACCCGGGAATACCGCAGAGTTCAGTTTTTTGTACAGGTCTTCGTCACCGTTTTTCGCCAGAATCAGGCCACCACGTGGACCCGCCAGGGTCTTGTGGGTGGTTGAGGTCACGATGTGTGCATGTGGAACTGGGTTCGGGTACACATCAGCGGCGATCAGACCGGCAACGTGAGCCATGTCAACGAACAGGTAAGCGCCCACGCTATCTGCGATTTCGCGCATTTTTGCCCAGTCGCACACGCCAGAGTATGCAGAGAAACCACCGACGATCATTTTTGGCTTATGCGTTTTAGCCAGCTCAGCCAGTTCGTCGTAGTTGATTTTGCCGGTTTCGTCGATGCCGTAAGGGATGACGTTATACAGCTTGCCTGACAGGTTCACTGGTGAACCGTGCGTCAGGTGACCACCGTGCGCCAGGTTCATACCGAGGATGGTGTCGCCCGGCTGCAACAGCGCAGTGTAAACCGCGAAGTTAGCCTGTGAGCCAGAGTGCGGCTGTACGTTGGCAAAGTCTGCGCCAAACAGCGCTTTCGCGCGATCGATCGCCAGCTGCTCAACGATATCAACGTATTCACATCCGCCGTAGTAGCGTTTGCCCGGATACCCTTCAGCATATTTGTTGGTGAGCTGTGAACCTTGCGCCTGCATAACGCGTGGGCTGGTGTAGTTTTCAGAAGCAATCAGTTCGATGTGCTCTTCCTGACGCACCTTCTCTTGCTCCATAGCCTGCCACAACTCGGCATCATAATCGGCAATGTTCATATCACGCTTTAACATCCGGCATCTCCTGACTAGCTAACTTTTTTAACGGCAGTTTAGGCCCCGGCAAGGGGCGAAGGCCAACAGTGTAAACGGTTTTGTCAGGTGACGGTAGCGCCAATCCCCTCTTTTTACGCAAACGATTGGCACGGCGCTGGAACGGGTTTTTTACGCATTTTTGCAAGCTTGTAAATCACGATATTTGCTCATGCTGAAGGGGAATATTTTTCAGGTTTGTGGGCCAGCTTCCAGCTTCGGCACTTAACCCGCAAACAAAACGGGGGATTTACAGGCAAGATGAACGATCATAAGATGCATTTAAAATACATGTTTAAAATCACTGCGAGGCCTTCACCATGCTAGATGCACAAACTATCGCTACCGTTAAGTCTTCCCTGCCCGCTATTGCTCAGCTTGGCCCGCAACTCACTGGCCACTTCTATCAGCGTTTGTTAACGCAACACCCGGAACTGAAGAACGTTTTCAACATGAATAATCAGCGCAGCGGCAATCAGCGTGAGGCGCTGTTTAATGCCATTGTCGCCTACGGCAGTAACCTGGAGAATCTGGCAGTGCTGCTGCCGGCGGTAGAGAAGATTGCGCAGAAGCACACCAGCCTGAATATTCAGCCCGCGCAATATGCGGTAGTCGGTGAAACGTTGCTGGCCACCATCGAAGAGTTGCTCAATCCCGGCGATGACGTCTTGCAGGCATGGGGCAAAGCTTACGGCGTGCTGGCGGATGTGTTTATCCAGCGTGAAGAAGCGATTTATTGCGCCTCAGAAGAGAAAGTCGGCGGCTGGCGTGGCGCGCGTGACTTCCGTATTCGCACCATCAACACTGAAAGCTCCGTGATTAAAAGTTTTGAGCTGGTACCTAACGATGGTCAGCCCGTCGCTGATTTTCTGCCCGGACAATATCTGGCCGTTAGTCTGCGACCTGAAGGGAGCGAAAATATCCAGCATCGCCAGTATTCACTCACCCATCTACCTAACGGTAAATCCTATCGTATTGCCGTGAAGCGCGAGGAACACGGCAGCGTTTCCGGTTGGCTGCACACCCATGCGAAGGTCGGTGATATTGTGCAATGTGCGGCTCCAGCAGGTGATTTCTATCTGCAAACGACAGGAAGCGCGCCGGTCACGCTGATTTCTGCCGGTGTCGGCCAAACCCCAATGCTGGCGATGTTAGCCAGCCTGGCCGAGCAACAGCATGCAGGCGCGGTTAACTGGTTGCATGCGGCCGAATGCGGTACACAGCATGCTTTTGCGGATGAAGTGCAAGCCACAGGTGCTCGCCTGCCACATTTCGCCAGCCATATCTGGTATCGCGAGCCGGAAAGCGTGGACAGTGGCCGTTTTGATGCGCAGGGATTAATGGATCTCGCAGGCATCTCAAGCCAATTGAATCAGGCCGACCGCCAGTTCTGGCTCTGTGGCCCCCTGCCATTTATGCAGTTTGTCGCGCGGCAGCTGGTCGATGCCGGTATCAGTGCCGATCGTATCCATTATGAAGTTTTTGGCCCGCACAAAGTGCTGTAAACAAAAAAAGCCTGCATCATGCAGGCTTTTTAACAGGCTAACGAAGGGGCTTAAATCGCCTCTTCGTCCTCTTCACCGGTACGGATACGCACCACGCGCGCCACGTCGAACACAAAGATTTTGCCGTCGCCGATTTTGCCGGTCTGCGCGGTATTCATAATGGCTTCAACGCAGGTGTCGACGATGTCATCACCGACCACCATTTCGATTTTCACTTTTGGCAGAAAATCGACCATGTACTCCGCACCACGATACAGCTCAGTGTGGCCTTTCTGGCGACCAAAACCCTTCACTTCACTGACCGTCATCCCGGTGATGCCCACTTCAGCCAACGCTTCGCGCACATCATCGAGTTTGAATGGTTTAATAATTGCATCGATCTTTTTCATGACAGATCCTTTTTTCACTCCCTCCATGATGGACGGATAACAAGTAGTATATACCCGTCCTGCTTCAAGTTGCAGAGGGGTTGGCGGCTCTCTTTTCCCCAAATCGCTTGAAGAAGTAAGCTCATCGGGATGCTTTCGTTTGCCGTCTGACTGCAACTCAAATTATTTTGGGTAGTCAATGGATGAATCAATATGCCGCAGCAAGCTACTCTTTAAATTCACTGGCGTCCAGCTCATGGCGTGACAGCAGCTTATAGAATTCTGTACGGTTACGTCCAGCCAGACGCGCAGCGTTGGTGACATTTCCTTTGGTCATTTGCAGCAATTTGCGCAGATAGTTGAGCTCAAATTGATTACGTGCCTCAACAAAAGTCGGCAGCGCCGTATTTTCACCTGCTAACGCCTGCTCAACCAGCGCATCACTGATCACGGGTGATGTGCTCAGCGCGACACACTGCTCAATCACGTTGACCAGCTGCCGCACGTTGCCAGGCCAGCTGGCCCCCACTAAACGTTTCATCGCATCCACAGAGAAGCTGCGCACGAAGGGTTTATGGCGTTCGGCCGACTGGCGCAACAGATGGTTCGCTAGCAGCGGAATATCTTCTGCACGTTCATGCAGCGCCGGAATCTTCAGATTCACCACATTGAGACGATAGTAGAGATCCTCGCGGAAACTCTTTTTCTCCATCGCTTTGGGCAGATCGCGATGCGTGGCCGAGATGATGCGCACGTTGATATCGACATCCCGATTACTGCCAAGCGGACGCACTTTTCGCTCCTGCAAGACGCGCAGTAGTTTGACCTGCAACGCCTGTGGCATATCACCAATTTCATCAAGAAACAGCGTGCCACTCTCCGCCGCCTGGAACAGCCCTTCACGCGCACTCACGGCACCGGTGAAAGCCCCTTTGGCGTGACCAAACAGCTCAGACTCCAGCAATTGCTCCGGTAGCGCACCACAGTTAATGGCAATAAACGGCTTGTTTGCACGTGGGCTGGCGGCGTGAATCGCCTGAGCCAGCACCTCTTTGCCGGTACCGCTCTGGCCGTTAATCAACACGCTAACGTCGGATTGCGCCACCATGTGCGCCTGATCCAGCAAACGCAGCATCAATGGATTGCGCGTTACCACGGCCTCACGCCAGGTGTCATCGCTGACCGGCGCGCGCTGTGCCAGCGCTTCATCAATGGCTTTGTACAGCGCGTCACGATCCACTGGCTTCGTCAGGAAACTGAACACCCCCTGCTGCGTAGCGGAAACCGCTTCGGGGATTGAGCCGTGCGCCGTAAGAATGATCACCGGTAAACCTGCATGGCGCTTCTGGATTTCGCCAAATAACGCCAGTCCATCCATTTCATCCATACGCAGGTCGCTGATCACCAGATCAACTTTCTCTTTCTGCAACTGGCGCAGCGCATCCGGGCCACTTGCGGCGGTGGTCACCTGATAGCCTTCACTGCTTAAGCGCATGCCAAGCAGTTTAAGCAGGCCGGGATCGTCATCCACCAGCAGTAAACGTGCAGACTGTTTCATGGTCACTGATCCTCACTTTGTGCATCACTGGCACCGTGCGATGTATCGCTGCTGTCCGCCGGTTTACGGGACGACAACTGACGTTCGATGTCAGTTAAGCGCTCAAGCTTACGCTGAGTCTCCTCCAGTGATTGACGCAGTTTGGTTTGCTGCTGGCGCAGGCTGTCCAGCTCAGTATCGTGGCTTTGCTGGAGTGCAGCATAGCGGCTGCGTTCACCGCTTAACGCCAACTGCGCCGCCTGATTGCTACGCCACAACATCAATAACGGGCGCACGGAGGCTGGATAGGAAGCGCTGTAACCGTCTAGCGTATCGACGAACTGGCGGCGCTCAAAGGGCGTCACATTGCCATTTGCCAGCAGAATGCCTTGTTTAAAAGCACGCGCCCAGCCTTGTACTGGCCAGCGTCGTGCCTCAGCCCGCGCTTCCGCTGGGGATAAACGCTCACCACAGTCGATAGCACGCTGCCAGTAAAGGGGGTTGCTCATTGCTGCTGGCGTTTCAATCTTCCACACATTTTGACAATCGGTGGCCAGATAATCAGGCAACCGCACTTCTGGCTCAGGAAGATTGGTGCCATCGTGTAACGCGCTGCCCGTGGACGGTGTCTGGCAGGCACTCAAGCCAAATGCCACCAACGCGCAGCTAAAAAGTTTAATCAGGGTGTGTTTCATTAATCAGGCATTCCCGGCGCTGGTCGTCAAAATGATTCGAAAACAGACATCCGCATCCTTGCGCGTTACCAATTGCAAATCACCCTGCATCCTGCGCAGGCAATCTTTGGCGATGCTTAACCCCAGCCCGCTGCCTTTAACCGGCCCTTTGCGCTGCTGGCTGCCCTGAAAAAAGGGCTCAAAAATCATCGCCTGCTCTTCAGCCGGAATTGGTGTGCCGGTGTTCGCCACCTCAATCCACACCTGGTTGCCTTTCTGTTGGCTCTGCAGCCAGATGTTACCGGATTCGCTGCCGTAGTTCACGGCGTTCGAATAGAGGTTATCGATGACCCTTTGCAGTAATGTTGCCTCTGCCAGACAGTGCGCCACCTGAAGATCAACATGGGTGGTGATCTGACGCGCACCGGCGGGCAATGAATGGATTTTAACGACCGCATCAACGATGTCATTGATTGCGACCGGCTCCAGCGCCATGGGGCCATCCGCCAGTTTGCGGTTGTAATCCAAAAGTTGTTCGATGAGACGCTGCAAATGGCGGCTGCTGGTGTCAAGGATCGCCACCACTTCCTGCTGTTCCGCATTGAGCGGCCCAGCCACCTGATCGGCCAATAATTCCGTGCCCTCTCGTAAGCTGGCAAGCGGGGTTTTCAGTTCGTGTGAGAGATGACGCAGAAACTCATGTCGCTGCTCTTCCAGCCAGCTTAAGCGCTCGCTCAGCCACACGATGCGCTGACCGAGTGAACGGATTTCACGAGGGCCGCGAAAACTCACGCTGTCGCCGAGCGCTTTGCCTTGCCCAAGTCGGTTAATCATCCGTTCTACGCGTTTTACCGGGCCGATAATCATGCCGGTAAACAGCAGCACCAGCGCCAGACTAATCAGAAACAGAATCAGCGCCTGCCAGCCGAAGAACTGACCGCGGTCGGCGATTTCGCGCTGGAGCTGCAAGCCACGCGAAAACACCACTTCACGCGTCTCCTGCACCATTTGCGCATTGGCATCAGAAAAATGTTCGAGGGCCGTGGCGGCTTTTGCCACTGGGTTACCGTTGTCACACTGCACACTGGCGAGCTGCGGCAAAGTTTCCTGCAGCGCTTTGAATGATGGAAGCTCTGGCAGGCTATCCGCATGGCTGGTGAGCATCTGGCCATAACGCGTCCACTGCGTTTGATAAAGCTTTTGCAAGGTGGCATCACCCAATACGCAATATTGACGATAACTGCGTTCCAGTTCGAGCGCAGTACGCGCCATCGCTTCGCTGCGGCGTACGTCGGTAAAGGTATTGCGATTGGTATCTGCAGCCTGATTACTGAGCGCAGACAAACTTTCCCAGGCTTGCCACGCCAGCACCAGCAATGGTAGCAGGACCAGCAAAAAAGCCATCAAGACTAACTGCCGCAGGGATCGGGGAAACAGACGCCATCTCTTCACTACCGCGCATCCTTCAATGTGAGCTGCTGGCATGCTAACGAAGTATTAATAGGGAAGAAAGTACAGAAAGGAAAACGGCAGCCCTTTTGGGCTGCCGTGAGAGCGACGCCTCAGCATCGCTTGCAAAATAGGTGGAGCCTAACTCAACGTTGCGTCCGATGCTTGATAACGTTGCAAAGCAAGCGATTATCGGTTGGGTGGACGGCAGGCTCCGTTTGGTGCGTCATTCGAATTTTATGAGCTCAACCGCAGTGCGGGGCAATCATAGACAGGAGAATGAGCAACGCTGTGAGTATAGCAACTATCGTGCCAGAAATGAAATAGCATTGATTATCAGAGAAATGCGAGGTGTGACGCACTATTTTATGAAAAAGCGGACCGGCTGGTCTGACGAAAGTGTCGCTGATCAGCAACGAGTTAAAGGATGAAAAATTGAGTCAAAATAAATCAATAAGTTAAATGTCACCATTTAGCGACATCTTACTTTCGTGTTTGTCGCCAATTTCCGACAGTTTTGTAAGCCAGCCAAAGTCAGTCATGGCGTAATGGAGTGAATGAGTGAATGAGTGAATGAGTGAGTGAGTGAGTGAGTGAG